>DMPC01000020.1 GCA_003456155.1 Actinomycetota bacterium | reverse complement strand
TCTTCGGCTGGAGCCCCTCTGGCTCACGTTCGATCCTGGAGTTCTTCGTCACCAACCTGCGAGAGGGTCGACAGGTCAAGGGCTTCACCGACTTCATCGTCACCAGTGCCTACGTCGGGGTTCTCTGCGACGCACTCGTCGAACTCGCGCAGAGCGACGCGACCGGGATCCTGCACGTGACATCGCCGGATGCCCTGACCAAGTATGAATTCGGCGTGGCCGTCGCCGAAGAGTTCGGCCTCGATGCCGGGCTGATCACGCCGACGGCGGCCGATGTCGATCCGCCCCGCAATCGTGATCTGTCCCTCGATGTGTCGCGGGTTCAGGAAGTACTCGGGAGGCACCTGCCTGAGCAGCGCCACGGGATCATCACGTCACGGCTCGTTGAACCTAGGGAGCTCGTCTAGGCCAAGACCGAGGGCAATCCTCGCCGAAGAAGCACTGAGTCGATCTCACCCCAGAATCCCGTTCGAGCAAGCTCGCGAGACTTGTGAGCGAAGGCCACTCGGGCACGCTCCGACCTCTGTCCGTCCGACAAGAAGGACTCTGCCACTCCGGGGAGGTCACCCAGTGAGGAGAAGTAGCCGTACTCCACGTCTGGAGTCCAGAAACGAGAGGTCAGATTCACGTCATCCGTGAGGAGAAGGGTTCCGGCCAGCCCCGCTTCGATCACCCGGGTCTTGAGCTGCTGGACCCCACCGGCCGAAGACTCTGAGAAGTTGATAGTCGCTCGACTTCCTGCCAGGCCAGCCATGTACTCAAGCCAACCCGGTTGATTGGCCATGGTCTCCTGCCGCGTACGTGCCTCATCTTGACGATGCGGGTTGACGACGACGCTGAAGCCCTCCGCTCTGAGGGCCTCGATCATCTCAATGCGATTGGGGTAAAGCACGCCAACAAAAGACACGTCGTGCTCGACTTCAACGGTCGAAAGTCGTTCCTCCACGAGCGCCATCGACTCATCGGACATGGGCATGTTCACTGGTCCCACCTCCGGTACGCCGCGAACGAGTGCGCCGTCCATCGGCATGCAGATGTCGACAAGAAGAAAGCGCGGCGACATTCGAGCCAGAAACTTTCCCTTGAGGAAGGTGTACCGGAAGGCAGAGTCGAACATGGTTCCGAGAAGCACTCCTCCCCAGAACCGATCCATGAGCGACCATGCGGAGTCCCAGGTCCAGGTTCCATCACCTGCACCTGGGTCTCCTTCGATATGGGTGAGAACATGCGTCGCACCCACGTCATTCAGGTAGTCGACAAGCTGCGTGTGCCAAGTCCCCGAGGCGGTGCCGCGATCAACATGAAAGAAGCTGACACGATCATGACCCTGCAACTCACCGAGGAGGGCACCGGCCTCGAAGTAGAGGTTTCTATGTCCCGGTCCCCACAATCCCGAGTCTCGACCTTCATAGGGCACCACCACAACATGTGGCTCAGCCTGCGCCTTGAGGACGGATGGCCGAGGGCCACGAGGGACTGCACTCCATCCTGCATACGCACCTGACGCCACCCGCCGCTTCATGTCCGCTTCTCGAGCCCGGAAGAAGGATCTTTGATCCAAGTCAGGCAAGAGACGGCTCGCCATACGTCCCGCCTTGCCTCGCAGAGTCGCAGGAGGCGTGAAGCTCGCGTCTTCAGCCACTGGCCTGTTCCTGGGCCCATTCCGGCTTGTAGCGATCCATGAAGGACTGCACGGAGTCGAGTCCGACAACCTCGTCGAGTTCGTCCATGAGGATGAAGTCCTTCTGGCGCAACGATTCCGGCAGCGTGATCAGACGGGGGTACTCGTCATCCCACGCCGGGGTGTTCGTGAACCACTCTCGGCGCTGCCAGTCGACGAGCGGCTGCCCGGTCGTGTCGGCACCGGAGAGTCCGACGAGCAGGCGTGTGCAGGAGTAGGCAGTCTGCCCGTTGGGCAGGGCAGAGGGTGCTCCCGCACCAGGCGGGCGGTAGGCGCAAGCGATGGGCAGGCTCTCGATCGTCTGCTCGGCCTGCTTCCTCACCTCGGCTGGCCACCAGTAGCCGCGATCCTCGCCCGAGGCATCCGGCCACTGCTCTGGGCTGGTGTAGACAGCGGCTCGAGGCAGGATGCCGTCGACGGCGAGCAGGTAGACGATTCCGGCGATACCCGCCACTCGCACCAGCGTGGTCCCCACGCGGCGACGATCGATCTCCATCAGGGCGAGCGGTACTGCCACCGCGATGATCGTCACGCTGACGAGGAAGGTGGTCTTCACCGCACCGTAGTTGGGTCCGTCACCGGCGTACCAGGTGCCGAGGACGGCCAGGGCGACGGCGTACCCGCCGAGCAGGAGTGCCGGGGCGAAGGCGAGGAGCAGGCGGTTGCGACCAGCAGCGGAGCGGCGGCGGGCGATGAACATCGTTGCGAGGACCGCAGAGATCAGAAGCAGGATGCCCAGCATCGGGCCGACCGCTTCGGTGCCGCCCTTGCTGTCGAGGAGATCGAGCATCGGCACGATCAGTGACGGCACAGGCATGGCTGCCGCAGCGATGCCTCCGACCGCGCCGCCCGCCATGTCGCCCGTGGCATTGACGTCGGCGGTCATGTACCCGATGGTCGAGCGGTACTCGGGCCAGGTGAGGACGATCGTGGCAGCCCACGCGATGCCGATCGCCCACAGTCCTGGGCGTCGGGCACCCCCGCGAACGAGCGCAACCACGATGGCCACCGCACCAGCCACCATGACGACCACGCTGATCGGCAGCAGCGGGAACCACACAAGAGAGACCACGACGATCACGAGCGATGTCAGGGCGTAGACGTGCGGCACCCGGGAACCGATCACGAATACCCCCACCCACATGACCGTGGCGAGGAAGACGAACTGAAGGGTCAGGTGGCCCAGGCCGCCGACAGCAAGAATGGCCACGGCCAGTACCAGCATCCCTGCCCACAGGAGCGGTGCAGGGATGAAGCCCCGGCGCTGCCCATCACCTGCGCCCTTGACCCGGGCCTCGACCAGGGGCGCGAAGACGAACGGCACCATTGCGGCCAGGAAGTACTGCGCGTAGACGACCGTGTTGGCAGCCACGAAGACCTCGTTGACGCCGCCGAGGAGGAGCACGGATGCAGTCGCGAGGGCGGTTGCGACGATCACCAGGAACAACTGCAGAGGCCCACCCATCGAGACGCCCTGCACAACATCGTTACCCGTGACGAGCTGGCCCGTGAAGTCGAGCCACTTCGCGTTGTCCTCGGCGTATTGACGTCGAACCAGGTAGCCCACGGCCGTGAACAGGCCCGCTCGGGGGGCCGCGATGAGCCGCGACACCACGATGATCAGGACGATGACGAGGAAGGGCAAGCCCACGACCAGCAGGTGCCGCCGCCATGGCAGGGCGGGCCAGGGCATACGTTCGCGGGCCATGAGGCGGGCCGCCAGTGTCACAGCCAGGGCGAGGATCAAGGCACCGAGGGTGGCCAGCTGAAGGGACGCGAAGTTCCAGGAATCCCCGACCTTGATCACGAAGGTGACGACAGCACCGACGAGCGCGACCGATCCGGAGACGATCGCCACGGTCCACGTGAGATTGCGCGCGACCAGGTAGGTGACGATGGGGAGCGCGATGTACGCGAGGGCGTACAGCAGATCGACCATCGGGCTCCTCTGTGAGGTGTCCCGCGAGTCTACTTGAGGCGGCCATGCTGCCCGGGCTGCCAGACTGTGGGCGTGGGCGCAGTCGTGTCGGTCGTGATCCCGGTCTTCAACGGGATGGCTCACCTCCCGAAGGCCGTCGACTCCGTGCTTGCTCAGAGCCACTCGGAGCTCGACATCGTCCTGGTCGACGGAGGCTCGACCGATGGCTCCCGTGAATGGATTCATCAGGTGGGCGACCCCCGCGTGCGATCCATGGAGATGCCCCCTGGCATCACAGCGGCTGACAACTGGACGGAGGCCTCACTAGCAGCGCAGGGCGACTTCGTGAAGCTGCTCTGCCAGGACGACGTCCTCTATCCGACCTCGATCTCCGACCAATTGGCGGATCTCGCCGCCCATCCGGACGCGCTCTTCGCTGTCGCCCAGCGAGACATCGTCGATGCCGACGGTCGCCTCCTCTACCGCGGCCGCGGCTGCGCCGGCCTTGAGGCCGGGCTCATGGACGGCCACGCTGCACTCCGCGCCGCCTACCTGCAGGGCACCAACGTGTTCGGTGAGCCTCTGGCCGTGTTGTTCCGCCGCCAGGTACTGGACGCCGCGCTGCGCTGGAACGACGAACGGCCCTTCCTGCTCGATCTTGAGCTCTACACGAGGGTGCTCCAGACCGGCCCGATTGCGGTGCGCAAGGCGCCCATCGGGGCGTTCCGGGTGAGTAGTAGCTCGTGGTCCACCCGTCTGGTCAAGGAACAGACCGAGCAGATCCGCGACTGGCAGGCGGAGATGGAGGGCGTGCTGCACCCGCGACCATCAGCGACAGAGCGCGCTCGTGCCCACGTGATGCGCCACGAGCAGACGCTGATGCGGCGTGCCGCCTATCGCGTGCTCAAGCTGCGGGGAGCCTTCCACTCGCCCTCTCACGGCTAGACTCGGCTCGTGCCCGAGACCTCCCCGCTGCGCGTAAGCGTGGTGATCCCGGTCTACTCGGGCGAGACAACTCTCCCCCACCTCGTCGCTGAGCTGGCAGAGCTGCGCTCTGCTCAGGTGACACCGAGCGGCCGCGCGTTCGAGATCGCCGAGGTGCTCCTCGTGTGGGATCGGGGCCCCGGCAGGGCTGACGACGCCATTCGTCTCCTCGCCGATAAGTACGACTTCGTGCGACCGATCTGGCTGTCCCGCAACTTCGGCCAGCACGCTGCCACCCTCGCCGGCATGACCTCATCGCAGGGTCGGTGGGTCGTCACGATGGATGAGGACGGCCAGATGGATCCGGCCTACATCGGTGCAATGCTCGATCGGGCATATACCGAGCGAGCCCAACTCGTCTACGCAGCGCCAAGCAACCCGCCTCCGCACGGAGCCGCGCGCAACGCCGCATCCCGCATGGCCAAGTGGCTGTTCGTCAAGGTTCTCGCCGGACGAGACTTCGAGTCCTTCAACTCCTACCGCCTGATGCACGGTGAGGTCGCCCGCAGTGTTGCCGCGTACACCGGCCAGGGCGTCTATCTCGACGTCGCGCTCTCATGGGTGGTGGCCACGGTCGCGACGGAGCCGGTCGTGATGCGTGATGAGGGTCGCCCGGCGAGCAACTACTCCCTCTCGCGCTTGCTCGCCCACTTCGGCCGGCTTGTTGTCTCCTCCGGTACTCGCCCGCTGATGTTCGTCTCCTTCCTGGGTGCCGCCTTCGTGGTGCTCGGTGCCCTGCTGACCGTGTGGATTCTCGGCTCGCTCGTGTTCAGCTCGGTGCCTGTCACCGGATGGCCGTCGACGATGGTCGCGATCCTCGTCGTGGGGGGAGCCACGCTGCTATCGCTCGGGATCATCGCCCAATATGTCGGCGCCGCCACAAATATGTCCCTGGGCAAGCCGCTCTACGTCGTCGTGAGCGATCCCGATGACACCTTCGGCGACGATCCGTGACGGAGCCGAGGGTCTGGACGATCGGCTCAGGTGGGCTGATCGGCTCCGCGGTCGCACGCACGGCCTCACGGCCCTTCATCGGAGGCCC
>DMPC01000105.1:3326-6074 GCA_003456155.1 Actinomycetota bacterium | reverse complement strand
GAGGTGTCGATCGCGTCCTGCGGATGGCCTGGACCCTGGCCGACCTGCGTGGGGTCGACCGCCCCGATCGGGACGACATCGCAGGAGCCCTGTCGTTGCGGGGTGCGCATCTGGGGTGGCCCACATGAGTCCCGATGCCGCATCGGATCGGGAGTCCGATCGGATGCCCGAGCAGGCCAGTGACATGACGACCGCGCGAACGGATGACTCAAGCGGCGCGGCGGACCCCTGGATCGTGCTGGCGCATGCTGTGGAGCCCGGCGATCCTTCGGTGGCCGAACTCCTGAGTCAGATCGGCCAGGAGGAGTTCCTCGCGCGTGCCCGTGCCGGTCGGACCGGCCTGCGCCAGGGGGAGGGAATCGCGGCACGACTTGCGGGGGTCGAGGCAGCGGCCGCGCGCGACCGAGCAGAGCAGGTGGGCGCTCGGATCGTGACGCGGGTGGATCGCGAGTGGCCAAGCCAATTGTCGGCCCTAGGGGAGCGGACCCCTCTCGCCCTGTGGGTCATGGGTGCGGCGGACCTTCGCCTGGCGGCCCTGCGCTCGGTGGCGATGGTCGGAGCCCGGGCCTGTACGGCTTACGGGGAGGAGATCGCCCGGACCTGGTCGATGGAGCTCGTGGCGTCGGGCTGGACGATCGTGTCGGGGGCGGCCTTCGGGATCGATGCCAGTTCCCATCGTGCGGCGCTGCACGCCGGCGGCCTCACCATCGCGATGGTCGCCGGAGGGGTCGACGTGGCCTACCCCGTCGCCCATGCATCCTTGCTGGCGCAGATCGCGGATCAGGGATTGGTCGTGAGTGAGGTTCCCCCCGGAGAGAGCGTCCGGCGTCAGCGGTTCCTCTCCCGCAACCGGATGATCGCTGCCCTCAGCCGCGCCACCGTGGTCGTGGAGGCTGCCGAGCGATCCGGCACCAGCGTCACAGCGCGTGCCGCCTGGTCGTTGCAGCGACCGGTGCTGGCCGTGCCGGGGCCTGTGACCTCTCCCGCGTCGGCCGGCTGTCACCGGATGGTGCAGGAGGGGATGGCCGTCCTCGTCACGGCATGCTCGGATGTCCTTGCCGCGGTCGATCTGGAGTCGGGTGGAGTCCCAGCGACGTCGACCCCCACGCCCCGCGACCCCCGGGCTAGGCGCGATGCGCTGGCTGATCGTGAGGTTCGGATCCTCGATGCGCTGCCCTCACGGGGGTCGATCGATCTCGCCGGCCTCGTGCGCCGAAGCGGGCTCGGAACTCGTGACGTGCTCGCATCGGCGTCGATCCTGGTGGCGCAGGGATGGGTCGAGGAGGGTCCGCTCGGATGGCGGCGTCTCCGCGTGCCTGCCGCCCCGACGAGCTCTGCCTTGCGACCATGAGGAGGTGTCCGACCACCGACCGTCGCTGCCGGCATCGATGAGCGATGCCCGCGACGCCTTCCTGGTGCACCTGTCGGACGAGCGCCGGTGCAGCGGCCACACCGTTCGCGCCTACGCGGGAGACGTGGAGTCACTGCTGGACGCCTGCGTCGCCCGGGGAGCGGGAGGTCTTGCCGACGTCTCCCTCGCGCATCTGCGGGGCTGGCTTGCCCAGCAGAACAGTGCAGGCCTGTCCCGGGCCACTCTGGCGCGGCGGGCTGCTTCCGCTCGGGCCTTCACCGCCTGGTGCCATCGCCGTGGGCTGATCGATCAGGATCCGGGGGAGCGGCTCGCCAGTCCCCAGGTGGCCCGCGTGCTGCCGACGGTGCTCGGGGCCGATGAGGCGAGCGTGCTGATGGACCACGCTGCTGTCGCCGCGGATGATGGCGCCGCGGTAGGGGCGAGGGATCGAGCGATGGTGGAGGTGCTCTACGGGACGGGGATCCGGGTCGCCGAGCTGTGCGGCCTCGACCTGCCGAGCATCGACCGGGGCGAGCGCACCCTCCGCGTGCGGGGCAAGGGTGACCGAGAGCGGACGGTCCCCTACGGGGGACCGGCAGCACGGGCGCTGGACCACTGGTGGACCGAGCGCGATCGACTTCGATCGGAGCGGTCGGGGCAGGCGCTGTTCCTGGGCGTTCGTGGCGGTCGCATCGACCCGCGCACCGTGCGGGCGGTGGTTCACCGGCTGAGTCGTCAGGCGGGAGTCCCCGAGGTGGCACCGCATGCCCTGCGCCACAGTGCCGCGACTCATGTCCTCGAGGGCGGAGCGGATCTGCGCAGCGTCCAGGAACTCTTGGGCCATGCGACCTTGGCCACGACCCAGCGGTACACGCACGTATCGGTCGAGCGGCTTCGGGCCACGTTCGCCCAGGCGCACCCGCGCGCGGTCACGAATGAGGACGCGGGAGACCCGAGGGCGGCGGGAACCCCAGGGGTTTGAGGATGGCCGGGCGCCGGAACAGGGTCATCGGGTCCAGATAGCGGTCACCTCGGAGCAGGCCGATGTGCAGGCACCCGGCGAGGCCGCCGCAGTGACCGCCTGATGCGGCCACCGTGCCCAGGACGTCGCCTGCCGCCACCGGGGCTCCAGCGGCGTGAGCGGAGTGGACGGGCTCGTAGGTCACCCGGCGACCGTCCGACAACAGGACGGTGACCACGGGCTTGCCCGCGATCACCCCCGAGAAGCCGATCCGCCCGGCGGTGATGGACCGGACCGTCTGACCGGTGCTGGCCCCCAGGTCGATGCCCCGGTGGCCCGGTGCGCCGACGTGGGCGGGGGGCTCGAAGCGGGCGACAACGGCGGCCGGTTCCACCGGCCAGGTCGGCCCGGGGGCCGAGATCCCGAGGGTGAAGGC
>DMPC01000105.1:2760-3031 GCA_003456155.1 Actinomycetota bacterium | reverse complement strand
GGGCGCCCCCTGTGGACGGAGCATCGGGCGCCAGGCCGTAGGATGTCGGCACCTGAGACGGGCTTTGGCCCGGATCAGGAATTCGCACGGCCCAGTCCTCACGCGAGGTGAGGCCGGGTGCTGGTCGGTCCCACCGCAGGTGGGCTTCAGCGTCCGGGGGTCGTCAGGGGTCCGGCCAACCGGCCGGCGCCGCCAACCGATCAGGCCACCGCAGGTGGCCGCTAGGAGTGTGCACCATGGCCGTCGTGACCATGCGCCAGCTGCTCGAGAG
>DMPC01000105.1:0-2501 GCA_003456155.1 Actinomycetota bacterium | reverse complement strand
CGCAATGGCATCTACATCATCGATCTGCAGCAGTCGCTGTCGTTCATCGACCGCGCCTACGAGTTCGTCAAGGAGACGGTGGCCCACGGAGGCTCCGTCATGTTCATCGGCACCAAGAAGCAGGGCCAGGAGGCGATTGCCGAGCAGGCCACGCGCGTGGGAATGCCGTACGTGAACCAGCGGTGGCTCGGTGGCATGCTGACCAACTTCAACACCGTCCACAAGCGCCTTCAGCGGATGAAGGAGCTCGAGGAGATGGACCTCGACACGGTCGCGGCCTCGGGCTTCACCAAGAAGGAGCTGCTCATGATGCGGCGCGAGAAGGAGAAGCTCGAGCGCACCCTGGGCGGCATCCGGGACATGGCCAAGATCCCGAGTGCGGTCTGGGTCGTCGACACCAAGAAGGAGCACATCGCCGTCGGCGAGGCGCGCAAGCTGGGCATCCCGGTCATTGCGATCCTGGACACCAACTGCGATCCCGACGAGGTGGACTTCCCGATCCCGGGCAATGACGACGCCATCCGCTCGGTCGCCCTGCTGACCCGGGTCATCGCCGATGCCGTGGCTGATGGTCTGATCGCCCGTGCTGGCGGCGCCTCGTCCGAGGCCGAGGAGCCGCTCGCCGAGTGGGAGCGTGAGCTCCTGGCCGGTGCCGAGGCCCCCGCCGAGGTCGTCGTGGCCGAGGCCGTCGTCGAGGCCGCAGAGCCGGCCGCTGAGTAACCGTCGTTCCCGTCCCCGGCAGGCCACCGCGCCTGCCGGGGATGTCGGACGGCCCTGATCCCCCTACAACCGGTAAGGACCCCACCATGGCGACCATTTCCGCCGCAGACGTCAAGAAGCTCCGCGACATCACCTCCGCCGGGATGATGGAGTGCAAGAAGGCCCTCGAGGAGTCCGATGGTGACTTCGACAAGGCTGTCGAGATCCTTCGCATCTCGGGAGCGGCGAAGGCCGCCAAGCGCGGCGCTGAGCGCGAAGCCTCCAATGGACTCGTGGCCGCGCAGGGCAACGCCCTGATCGAGCTGCTGTGCGAGACCGACTTCGTGGCGAAGAATGCCGACTTCCTGGAGCTGGCGGCCCAGATCGCGGCTGCCGCCGATGCGGGATCGCACGCGAACCGTGAGGCCGTCCTCGCCGCGTCGCTGCCGGACGGACGCACCGTCGAGGCGGCCACGACCGAGATGGCCGGGGTCATCGGCGAGAAGATCGAGCTGGGCCGGGTCAGTGTCCTGGAGGGCACCGTCGCGACCTACCTTCATCACCGTGCCTCGGACCTTCCTCCTCAGGTCGGCGTCCTGGTGGCGTACACCGGTGACGAGGATGCCGCGCGCGGAGCCGCGATGCAGATCGCGGCCATGCGCCCGACCTACCTGACGCGCGACGAGGTTCCCGCTGACGTTGTCGAGAACGAGCGGCGGATCGCCGAGGCGACGGCGAAGGAGGAGGGCAAGCCCGAGGCTGCCCTACCGAAGATCGTCGAGGGTCGCGTCAATGCGTTCTTCAAGGACAACGTGCTGCTCGAGCAGCCGAGCGTCATCGACAACAAGAAGAGCGTCGCCCAGGTGCTGGCCGATGCGGGCACCACGGTGACGGGCTTCGCCCGTTTCGAGCCCGGTCAGGCCTGATCGGCGGATACTGGGACCGGGATTGCGGACGGCGTCGGACGGAGGTCACTCATGACAGGTCAGACCGGCGCCGTCCAGCCTTCCCTGGAGGGGACGATCGAGACGTGGCCCCAGGCCCCCGAGGGTGGGTGGCACAGGGTCCTGCTCAAGCTCTCGGGTGAGGCCTTCGCCGGAGGTCAGGGGCTGGGGGTCGACCCCGACGTCGTGGCATCGATCGCCTCCCAGATCGCTGATGTGGTCCGTGGAGGCACGGAGGTCGCGGTCGTGATCGGCGGAGGCAACTACTTCCGTGGAGCCATGCTCTCGGAGCGCGGCATGGATCGGGCCAGGGCCGACTACATCGGCATGCTGGGCACCGTGATGAACTGCCTGGCCCTGCAGGACTTCTGCGAGAAGGCCGGCGTGGAGACTCGAGTCCAGACCGCCATCACGATGGGTCAGGTCGCCGAGCCCTACGTGCCGCGGCGCGCGGTGCGCCACCTGGAGAAGGGTCGGGTCGTCATCTTCGGTGCCGGCATGGGTCTGCCGTTCTTCTCGACCGACACCACGGCAGCCCAGCGCGCGCTCGAGATCGGCGCCGAGGTGGTCCTGATGGCCAAGGGAGTGGACGGCGTCTACGACTCCGATCCCCGGACCAACCCGAACGCCGTCCGCTTCGATCACCTGACGCCGGCGGAGGTCCTCGCTCGAAACCTGAAGGTTGCGGACGCCACCGCCATCAGCCTGTGCCAGGACAACGATCTGCCGATCGTCGTGTTCAACCTGCTCGTCGAGGGCAACATCGCCCGAGCCGTCAGGGGAGAGACCATCGGGACGCTAGTCTCGACGGATCAGTGAGAGCCGCAAAGGAGCGCACGTGAGCGAGCAGATCGATGT
>DMPC01000195.1:4098-4219 GCA_003456155.1 Actinomycetota bacterium | reverse complement strand
TCCCGGGCACGTCCGCGCAAGGCACTGTCACCTCCCTCGCGATGGTCCCAACCGCCACAACAGGGACGAGCGGCCAGATCACCGGTGGCGGGGTGACGACCTACAGCGCCACCATCACCCT
>DMPC01000195.1:0-3692 GCA_003456155.1 Actinomycetota bacterium | reverse complement strand
TCGGCGATGCGGGAGTCTTCCGCGGCTTCGACGAGGGCGGGGGCTTCGGCGGACCACCCAGCAGGGATGACGGCCCGTGACACCCGTCATCGACCTCCAGAGCATCACCAAGGTCTATGGCGCAGGCGACACCGAGGTGCAGGCACTCCGGGGGATCGACCTGTCCATCGCGCGCGGTGACTACGTCGCCATCATGGGCGCGTCCGGCTCAGGCAAGTCGACGCTGATGAACATCGTCGGCGCCCTCGATGCTGCGACCAGCGGCCACTACGCACTCGACGGCATCGACATCGACGATCTCGACGAGTCAGCGCTCTCGATCGTGCGCAATCGCAAGATCGGCTTCATCTTCCAGTCCTTCAACCTGATTCCGCGCACCAGCGCGCTCTCCAACGTGGAGCTTCCGCTGGTCTACCGAGGCGTGCGCCGTCGGGAGCGTCGCGCAAGGGCCATCACCGCCCTGGAATCCGTCGGACTCGGCGATCGCATGCATCACATGCCCAACGAGCTCTCGGGAGGCCAGCAGCAGCGGGTCGCCGTCGCTCGCGCCCTCGTCGCGGAGCCGTCACTTCTCCTCGCCGACGAGCCCACCGGAAACCTCGACAGCAGGTCGACCGCTGACGTGCTCGATCTCATGGGACGACTGCACGATCAGGGCCGGACGATCGTGATGATCACGCACGAGGATGACGTGGCGGCTCAGGCCGGTCGCGTCGTGACCCTCGTCGACGGGCAGATCTCCGAGGATCGCAGGAACAGGCCATGAACGTCCTCGAGACTATCCGCATCGGCTTGCAGGGCATCGCTGCGAACAAGCTCCGATCCGGGCTGACGATGCTCGGCATCCTCATCGGCGTGGCGTCCGTCATCGTTCTCATGGCCATCGGCAACGGCGCATCCGTGGCCGTGACCGCCAGCATCGAAAGCCTCGGCACCAACACCCTCACCGTCAGGCACGGCACCTTCGGCGGGGAGAACGACACGACGAGGACGCAGTTCAAGGACCTCACGGTGGACGATGCCGTGGCGCTCGTAGATCCGGTCCTGGCTCCTGATGTCGTCAGCGCCACACCCGTCGTCACCGCCGCCACGACCTGCACCTTCGAAGGGGCGAGCTACTCCACCTCCGTGACAGGAACCTGGCCCTCCTACTTCGAAGCATCGAACAGCCCGATCGGGACCGGGACACCACTGACCGCCGATGACGTCCTCAACAGCCGACGGTCGATCGTGCTGGGACAGACCGTCATCAGTGAGCTCTTCGGTGACACGGATCCACTCGACAGGACGGTCACCTGCGGCGGGGTTCCCTTCATCGTCGTCGGGACCATCGAAGAAAAGGGCAGTAGCGGATTCCTCGACGCGGACGACGTGGCCATTGCGCCCCTCAGCACTGTTCAGAGCAAACTCACCGGCTACGGAAGCCTCGACTCGATCCTGGTGCAGGCGTCATCCTCCGAGGCGAGCACCGCAGCAGAGTCCGAGGTCACCTCGATCCTCGATCAGCGCCATGGCACCACCAGCGAGGACAACCGAGACTTCCAGATCCTGAACCAGGCAGCGCTCATCTCGACCGTGCAGGACACCATCGGGATCTTCACCGTCCTCCTCGGCGCTGTCGCTGCCATCAGCCTCCTCGTCGGGGGCATCGGCATCACCAACATCATGCTGGTCACCGTGACGGAGCGAACTCGTGAGATTGGCATCCGGAAGGCGATCGGGGCCCGCAAGTCCGCGATCCTGACGCAGTTCCTGATCGAGGCGATGGTTCTCTCCGTCATCGGTGGCGGCCTTGGCGTCCTGCTGGCGCTCCTCGCGACGCGCATCACGATCGCCGACGTGACGCCCGTGATCGTCCCGTCATCCGTCATCGGAGCCTTCGTCGTCTCCGTGTCCATCGGATTGTTCTTCGGCAGCTACCCTGCGAACCGCGCAGCATCACTACGACCGATCGAGGCGTTGCGACATGAGTGAGAGCTCCGACATGACACCCGATGCCCACGCCCCCAACGATGACGACCTCAAGGCACTCCTGGCCAAGCGCCAGCATGCGAAGCCGAACCGCTGGACCTGGATCCTGCTCGGCCTGATCGCCGTGGCGCTCGGCTTCGCCATGGGGGCATGTGCGCAGCGGCAGCTCACGGCGATCGTCGATCAGGCGGGATCTGGCACTGCCGCCGCGGAGGTGGCGTCCGCGCCAGCCGATCCCGCTGCCCACTCATCCGACAGCGACCCGGTGGGGTCATTCGCGCCGTAGTCTGTCGGCGTGGCCCCACCGACTGTCCTGCTTGCACCGGGGGTCTATCGCATTCCGACACTCGGCAATGCCATCAACTCCTTCGCCTTCCTCGAGGAGGACGGGCAGGTCACTCTCGTCGACTGCGGGATCAGTCGGGCTCCGCAGCGGATCGTCGACGCCCTCGCCCATCTGGGCCGGCATCCGTCGGACGTCACTCGCATCCTGCTGACCCACGCCCACTTCGACCACGCGGGAGGTGCGAGCGGGATGCTCGAACGGACGGGCGTGGAGGGGGTCGACGTGCACGAGGAGGATGCGCGCTTCATCGCAGCGGGCGTCTCCGCACCTACCGCCAGCACGGGGCTCGGCCGACTCCTCCATCGCGGGCCATCGACCCGGTTCGATCCCGTGGTCGTCAGCCAGGAGCTCACGGACGGACAACTGGTGCCGGTCGCTGGCGGGGTGCGGGTCCTGCACACACCCGGCCACACGCCCGGGCACGTCTCGCTGCTGCACGAAGCCAGCGGAGTGCTCATCACCGGCGACATCATCTGGAACATGGCCTG
The DNA here is from genome assembly GCA_003456155.1 of Actinomycetota bacterium. GTDB lineage: Bacteria > Actinomycetota > Actinomycetes > S36-B12 > S36-B12 > UBA10649. The sequence continues at coordinate 887 of DMPC01000195.1, read as the reverse complement.
GCGCATGACCTGGCCCTTCCCCACGACCTGCACGGACGGTGCCCTGAACCAGCGGTCAGCACATGTGCTCGGCGAGGCCGAATACACGGTGGCTGCCTTCACTCACGGGCCGGAGATCCGCGAACGGGCCCGGGAGCAGGTGCGCGGATTCCTCCGCCGCAAGGGCGTCGCGTGAGTCCGACCGATTCCGGCGTCCCGAACTCGGCACCGGTCGAACCGCTCCACGACGCGACGGAGCGGGAGCTGCGTCGCGTCGTGGAGCGACTGATGAGCATGCCGTTGGCTCGCGCTGCGGCCGCCGCTGACGACGTGCGGGCGTGTGCTGAAGTGCTGGTCCTCGAGGGGCGGCGACTCGGGGTTCCCGTGCCCGCCTCGGCCACCGTGCCCGTCCTCGACCCGCAGGGATTCGGCCCGCTGATCGCCGTCCTGGGCTCGGACTGCCTCGCCGCTGCCGGGCCGCGAGACGACCTGCAGCAGGTGCTCGACGAGCTCGTGCGTCTCCGGCGATCACTCCCCTGAGAGTCAGCAGGGAGGTTGCCCGTCAGGGGAACCGATGGGTACGGCTCACCTCAGCCACCGTGACGGAGTACTCCGAGTACCAGCGCTCTCTGCCCTGGGTCTGAGCCTGCAGGTGCTCGGCCACCTGACGCCAGGCCCGGGCACTGGCCTCGTCACGCCAGTAGGAGACGGTGATTCCCCGGCGGGTCGCAGGATCGCGCACCGACTCCACGGCGACGAAGCCGTCCTGCGCGCGGGCGAGGTCGTCCATCCGCTCGGCCATGGCCGCATAGCCGGCATCGTCCTCCGGCGTGCGGGTGCTGCTGAAGATCACGGCGATCATGCAGAACATCCTTCACCACGCCGAGCGGTCACGCGGCACCGCGAGC
>DMPC01000038.1:1403-6540 GCA_003456155.1 Actinomycetota bacterium | reverse complement strand
ATCCGGGTCCCCGGGGGTCAGGCCCAGATCGAGGCCTTCGGGGGCACCGACCTCCCGCCCATCGAGGCCTACGGCGAGGGCGCCCTTGCGCCGGGGCTCGTGGCCGACCAGTGGGGTCGCGATCCGGGTGGGGCCGGCCGTGGCCTCGCGAGCACCGCGTGCGCACCGGCCGCGTCGGAGTTCTGGTTCGTCGGGGGAGGGGCGATCGCCGGGCGGCAGACCCGGATCGTGCTGGTGAACCCCGATGAGACCTCGGCCATCGTCGACGTCGTGATCCGCGGCCCGGAGGGGGTCATCGAGGCCCCCGCCGGTCGCGGTCTCGTCGTGGAGGGAGAGAGCCGGCTCGTTGTTCGCCTGGACGTCCTCGCGCCCGGCGTCACGGCCACGGCCGTCCAGGTGCTCGCCCGCACGGGCCGCGTCGGCGCCTCGGTCGATGACGAGCAGCGCTCCGGTCTGGCGAACATCGGCAGCGACTGGATCCCCCAGGCTGCGCCGCCCGCCACCCGGGTGTTCGTCCCGGGCATCATCAACGGTGAAGGTGCCCGCGTGCTCTCGATCGCTGCCCCGGGTGGGGACGATGCCATCGTCAACGTTCGGGTCATCGCGGAGGAGGGCAGTTACGTGCCGGCGGATCGCGCGCGGGTGGAAGTGCCCGCCGACTCCGTCGTCGCCATCGACATGGCGCCCATCCTCACCCGCCAGGCGGCGACTCTCGAACTGACCTCCGACGTACCGATCGTCGCCGGGATGCGCCAGTTCTTCGGCAACGAGACCTCGTTCAGCGCCGGTGCACTCCCGTACACGGCACCTGCTGCGGTGACCGGTCTGCCGGTCCGTTCGGCCACCGAGCTGCGCGTCGCCGTCACCGCGCCGGAGTCGGAGGCCACGGTTGAGATCGCGCTGCTGCCCTACCGTGCCGGTCGCGAGGCCGCCGAGCCCACGGGCGTGCGCCGCGTGACGGTGCCCGCCGGTGCGATGCGCTGGGTGCGCATCAGCCCGCCGACCGGAGTGGATTGGTACACCGCAGTCGTGACGCCGCAGGAAGGCTCCGGCCCGGTGCTCGTCGCGCATCGACTCAGGGAGAAGTCGCGATTCGGCGACCTCGTCACCGGTTATCCCTGGCCTCCGCTGCGCACCGAGGTCACCATCCCGACAGCCGTGCAGGACCCCGCGGTCGCGCTGCGCTGACCCGCACCGGCGTGCCGTGCCGACGCGGTGGGGCGAAGGGGCTAGCGTGCCGTGCGTGAGTCGTCGCCGCTGCTCGAAGCCGTCGTGCAACAGCCCTGCCGTGTCGACGCTGACGTACGTGTACGCCGACTCGACGGCGGTGCTCGGCCCCCTCGCCACCTATGCGGAGCCGCACTGCTACGACCTGTGCCAGATGCACAGTGAGCGCCTGACGGCACCGCGCGGCTGGGAGGTCGTGCGCATCACGCCGGACCCCGATGCCCTGAAGCCGTCGAGCGATGACCTCGAGGCGCTCGCCAATGCTGTCCGCGAGGCCGCGCGGCCACGTTACGAGCCTGGTGCGCCGCTGCCGACCGAGGTTCCCGTGGGCAGCGTCGAGGTGGCACGGCGTGGGCACCTGCGTGTGCTGGCCAGCGTCGACCAGGTTCCGGAGCAGGAGCAGCCGGCACCGTCGTTCGATGGCCCGATGCATCCGGTTCTCGACGACGACCTGTTCCGCGACTTCGATCGCTGACGCACGCTCCCGCCTGCACGTCCCGCGAAGCCACGGGGACTCCTGCACCCTCGGCAGATAGCCTTGGCGGGTGCGCAATCTCGATCAGATCATCAAGGCCTATGACGTCCGCGGCATCTACCCCGACCAACTGGACGAGGACCTCGCCCACGACGTCGGCGCCGCGTTCGTGCGGGTCGTGGGTGCCGCCTCCCGCGATGGAGGCCCCGGGGTCGTCGTGATCGGCCATGACATGCGGCCGTCGGGCCCCGATCTGGTGGCGTCCTTCGCGGAGGGTGTCCGCGAGCAGGGATGCGACGTCCTGCTCATCGGTCTCGCGAGCACGGACGGCCTGTACTTCGCCTCGGGGAGCATGGGACTTCCGGGCGCGATGTTCACGGCGAGCCACAACCCTGCGCAGTACAACGGCATCAAGCTGTGCCGTCCGGGGGCGGCTCCCGTGGGCCAGGACACCGGTCTGCGTGAGATCACCCGCATGGTCCAGGAGGGTGTTCCCGGCTACGACGGTCCCTTGGGCGTGGTGCGTGATCAGGACCTGCTGAAGGCCTACGCGGAGTTCCTGCGAGGCCTGGTGGATCTCTCGGGCAGTCGCCCGCTCCGTGTCGTGGTCGATGCAGGCAATGGCATGGGTGGGTTCACCGTGCCTGCAGTGCTCGGCGACTCTGCCGGCCTTCCCGCACTTCCGCTGGAGCTCGACGAGATGTACTTCGAGCTCGACGGTAGCTTCCCGAACCACGAGGCGAACCCCATCGACCCGGAGAACCTGCGCGACCTGCAGGCGAGGGTCCGGGAGACCGGCGCCGATATCGGCCTCGCGTTCGACGGTGATGCGGATCGGTGCTTCGTCGTCGATGAGCGCGGCGAACTGGTGACTCCCTCGACGCTCACGGCGCTCATCGCTGTGCGTGAGCTCGCCAAGCATCCGGGCAGTGCGGTGATCCACAACCTCATCACCTCGCGGGCCGTCCCCGAGGTGATCGAGGAGAACGGTGGCACGGCGGTGCGCACTCGTGTCGGGCACTCGTTCATCAAGCAGACGATGGCCGACACCGGCGCCGTCTTCGGTGGCGAGCACTCGGGGCACTTCTACTTCCGGGACTTCTGGCGCGCCGACTCGGGCATGCTCGCAGCGATGCACGCCCTGGGCGCGCTCGGGGAGACTCCCGAGGGCACCACGCTCTCGAGTCTGCTTGCGCCCTACGACCGCTACCCCATGAGCGGCGAGATCAACACCCAGGTCGATGACGCTGCTGCCGCGATGCAGGCGATCCGCCGGGCCTTCGCCGATCGAGCAGTCAGCATCGAGGATTTCGACGGCATGACCGTCAACGGCCCGGACTGGTGGTTCAACGTCCGACCGAGCAACACCGAGCCCCTGCTGCGCCTCAACGTGGAAGCCGCCGATGCCGAGCAGATGGCCGCGCTGCGTGACGAGGTCCTCGGGATCATGCGATCGGGAGCGTGACATGGCCGACCTGAGCGGACGGCCAGCACCTCTCGGCATCGCGGCGGACCTGTGGGACGTGCTCGCCTGCCCATGCCCCGAGCATGCACCGGTGGCGCCGGATCTCTCCTCCGGTCGGGTGGCCTGCACCGCGTGCGCGCGCACCTTCGAGGTGCGCGGGGGGATCCCCGTCATGCTCCTGGAGAACGCGGATGGGCCCGCAGGCACGAGCTCCCCGCTGAGCGACTCCTGACATGCTGATCGTCAGGGGGGCCATCAAGGACTACGACTGGGGCGTGATCGACGGGCTCCAGCCGTGGAGCGGGCAGGCCACCGGAGCTCCGCAGGCGGAACTGTGGTTCGGCGTGCATCCCGGTGGGCCGTCCCCCCTGGTCGATACGGGCGGCGAGCCGACCGGTGAACTCCTCGCGGACCACTTCGACATCGAGGCCATTCCGCTCCTGGTGAAGCTGCTCGCAGCCGCACGTCCTCTCTCCGTCCAGGTGCACCCGCCCCGGCTTCTCGCCGAGAGCGGCTGGCGGCAGCAGCAGGCGCCGGGCTCGCTGGCCGTCTACTCCGACCCCTTCGAGAAGACCGAGATGCTCGTGGCCCTGCAGGACTTCGAGGCGTTCGCGGGCTGGCGCTCGGAGGTCGAGGCGGCAGCGATCCTCTCCGCCCTGGGGATCTCCGATCAGATCGTGGCCGCCGTGCGGATGCGTGATCGCGCCACGGCCATCCGCGGACTGCTCGAGGCGTCATCCCCCGCACGCATCGGCCGTCTCGCCGAGGCCGCCGAGGCGGCGGGTCTGGCGCCCGAGCAGGTGGCGGCCTATGCGACCGTGACGGAGCACTATCCCGACGACCGCGGCGCCCTGCTGACGCCCATGCTCGCCTACCTGAGCCTCCAGCCCGGTGAGGCGGTCTATGTCCCGGCAGGCGTTCCCCACAGCTACATCCGCGGCATCGGCCTGGAGGTCATGACGTCGTCGGACAACGTCATCCGGCTCGGGCTGACCGGCAAGCCGGTCTTCGTCGATCAGGCCATCGCGGCACTGGACGACAAGGTGGCCCCCCAGATGATGGCCACGCGGCACGGCGACCTCATCTGGCCGGTGAACGCACCCTTCGTGGTCCGCATGCTGCAGTCAGGAGGGGAGCGCATCCCGTCGGGGGCGTACCGGATCCTCCTGCTCATCGAGGGAAGCGCACGCGTGGAGTCGGAGTTCGGGGAGATCGTCCTGCGTCCCGGCACTGCGGCCGTGATCTCCGCGGACGACCCCGACAGCTTCGTTGCAGCTGATGGCCTGGTCGCGATCGTGCAGTCCACGTCCCGTCAGGTGGAGTTCGTCCACGAGAGATGGGACGTCGCTCGGAATGAGTACTGAGGGCGGCCTGGGGGCGTTCTCCTGAGGCAAGGGTGCGTCGATTCTGCGCAGGGCGCCGGAGTCTGGCACACTGGAGTCAGCCCCAGCGGTCCGGAGCCCTGGTTCCCGCGGTGGCCTTCCCGATAATGGGCGAACCATCGAAGCCTCGTGCCGTTCGCACCGACCTGTCCACTCTCACGAGGAGTTCTGCATGTCCGTGTCCAAGCCTGACGGCACCCCTGACTACAAGGTCGCCGACCTGACGCTGGCCGAGTTCGGCCGCGACGAGATCCGCCTCGCCGAGCACGAGATGCCCGGCCTGATGGCGATGCGCGCCGAGTACGGCGAGAGCAAGCCACTGAAGGGTGCCCGGATCACCGGCTCCCTCCACATGACGATCCAGACGGCCGTCCTCATCGAGACCCTCGTGGCTCTCGGTGCCGACGTGCGCTGGGCGTCCTGCAACATCTTCTCCACGCAGGATCACGCGGCAGCCGCGGTGGTCGTCGGCCCGAACGGGACGATCGAGGATCCGCAGGGCGTTCCCGTCTACGCCTGGAAGGGCGAGACGCTGCCGGAGTACTGGTGGTGCACCGAGCAGATCCTCATGTGGCCGGACGGCAAGGG
>DMPC01000038.1:910-1181 GCA_003456155.1 Actinomycetota bacterium | reverse complement strand
CTCGTCCACAAGGGCAAGGAGTTCGAGGCCGCCGGCGTCGTTCCGCTGCCTGACAGCGACACCTCGGAGGAGTACGCCGTCGTCCTCGAGACGCTGCGTCGCTCGCTCACCGAGGATCCTCAGCGCTGGACCACCGTCGCCGCGGGCATCAAGGGCGTGACCGAGGAGACGACCACGGGCGTTCATCGCCTGTACGAGATGATGCGCGAGGGCGCGCTGCTCTTCCCGGCCATCAACGTCAACGACTCGGTGACCAAGAGCAAGTTCGACA
>DMPC01000038.1:409-724 GCA_003456155.1 Actinomycetota bacterium | reverse complement strand
AACAAGTACGGCTGCCGCCACTCCCTCGTCGACGGCATCAACCGTGCGACCGACACGATGATCGGCGGCAAGGTCGCCGTCGTCTGCGGCTTCGGCGATGTGGGCAAGGGGTCGGCTGACTCCCTGCGCGGCCAGGGCGCTCGCGTCATCATCACCGAGATCGATCCGATCTGCGCTCTGCAGGCGGCGATGGACGGCTACCAGGTGGCTCGCCTCGAGGACGTCATCGATCAGGCTGACATCTTCATCACGGCCACCGGCTGCTACGACGTCATCAAGGCCGACGACATGGCCAAGATGAAGCACCAGGCGATC
>DMPC01000038.1:0-156 GCA_003456155.1 Actinomycetota bacterium | reverse complement strand
CGCAAGACGATCAAGCCGCAGGTTGACGAGTGGACCTTCCCCGACGGTCACTCGATCATCATGCTGTCGGAGGGTCGTCTGCTGAACCTCGGCAACGCGACCGGCCATCCGTCGTTCGTGATGAGCAACTCCTTCACGAACCAGGTGCTGGCGCAG
>DMPC01000026.1:2288-2806 GCA_003456155.1 Actinomycetota bacterium | reverse complement strand
GCGAGAACCACCTGGGTCTCCGGATCGCCGAAGCGGGCGTTGAACTCCACGACCCGCACTCCCCGCGAGGTCATGGCCAGGCCGGCATAGAGCAGCCCGGAGAAGGGCGTGCCGCGTCGGGCCATCGCATCGACGACGGGCTGCAGCACACGCTCCGTCACATCCGAGACAAGATCGGCAGGAGCCCACGGCAGCGGCGAGTAGGCCCCCATGCCACCGGTGTTCGGCCCGGTGTCGTCCTCGCCCACTCGCTTGAAGTCCTGCGCGGGCTGCAACGGCAGCACCGTCGTGCCGTCCGTGATCGCGAAGAGCGAGACCTCCGGGCCGTCGAGGAACTCCTCAACCACCACGCGGGCGTCTCCACCGCGGGCGAGGCAGGCTGCCGCGTGCTCGATCGCGACGTGACGATCGTCGGTGACGACCACGCCCTTGCCCGCGGCGAGACCGTCGTCCTTGACGACGTATGGAGCACCGAACTGGTCGAGAGCCGCGGCCACGTCGTCGACGGTCGCGCAGAC
>DMPC01000026.1:1515-1946 GCA_003456155.1 Actinomycetota bacterium | reverse complement strand
CCGATGACGACGAGGTCGACGCCGAGGGAGGAGCCCAGGGCAGCCACCGAATCCGGGTCGGCGGCATCAAGGGCGATGGTCTGCACGACCCCAGCGATCCCGGCGTTGCCCGGGGCGGCGATCACCTCATCGACAGAGTCGTCCCTCAGCAGGGCGGAGATGAGGGCGTGCTCACGGGCACCGGAACCGACGACGAGGACGCGCACACGGCCCAGCCTACGAGATCGGTGCTACGCGGCTCCCCACCTGCCGGACGAGGTCGAGTACACGAGGCTGCGCGTGCACACGGCACCGCCGCGGCCCCCGTTCATCCACTGGGCCCAGCTCTCGCTCCAGCCGCCAGACGATGCGCCGCCCCAGTTGAGAGTGGCCGGTGCTGCATCCACGCACGTGCCCGACGCTGGCGTGCCGAACTCCTGGACGACGGGTGC
>DMPC01000026.1:558-1237 GCA_003456155.1 Actinomycetota bacterium | reverse complement strand
TGTCCGGGCTGGGTGATGGTCACGGTGTGAGACATATTCTCGTTGACGGGACATTCGGGAATACTGCTGATCACCGTGCAGGATCTCCCCGACATGGACACCGTTCCGCTTGCATTTCGCAGCGAGCCTTGGGCTGATCCCGAGCCAGTCCACGTGAAGGTGAAGGTGTCACCAACCTGACCATTCAAGGTCGTGGGAGATATCGACGTCCCGTTGTAGGTCACCGTCCCAAGCGCGGCCGCACGGGCAGGCGCAGAAGCGATCACGAGGGCGCCGGCCGCCAGGCCGCCAGCAACCAGAACCGAAAGGGCGCGACGAAGAATCATGGTCCTTTCGTAACAAGCACCCTCTCGCCTCAGGAACGCGTTTGCGGTTATCTCAACTGCACACATGCATTCTGCCTATGCACTGGCCACCACAGGGCGCGTGGATCAGTCCAGGTAGGCCGCGACGATGCGCGGTCGCACCCACCAGTTGCCCCGGACGACGCCAACATAGGCACCGTCATGCTCTCGGGCCAGCGCCTTCGCCGTGGCGACGGTCGCATCGCTCACCCTGGCAGAGTCGCGCGTGACGACGGAGAACACCGGACGATGACCGGTGAGATCCTGCGGCTGACCTCGGCGCACCGACTTCCCATTCCCCGACCACACCACGGTCCTGACCTCGCCGGTGATGC
>DMPC01000026.1:0-279 GCA_003456155.1 Actinomycetota bacterium | reverse complement strand
CATACCGCACCAGGGACCACACCGGCTGCCATCCGACAAGCACGTGCGATGGCCGGCGACACGAGGACAGACCCGGCAGGCCGACCCACTCTCCACGCGCGCCGGTGAGGGAGGAGGTGGAACACGTCCCAGGTCCGGAGTCGAAGGTCAAGGTGACAGCGATCGGCGCAGACCCTGAAGCGCTGCCGCCGCCCGGAACGGTGTAGGTGACTGAGGCTGGGGTCCCTGCTCCGATGGAGTTCACGGCGCGGATGGTGAAGGTGTAGGTCACGCCGGGGG
>DMPC01000086.1:10730-11177 GCA_003456155.1 Actinomycetota bacterium | reverse complement strand
ATCGGGTCGACGTGTGGTCGACCGCGTCTGACCCGGGCGCGCTCGCGGGTGACGTGCGGCCCGTCCTCGTGCTGGCCTCCGCCCGGGTGCTCACCGTCGCCACCGAGGCAGGCGGGTTCGCCGGCAGCTGGGGAGTGGAGCTGGCGGTTCCCGAGGAGTCCGTGGCCGATGTCGTCGCGGCCGGGCGGGGCGGTGTCCTCGACCTCGTGACGGTCCCCGGCTCCAGCCAGGGGGTGGGGGGATGACGGACGTGATCGTCGGACTCTCGGGTCTCGCCGATGAGCCCGAGCTGGTCAAGGTTGCCCGTGACGTGGGCCTGACCGTCGTCCGCCGCTGCGTCGACTCGGTCGACATGCTCGGGGCGGCGGCAGCCGACCCGACCATGCCGGTGGTGCTGTCGGCTGTCCTGCCCCGGCTCACGGCGGACGTGGTCGGGCGACTGGGCTC
>DMPC01000086.1:10291-10545 GCA_003456155.1 Actinomycetota bacterium | reverse complement strand
CGCGTGGTCGTGGGCGTGGCGACCGACAGCCTGGGCAGGGACCGACTCGAGCGCCTGGGCGTGCCCACGGTGCTGCTGACGGAGCCCACGGCCCGGGCGACCATGCAGCAGGTGGCCGATGTATGCCGTGCTCAGGCATCGATGGCCCGCGGGCCGGTCGATGAGAGTGAGGCGCTGGTGGGATCGCAGGCGGCAGCCCCGCCGGACGTGAGCCCGGCCGGCGGCGGGACAAGCCACCGGTCCGCGCCGATGAC
>DMPC01000086.1:9920-10093 GCA_003456155.1 Actinomycetota bacterium | reverse complement strand
GGTCCGTCCGGGTCGGGTCGACTCGTCGCCGTCTGGGGCCCGATGGGGGCTCCTGGTCGCACGACGATCGCCGTGGGGATCGCCGAGGCCCTCGCCGAGCGTGGTGCCCGGGTGTGCCTGATCGACGCCGACACCTACGCGCCATCGGTCGCCCTGGCGCTGGGCCTGGTCGA
>DMPC01000086.1:3015-9780 GCA_003456155.1 Actinomycetota bacterium | reverse complement strand
GCGGCCATAGGAAAGCTCGCCCGCCCGCGCGAGATCGCCCTGGCGCTGGGCCTGGTCGAGGAGACCAGCGGACTGGCGGCCGCGTGCCGGCAGGCCGAAGCGGGAGTGCTCACGCCGACGGCGCTGGCCACGACCTGCATGAGTGTCGGCGGGGGTCGTGGGCAGTGGCGGATCCTCGGGGGCATCGGCCGTGTCGATCGGTGGGTCGATGTGCGCCCGGCGGCCCTGGACCGGCTCTGGGCAGCGGCCCGGCAGGCGTTCGATGTCGTGGTCGTCGACGTCGGCTTCTGCCTGGAGGTCGACGACTCTCCGGGGGCGTGGGGCCGTCAGCGCAACGCCGCGGCGGTGAGCGCCCTGTCCGAGGCTGATCACCTGGTCGCGGTCGGCGATGACTCGGGGCTGGGGGCCGCCCGACTGCTCGCGGCGTGGCCGATCGTCGAGGAGCGGTCCGGGGCGCTGGCGACCACGCTCGTGCGCAACCGCTCGACCGGCCGGGGAGGCGACTGGAGGTCTGCGGTCCGCCTCACCCTCCCCGCCCACCCGATCGTCGACGTGCCGGACGATCCGCGGGCCATGCGCGCCAGCTGGCGTCGGGGCCGCAGCCTCGGTGAGGCGGCACGCCGCTCCCGGGCCCGTCGTGCCATGGGAGCCATCGCCTCATCCGCCGTGTCAGGATAGATACCGGCGGGTAACTTCGCAGGAGCCGTCCTGTGGGGAACGCACCGTGAGGCGAGGGAGGTGCGCATGTCCAGCCGGATGTCCGCCTTCGATGCGTCGTTCCTGTTCATGGAGACCCCGACAACCCCGATGCACTCCGGTGGCGTGGCGATCTTCTCCCCGCCTGCTGACGGCTTCGATCACGAGCGGCTCGTCCGGCTCATCGCCCAGCGGCTGCCGTACGTCCCGCGCTATCGGCAGCGGGTCCGGCCCGTGCCCTTCGGGATCACCCGCCCCGTGTGGGTCGATGACGAGCACTTCGACGTGACGTACCACGTCCGCCGCTCCGCGCTGCCCCGTCCCGGTTCGATCGAGCAGCTGCAGGAGCTGGTCGCGCGGATCATGAGCCGCCCGCTGGACCGCAATCGTCCGCTGTGGGAGATGTACCTGGTCGAGGGGCTGGCCGACGGCAACTTCGCCATCATCACCAAGAGCCACGAAGCTCTCATCGACGGTCTCTCCGCGGTCGACATCGCGCAGGTCATGCTCGACCCCTCCGAGGACACCGCGGCCGGCCCCTCCGACAGCTGGCGTCCGCGACCGGAGCCCACCGACATCGAACTGCTCTCCCACGCCTTCACCGAGCTGGGCACGCGCCCGGCGGCTGCTCTCGACGCGCTGCGCGAGACCGTGCAGGACGTCTCGCACGCGGCTGCGAGTGTCGGCGGCAAGGTGGCGGGCATGCTCTCCGCGATGCTGGCGATCGCGCGCAGCCCGGTGCCGAGCCCCCTGAACGTCCCGATCGGGGAGCAGCGTCGCTTCGCTGCGGTCGACCTCTCCTTGGTGGACGTGAAGCATGTCCGCCACGCGCTCGGCGGCACGATCAACGACGTGCTGCTGGCCGTGATCACGGGGGCGCTGCGCTCGTGGCTGCAGGCACGGGGGCATCCGGTGCAGCAGGGCGACGTCCTGCGCGCGATGCTGCCGATGAGCATCGCGGTGCCGGCGTCCGGGTCCGGGCATGCGGGTGGCAACCGCGTCTCGGCCACCTTGGTCGAGCTCCCCGTCGGCGAGGCTGATCCGGCCGTCCGGCTGCAGCAGATCAGCTATCAGCTGGCGTTCCTGGACGAGAGCTCCCACTTCGTCGGGGCGGAGGCCATCGTCGGCATCGCCGGCTTCGGCCCGCCCACGCTTCACGCGCTGGGCGCGCGCGTGGGAGCCACCGTCTCCAGTCGGCTGTACAACCTCGTCATCACCAATGTCCCGGGCCCCCAGCGACCGCTCTACGCCGCCGGATCGCGCATGGTCGCGGCCTATCCCGTCGTGCCGCTGACGCAGCAGCAGGCCCTCAGCATCGGTGTCATCTCGTACGACGGCGGCATCTACATCGGGCTCTACGCGGATCGTGACGCCCTGGTCGACATCGACGTGCTCGCGTCCTGCCTCGAGGAGTCCCTGGAGGAGCTTCTCGACCGCTGTCGCTCTGCGCTGCGATCGCTGCGCATCGTGCCCGACGAGGCGTCAGCGGCGGACGACCCGCGGAAGAACGCCGGATGACGACCTCGGGCGCGGTGCCGTCCGGAGAGAAGCGGCCGCGACGGGGAATCGTCCTCGGCGGCGGCGGCGTGCTGGGCGGCACCTGGGCGATCGGCGCGCTCGCGCGGATGGAGGATGCCTTCGGCTTCCGGGCCGGTGATGCCGATGTGATCGTCGGAACCTCAGCCGGGTCTGTGCTGGCCGCGCTGCTGGGCGCGGGGGTCACGGTCGAGCAGCTCCGCCAGCACTACAACGAGGAACCCGTCACCGAGGGCCCGCTCGCGGGCTACGACTTCGATCCGGTGCGGGCCACCGGCGGGCATCGGCCGTCCATGCCGCGGCTGCTGGGCCCGGGATCGCCGCGCCTCATCGGATCGACGCTGCGCCGGCTGGGGCACGTCCCGGCGACCACGGTCCTGTCGGGCTTCATGCCGGAGGGCACGCGGACGCTGGAGCGGGTCGGCCACCTCATCGACGCCGTCACGCCGATGGGGCAATGGTCGCATCACTCGGGTGTCTGGATCGTCGCCATGGACTACGCCGACGGCAAGCGCGTCGTCTTCGGGCGACCGGGCTCGCCGGTCGTGCCTCTCGCGGATGCCGTCATGGCATCGTGCTCCATCCCGGGCTGGTTCGCGCCGGTGGTGATCAGCGGGCACACCTATGTCGACGGGGGTGCGGTCTCGGCGACGTCGATCGATGTCGTGGCGCACGCCGGGCTCGACGAGGTCTACGTGATCGCCCCGATGGTCAGCTTCGCCACCGATCGACCCACCGGAGTCGCCCATCGACTCGAGCGTCGCTGGCGGGAGGAGGTCACGAAGGCCGCCATCCGGGAGTCCGAGATGGTGCGGGCAACGGGAGTGCCGGTGCGCATGGTCGGACCCGGCCCGGAGGATCTCGTCGCGATCGGTGCCAATCTGATGGACGGCACCAGGATCCGGTTCGTCCTGGAGACGTCCCTGCGCACGAGCGTGGCCGCGTGGCGCGATGCCGACGGCATCGCCCGCACCGGATGACCTCCGGCTGGGCAGACCGGCTCGTCAGGTGGCGAGCCACTCCGATGCGACCTGCGTCTCCTTGGCGAGGTACTTCTCCGTCATCTCCGACGCCACGCGCTCGACCTTGCCGCCGACGAACGGCACATTCGCCTTGAACTCGCCGCGGTTCGCCAGCGTCGACGTGGATCCGTCGCCGGTGAGGGTGATGGTGCCGCGGTACGCGAGCGGGGCATGGAAGTCGACCGTCACGGCTGCGGTCGCCGCACCGGTCGCGTCCGGCGCGGACCACTCCTGGACCTCGGTGATCGTCAGGTGCTCCCCGACGAAGGCGGTGGCGTATGACGGCACCTCCGCAGGCATGGACCGGGTGCAGGTGAGGGTGGCCCGGCCGTCGGCCTGCGTCGTCACGTCGACCTCGATGTCGAACGCCCCGGTGCGCTCGGCCTTGGCGCGGACGTAGTCCGGATCCAGGAGCACGCCGCGCACCCGAGCGGGGCTGGCGCTGAGCACCTGGTTGTAGTCGAGCCTGGTCGCCATCCGTGCCGCCTTCTGTCGGGGTGTCAGTCCACCCATCCTGCCTGATCCCCTCCACGTCGGACACCGGACGCTCGAGCTCGGGCCGAGGTGGAGCGGCGAACCACCGCCGCAGGCACGTCGCGCTCGCTACCGTGGTCGGGGGGTGGCACAACGAGGTGCCTCCCCGGCCCGGCACGGGCTGTGAACGAGCGACAGGCGGAACTCGTGGCGAGCTCATCGGTGGCCAGGCTTCGCGAGCAGATCGGCCAGATCTCCCACCCGCAGGCGCAAGTGCTCTCGGCGCAGCTGACCCGTCATCTCTCCGATGAGGATGACGTGTCGATCGAGCAGCTGGCCGGTCAGGCGGAGGAGCTGCTGGCCTTCGCGGCCCAGCGGACTCCGGGTCAGGCCCTGGTCGAGGTTCGCGACCGCGAGGACGGGGCTGCCGCCAGCACGCTCCTCCTGGTCACCGACGACATGCCGTTCCTGGTGGACTCGGTCTCGCCCGTCATCGCGGCGTCCGGAAGGGCCCTGCGCCTGATCCTGCATCCGACCCTGGTCGTGGAGCGTGATGATCACGGTCGCCTGGTCGACATCGCCGCGATGGAGGGGGATGACGCGCACCGTCCCGGCGCCCACGCTGAGTCCTGGATGTGGATCGAGATCGAGCGGGACTTCTCCGAGGGCTCCGCTGAGGGGCTCCGCGATGGCGTCCTCAGCGTCCTGGACGACGTTCGCAGGGCTGTCACGGACTGGGAGGAGATGCGGTCGCGCGCCGTCCTCCTCGCCGACGAGACGGCGGCCGCGCCACCGGTGACCCTGACGGCCGAGCAGGTCGAGGAGGGCGTTGCCTATCTGCGCTGGCTTGCCGATGACAACTTCACCTTCCTCGGCTACCGCGAGTACGACCTGAAGTCGGTCGATGGGGAGGACGTCCTGGTGCCCGTGGACGGCAGCGGGCTCGGCATCCTCCGGATGCAGGTCGACCCTGACGCGCCGACCGCGATGTCCAAGAGCTTCGCGGTCCTGCCCCCGGCAGTTCGGGCCCTCGCGCGCACCCCGGAACTGCTGGTGCTGAGCAAGGCGAACTCGCGATCCACGGTTCATCGTCCGGTCTACCTGGACTACATCGGCGTGAAGCGCTTCGACGCCGACGGCAATGTCACGGGGGAGCGCCGCATCCTCGGCCTGTACTCCTCGAGCGCCTACACCCAGAGCGTCCTCGACATCCCGATCCTCCGCGCCAAGGCCCGCCGGCTCGAGGCGGGGCTTGCCGTGGTGCGCGGCTCCCACGATGCGAAGGACCTGATCGCCTTCCTGGAGACCTATCCGAGGGACGAGCTCTTCCAGACCCGCGACGACGACCTGATGACCGTGGCTGACTCCGTCCTGCACCTGCAGGAGCGTCGCCGCACCAAGCTGTACCTGCGCGCCGACGACTACGGCCGCTTCATGTCCTGCCTCGTGTACCTGCCACGCGACCGCTACACCACCGCCGTACGGCTGCGGATCGAGCGACTGCTGACCGAGGCGTTCGGCGGATCGAGCGTCGACTACACCGTTCGCGTCTCGGAGTCCCTGCTGGCGCGTCTGCACCTCGTCGTGCATGTCCCCCTGGGGCAGGGCCTGCCGAAGGTCGATCACCGGGAGCTCGAGGCGCGCGTGGCGACGGCCTCGCGCAGCTGGGACGACGAGTTCGCCACGGAACTCGTGAGCCGGATGGGTGATGCCGCCGCTGCGCCGCTCCTCACGTGCTACGGGCACGCCTTCCCCGAGTCGTACAAGGAGGATTTCGCGCCGGGGCGCGGCGTCCACGACACCCTGATGATGGAGGATCTGACGCCGGGTGAGCTCTCGCTCGAGGTCTACCAGCCGACGGATGCCTCCAGGCGCGAGATCCGGCTGAAGATCACGCGCATCGGGTCGTCGATCTCGCTCTCGAAGGTGCTGCCGATCCTCCAGTCGATGGGCGTCGACGTCGTCGACGAGTACCCCTATGAGATCAGTCGGGCGATGACGGAGCCCGTGTGGATCCTGGACTTCGGGATGCTCCTGCCTGACGTCGAGCTCGTCGGCGGGAGTTCCCTCGCGGAGCGCATCGACTCGGCGTTCACGGCGGCCTGGGAGGGCCGTGCGAGCGTCGACGGGTTCAACGCCCTCATCGTGACAGCAGGGATGCACTGGCGCGATGTTCTGGTCCTGCGTGCCTACGCCCGCTACATGAGGCAGGTGGGCTCTCCGTTCAGCCAGACGTTCATCGAGGAGGTCGTCACCTCCAACCAGGGCATCGCCCGCCTGTTGGTGGATCTGTTCCGCATCCGGTTCGAGCCGACGCTCGACGGGGATCGCTCCAGCCTGGAGCGGGAACTCGTCTCGCGCATCGAGGCGGCGCTGGATGACGTCGGGAGTCTGGATCAGGACCGCATCCTGCGCACCCTGCTCGCACTCATCAGAAGCACACTGCGCACGAACTTCTTCCAGAGCGATCCCGATGGTCGCGAACGCTCCTCGGTCGCCTTCAAGCTCGATCCACAGCAGGTGCCGGACATGCCCCTGCCGAAGCCGCGCTTCGAGATCTGGGTCTTCGCGCCGAGGGTCGAGGGAGTCCACCTGCGCTTCGGCTCCGTGGCGCGGGGAGGCCTGCGCTGGAGCGATCGCCAGGAGGACTTCCGCACCGAGATCCTGGGCCTGGTGAAGGCGCAGGAGGTCAAGAACGCCGTCATCGTCCCGGTGGGTGCCAAGGGCGGCTTCTACGCCAAGCTCCTGCCGGATCCCTCGATCGACCGCGATGCGTGGCTTGCCGAGGGCAAGGCCGCCTATCGGGAGTTCATCTCCTCGATGCTCGACATCACCGACAACCTGGTGGACGGTCAGGTGGTCCCGCCGGTCGACGTGGTGCGCCATGACGGCGACGACGCCTACCTCGTGGTGGCTGCCGACAAGGGCACGGCGACGTTCTCGGACCTGGCGAATGAGATCGCCGCGGAGTACGACTTCTGGCTGGGGGACGCCTTCGCGTCGGGTGGCTCGGTCGGCTACGACCACAAGGCGATGG
>DMPC01000086.1:649-2848 GCA_003456155.1 Actinomycetota bacterium | reverse complement strand
GACCACAAGGCGATGGGCATCACGGCGAGGGGTGCGTGGGAGTCCGTCCAGCGGCACTTCCGCGAGCTCGACATCGATACGCAGACGGAGGACTTCACGGTTGCGGGAATCGGCGACATGAGCGGCGACGTGTTCGGCAACGGGATGCTGCTCAGTGAGCACATTCGGCTGGTCGTCGCCTTCGACCACCGGCATGTGTTCGTCGATCCGAATCCCGATGCCCGGGTGTCGTTCGCCGAACGCCGACGTCTCTTCGACCTGCCGCGCTCGTCATGGGCCGACTACAGCACCGACCTGATCTCACCCGGCGGCGGGGTCTTCGCTCGGACCCTGAAGTCGATCACGATCACTCCTGAGATGAGCGCTGCCCTCGGCCTGCCGAGCGGCATCGCTTCCCTGACGCCCGATGAGCTGATCCAGGCAGCCCTCAAGGCGCCGGTGGACCTGCTGTGGAACGGCGGCATCGGCACCTACGTCAAGGCGCAGACGGAGACGAACCTCGATGTCGGCGACAAGTCCAACGACCGGATCCGCATCAACGGTCACGACCTGCGATCCAGGGTGGTGGGCGAGGGGGGAAACCTCGGCCTGACCCAACTGGGCCGGATCGAGGCAGCAAGGCACGGAGTGCGGCTCAACACCGATGCCATCGACAACTCCGCCGGCGTCGACACGTCCGATCACGAGGTGAACATCAAGATCCTGCTCGACGGCGTCGTGCGGGAGGGCTCGCTGAGCATGGCGGAGCGCAACGAGCTCCTGGCGGGCATGACCGACGACGTGGCGCGCATGGTCCTCGAGGACAACTACGGCCAGAACGTCGTCCTCGGGAACGCGCGAGCGGGTGCGCCGGGCCTGATCACGGTGCATCAGCGGATGATCCGGGAGCTGGAGCGCGCCGGCATGCTGGACCGCGCCCTGGAGTACCTGCCCGATGACGAGGAGCTGCACACTCGCCAGCAGGCAGGGCTCGGCCTGACCGGCCCGGAGCTGTGCGTGCTTCTCGCCTACGCGAAGATCTGGCTGACGAAAGAGCTCAACGAGTCGACCTTCGCCACCGACGAGTACTTCACCCGTGCGCTCATCGTGTACTTCCCGCCGATCCTGTCCGAGCGGTTCGCCGGTGCGATGGCCGTCCACCCCCTCCGCTCCCAGATCATCACGACGGTCACCGTCAACCGTCTCATCAACATCGCAGGGATCACGTTCGTGTTCCGGGCCATGGAGGAGACGGGCGCGAGTGCCGTCGAGGTGGTGCGTGCTGCGACGGCGGCGATGGAGATCTTCCACATCCCCCAGTTCTGGCAGCAGGTCAACGATCTCGATTCATCCCTCTCCACCGGGGCGCAGATCGCCCTGCACCTGGAGACGCGTCGCCTCCTGGACCGGGCGACACGATGGTTCCTGCAGACCCGCGGGGGCATGATCGACGTCCAGGCCGAGGTCGACCGATTCAAGTCCGTCGTCGAGGATCACACGAGCGCGGTGCCGACGAACCTGCTCGGCAAGGAGCGTGAGCGCTACGACCGGCTGATGCGGCGTTTCATCGAGGCGGGCACACCAGAGGATCTCGCCCGCTACGCCGCGGCATCCCTGGACGTCTTCGCCCTCCTCGACATCGCAGACATCTGCCTGCGCACCGGCGAGCCGGTCGACGTCGTCATCCCGCTCTACTTCACCATCTCCGATCGCTACGAGATCGACAGCACCCTGGTGAAGATCTCCGACCTGCCGCGCGGTGACCGGTGGAGCGCGCTCGCCCGGTTCGCCCTGCGCAGCGACCTCTACTCGGTCGTGGCCGGGCTCACCTCACGCGTGCTGCGATCCACGTCCGATGATCTTCCCCCGCTCGAGCGGCTGTCGGCGTGGGAGTGGGAGCACTCCGAGGGTGTCTCCCGGGCGCGAACGACCCTCGACGACATCGAGGCGGTGGACGAACCGAATCTGGCGACGTTGTCGGTGGCCCTGCGGGCCCTGCGCAATCTCATCGCCCAGGTGTCGTGACTCGACCCCTGCGCATTCCTCACACGTGTCGAGGTGCCCGGGGGCGTCTATGGTGCTCCCGTCTACCCTGAGGCCCACGATCGCGTACAAGGAGAACCCGTGAGCCTGCCGCCCCTCGTCGAGCCCGCCGACGAGCTGACCGTCGATGAGGTCCGTCGCTACAGCCGTCACCTGATCATCCCCGACGTCGGCATG
>DMPC01000086.1:0-455 GCA_003456155.1 Actinomycetota bacterium | reverse complement strand
CTGAAGAACGCCAAGGTGCTCTGCGTCGGCGCCGGGGGCCTCGGCAGCCCGTCCCTGATGTACCTCGCTGCGGCGGGGGTCGGGACGCTGGGGATCGTCGAGTTCGACGTCGTCGACGAGTCGAACCTCCAGCGGCAGATCATCCACGGGCAGAGCGACATCGGTCGGTCGAAGGCGGAGAGCGCGCGCGACTCTGTCCTCGAGATCAACCCGTACGTGACGGTGAACCTCCACACCGAGCGCCTCGACTCCAGCAACGTCATGGAGCTGTTCCGTCAGTACGACCTCATCGTCGACGGCACCGACAACTTCGCCACCCGCTACCTGGTCAACGACGCCTGCGTGCTGCTGGGCAAGCCGTACGTCTGGGGATCCATCTACCGCTTCGACGGGCAGGCATCGGTGTTCTGGGCTGAGTACGGCCCCTGCTACCGCTGCCTGTACCCCGAGCCTCC
>DMPC01000146.1:14057-14819 GCA_003456155.1 Actinomycetota bacterium | reverse complement strand
GTACGGCGGCACCGAGGTCAAGTACAACGGCGAGGAGTACCTGCTCCTCTCCGCGCGCGACGTGCTCGCCATCGTCGAGAAGTAGTCCTGCCTGCCGAATGGCCCACCGCGCGCAAGCACGGTGGGCCATTCGACGGAACCACCCCTCACCCTGCCGGCTCGGCCGGCTCGCCTTACCTGCGTAGGAGTGCACGATGGCCAAGATCCTGGAATTCGACGAAGACGCCCGCCGCAGCCTCGAGCGCGGCGTGAATGCGCTCGCCGATGCTGTGAAGGTGACGATCGGACCCAAGGGTCGCAATGTCGTCATCGACAAGAAGTGGGGCGCTCCCACCATCACCAACGACGGGGTGACGATCGCTCGCGAGGTCGAGCTCGAGAACCCTTACGAGAACCTCGGCGCCCAGCTCGCCAAGGAGGTGGCGACCAAGACCAATGACGTCGCCGGCGACGGCACCACGACCGCGACTGTCCTCGCTCAGGCCATGGTCCGCGAGGGCCTCAAGCAGGTGGCCGCCGGCGCGTCCCCTACGGGCGTCAAGCGTGGCATCGACAAGGCCGTCAAGGCTGTCACCGAGCACCTGGTCGCCTCGGCCCGCGAGGTCGCCGACAAGGGTGAGATCGCCAACGTCGCCACCATCTCCTCGCAGGACCGCGAGGTCGGCGAGCTCATCGCTGATGCGTTCGACAAGGTCGGCAAGGACGGCGTGATCAGCGTCGAGGAGTCCAGCACGACCTCGATGGAGCTCGAGTTCACCGAGG
>DMPC01000146.1:13273-13868 GCA_003456155.1 Actinomycetota bacterium | reverse complement strand
GCAGTTCGACAAGGGCTACATCTCGGCGTACTTCGTCACCGATCCCGATCGCATGGAGACCGTGCTCGAGGACGCTCGCATCCTTCTCGTGCAGGGCAAGATCTCGAACGTTCAGGAGCTGCTGCCGATCCTGGAGAAGGTCGTGCAGGAGGGCAAGCCCCTGCTGATCATCGCCGAGGACGTCGAGGGCGAGGCCCTGTCGACGCTGGTGGTCAACCGGATCCGCGGAACGTTCACCTCCTGCGCCGTCAAGGCACCTGCCTTCGGTGACCGGCGCAAGGCGATCCTGCAGGATCTCGCGATCCTCACCGGCGCCCAGGTTGTCGCTCCCGAGGTTGGCCTCAAGCTCGACCAGGTTGGCACCGAGGTCCTCGGCACGGCCCGCCGCGTCGTCGTGACGAAGGACAACACGACCATCGTCGACGGTGGCGGCAACTCGGCCGACGTCGACGCGCGTGTCGCCCAGATCCGCGCCGAGATCGAGAAGACCGACTCCGACTGGGATCGGGAGAAGCTGCAGGAGCGGCTCGCCAAGATCTCGGGCGGCGTCGTCGTCATCAAGGTCGGCGGTCACACCGAGGTCGAGCTCAAGGAG
>DMPC01000146.1:12191-13053 GCA_003456155.1 Actinomycetota bacterium | reverse complement strand
CGCGCGGCCATCGAGGAGGGCATCGTCGCCGGTGGCGGCACGGCCCTCGTCCAGGCCGCCTCGGTCCTCGACGGTGACCTCGGCCTGACGGGCGATGAGGCCACCGGCGTCGGCATCGTGCGTCGCGCGATGGTCGAGCCTCTGCGCTGGATCGCGGAGAACGCGGGCGAGCAGGGCTACGTGGTCACGAGCAAGGTCGCTGACCTGCCCGCCGGCCAGGGCCTGAACGCTGCCACGGGCGAGTACGTCGACATGCTGGCTGCGGGAATCATCGACCCGGTCAAGGTGACGCGCTCCGCCCTGGAGAACGCGGCCTCGATTGCGGCCATGCTGCTCACCACCGAGGCTCTCGTGGTCGAGAAGCCCGCCGAGAAGGAGCCCGCTGGTCACGGCCATGGTCACGGGCATGGCCATCACGGCCACAGCCACTAGTCATGGCACGAGAGAGGGCCCGGGAGCGATGCTCCCGGGCCCTTCTGTATGTCGTGGCTGTGCGCTACGAGGCGCGAACCTCGCGCGACAGTCGCCGGCGCTGCCGGTAGATGACCTCGCGGTCGTCCTCGCTGAGACCACCCCAGACGCCGTAGGGCTCGCGGACGGCGAGGGCGTGCTCGGCGCACTGCACCCGAACCGGGCAGGAGGCGCAGATGGACTTGGCGGCGGAGATGCGGGCTTCCCGGGTCGGGCCGCGCTCACCCTCGGGGTGGAAGAAGATGCTGGGGTCCTCGCCTCGGCAGGCACCGTGCATCTGCCAGTCCCACAGGTCGGCGTTGGGACCGGGAAGTCGGGACACATCGGCCATGGCGGGCTCCTCGTCTGAATTCGCGTCAGAAGTTGTTCAACTGAGTTGAGCATAGGCGCC
>DMPC01000146.1:902-11799 GCA_003456155.1 Actinomycetota bacterium | reverse complement strand
GATCACCAGCCGGGCGCGCACCGTCGCTACACCACGGCGGATGTGGCTCGGTTGGAGCACATGCGCAAGCTCGTCATCGCTGGTGTTCCCCCAGCCGATGCGGCTCGTGCGGCCCTGGCGCTGACCGAGGGCGACCTGTCCCTGGCCGACGGGGAATCGCGAAGGATTCCTCAGCCGATCGAGCCGTCCACCGCCCGCAGTGGAGGGGGAAATGTCATCGCCCTGCCCGGCGGTGGGCCCCTCGCGAGAGGCCTCGCGCGGGCAGCGCAGGCGCTGGATATCGAGGCCTGCCAGCAGATCCTCGCCGAGGCGCTCACCGACCTCGGCGTGGTTCAGGCCTGGGAGGACGTCATGGTCCCGGTGCTGGGCGCGGTGGGTGAGCGCTGGCGGGATACCGGCCGCGGGGTGGAGATCGAGCATGCCCTCAGCGGAGCGGTCCAGGATTCCCTGAGCAGCTGGATCCGAGGCCTCGCCCCGTCAACCGAAGGCCGGGCGGTGATTCTGGCGTGCGCCCCGGGCGACCAGCACTCCCTGCCGCTCTGGGCGGTGTCGGCTGCCCTGGCCGAGCAGGGGGTGGGCGCCCGGATCCTCGGGGCCAACCTGCCCGAGGATGCTCTGTCCAACGCCGTGCGCCGCCTGGGACCTGCTGCAGTGCTCGTCTGGGCCCAGGTGGAGGATACCGCTGACGCCCGCACTCTGATGGAGCTGCCCACGACCCGCCCCCCGGCGACGATCCTGGTGGCCGGCCCGGGCTGGCACTCCCTGCCATCGGCTCCCGGGGTCAGCCGTGTGGCGACACTCGACGACGCCGTTGACCGCATCAGGTACGCCCTCGGGCGCTGAGGGCCTGCCCCGTGTGCGCCGAGTGGCCGCTCGCGGTGCCCAGTGGCCGTTCGCGGAGGGGTTCCGACGGTCGATAGCCTTGGCTCCGTCCGCCCCACCGCTCGCCTGCACCCGGAGACGCCATGGACTCCCGCCCGCTGTCGAATGACCTCGCGTACGACGGGGTGCCGGACAAGTTCGGCTACCAGGGCCTGACCTTCGACGACGTGCTGCTCGTGCCGGGCGAGTCGGATGTCGTGCCGAGCGAGGTCGACACCGCATCCTTCGTCACCCGCAACATCCGCGTGCTCATGCCGCTGGTCTCCAGCGCGATGGACACCGTGACCGAGGCGCGCATGGCGATCGCCATGGCTCGGCAGGGTGGCGTCGGGGTGCTGCACCGGAACCTGCCCATCGAGGAGCAGGCTGCCCAGGTCGATCTCGTCAAGCGATCCGAGGCGGGGATGGTCAACAACCCCGTCACCTGCTCACCCGACGACACCCTGGCCGACGTCGACCGCATGTGCGGTCGATACCGGATCTCGGGAGTCCCGGTGGTCGACGGTGATGGGGTGCTGGTCGGCATCGTCACCAACCGCGACATGCGCTTCGAAGAGGACATGCGCCGCCCTGTTCGCGAGGTGATGACCGCCATGCCGCTCGTGACGGCCGCGGTCGGCATCGAGCCGGAGGAGGCCCTGGCCCTGCTGGCGAGCCGCAAGGTGGAGAAACTTCCTCTGATCGACAGCGCCGGACGACTCAAGGGCCTGTTCACCGTCAAGGACTTCGTCAAGAGCGACAAGTATCCGCACGCGACCAAGGACGCCTCGGGACGGCTCGTCGTGGGTGCTGCCGTCGGAGTCGGCGAGGACGCTGAGCGACGCGCCAAGGCACTGATCGAAGCCGGCGTGGACTTCCTGATCGTCGATACGGCGCACGGCCATTCCCGTGCCGTCATCGACATGGTGCGCCTGCTGAAGTCACAGTCCACCGTCGATGTCGTCGGTGGAAACGTCGCGACTCGCGCAGGTGCGCAGGCGCTGGTCGAGGCCGGCGCTGATGGCGTCAAGGTGGGTGTGGGGCCCGGGTCCATCTGCACGACGCGCGTCGTCGCAGGCGTGGGCGTCCCGCAGATCTCGGCGATCTACGAGGCCTCGCTCGCCTGCCGCCCGGCGGGCGTCCCGGTCATTGGGGACGGCGGAGTGCAGTACTCGGGCGATATCGCCAAGGCGCTCGTCGCCGGTGCCGACACCGTCATGCTCGGCTCCCTGCTCGCCGGGACGGAGGAGGCGCCGGGCGAGGTGGTCTTCGTCAACGGCAAGCAGTACAAGTCCTACCGCGGGATGGGCTCGCTGGGCGCCATGCAGTCGCGCGGTGAGGCCCGCTCCTACAGCAAGGACCGCTACTTCCAGGACGATGTGCTCAGCGACGACAAGCTCGTGCCCGAGGGAATCGAGGGCATGGTCGCCTACCGCGGGTCCATCGCGGCGGTGGCACACCAGCTCGTCGGCGGCCTGCGCGCCTCCATGGGCTACAGCGGCGCCCAGACGATCGACGAGCTGCATGCCAAGGGCACCTTCGTTCGCATCACGTCGGCGGGCTTGAGGGAGAGCCACCCGCACGACATCCAGATGACCATCGAGGCTCCCAACTACTCGGGGCGGTAGGACGTGACCGACATCCAGATCGGCGGGGCGAAGCGCGGCCGCCGCGGCTACTCACTCGACGAGGTCGCCATCGCGCCCAGCCGCCGCACCCGCGACCCCGAGGCCGTCTCCACGGCCTGGACCATCGACGCCTACCGTTTCGACACCCCGATCCTTGCGGCGCCCATGGACTCAGTGGTCTCACCCGAGTCAGCCGCCACGCTCATGGCTCACGGGGTGCTCGCCGTGCTCAACCTCGAGGGCCTGTGGGGTCGCTACGAGGACCCGGCCCCACTGCTCGCGGAGATCGCATCGCTGGCGCCGGAGGCGGCGACCGCCCGCATGCAGCAGATGTACGCCGATCGACCGGTCGATGCCGAACTGGTCAAGCAGCGCATCTCCGCTCTGCGGGCGGGGGGCGGGACGGTAGCCGTCGCCACGTCGCCCCAGGCGGCGTCGACCCTGGCCCCCATCGCCTCGCAGGCCGGCGCCGACATCATCGTCATCCGCGGCACCACCGTCTCGGCCGAGCATGTGTCGGGAAACGGTGAGGCCCTGAACCTCAAGAGGTTCATCCACGACCTCGATGCCCCGGTCATCGTGGGCGGGTGCGCCACCCACCAGGCGGCCCTGCACCTCATGCGCACGGGCGCGGCCGGGGTGCTGGTCGGCTTCGGCGGGGGAGCCTCGCACACCACGGCGGATGTCCTGGGTGTCCGCGTCCCGATGGCCAGCGCGATCGCGGATGTCGCTGCTGCCCGACGCGACTACCTCGACGAGTCCGGCGGTCGTTACGTCCACGTCATCGCGGACGGTTCCATGGGCCGCAGCGGCGACATCGTCAAGGCCTTCGCCTGCGGGGCGGATGCCGCGATGGTCGGATCGGTCTTCGCCCGTGCCACCGACGCGCCAGGGCGCGGCGCTCACTGGGGTGCAGAGGCCTGGCACCCGCACCTGCCCCGTGGTGAGCGTCACCGCATGGACACCGTGGGCACTCTGGCCGAAATCCTCGAAGGGCCGTCCCGGAGCGCGGACGGAACCATGAACATCCTCGGTGCCCTGCGCAAGGCCATGGCCACGACGGGATACAGCGACCTCAAGGAGTTCCAGCGCGTGGAGATGGTCGTCACCGGGTGATCACCGTCCGGTCGCCCTTCTCGGGCGAGGTCATCGACACGCTCGCGGATTCCAGCCGCGAGGAGGTGCAGGCCTCGGTCGCGCGCTCCCGTGCGGTGCAGCCCGCGTGGGCGGCCATGTCGCTCAGGGATCGAGCCGCCATCATCCTGAGCTTCCACGACCTCCTCGTTCAGCGGCGGCAGGAGATCCTCGACCTGCTTCAGCGGGAGGCGGGCAAGTCGCGACGGGATGCGATGGAGGAGGTCCTCGACGTCCTCGTCACGGCGCGCCACTATTCGCGCGATGCCTCGCGCCTGCTCTCCTCGCGGCGAGTGCGGGGGGTGATCCCGCTGGCTGTCTCGGCGGAGATCCGCCGGATTCCCTGGGGCGTCGTCGGGGTTGTTGCGCCCTGGAACTACCCGCTGACTCTCACGGCGAGCGATGCGATCCCTGCATTGCTGGCCGGCAACACCGTCGTCGTGAAGCCTGACGACCGGACGAGCCTCACAGCCCTGTGGGTGCGCGACGTCATGGCCGAGGCGGGCCTTCCCCGAGATGTCCTGCAGGTCGTGCTGGGAGCGGGCGACGTCGTCGGTCCGTGGCTCATCGACGAGGTCGACTACGTGATGTTCACCGGGTCGACCCGCGTCGGACGCATCGTCGCTGCCCAATGCGGTGAGCGACTCATCCCCTGCTCCATGGAACTCGGCGGCAAGAACGCGATGATCATCCGTGCTGACGCCGATCCCGAGCGGGCCGCGGAGATCGCGGTCCGAGCATGTTTCTCCAACGCGGGCCAGCTGTGCATCTCGATGGAGCGCATCTACGTCAACGTCGATGTCCACGACGCCTTCCTCGCAGCCTTCGTGCGCAGGACGCGGGCGCTTCGGCTCGGTACTCAGATCGGCTGGGGCAGCGACATGGGCTCGCTGATCTCCGAGGACCAGGTGGCGAGAGCGAGAAGGCACGTGGACGATGCGGTGAGCCGCGGAGCCAAGGTCCTGGCCGGGGGGCACGCACGACCCGACATCGGCCCGTGGTTCTTCGAGCCGACCATCCTCGCGAACGTGACCGAGGGCATGGAGGTGTGCGACGAGGAGACGTTCGGCCCGGTCGTCGCTGTGCACCCGGTGCACTCCGATGATGAAGCCGTACGTCTCGCCAACGACACGGAGTACGGCCTGAATGCGGCCGTCATCGGGCGGGACCGTCGCGCGGCCCAGGCCGTGGCCCGGCGACTGCGCGCCGGAACCGTCAACGTCAATGAGGGCTATGCGGCCGCGTGGGGCAGCATCCGGGCCCCGATGGGGGGCATGGGCCAGTCCGGTCTCGGACGGCGGCATGGTGACGAGGGGCTGCTGAAGTACACGCAGGCGCAGACGGTGGCGACCCAGCGGGTGCTCGGGCTGGGGGCCCCGGCGGGCTGGTCGGACGAGCGGTGGGCGTCGACTCTCCTGGCGGCGGTGACCACGATGAAGCGGATCGGCCTCAAGTAGCGCTGTGCGATCGAGGTCGAAGGAGTAGTTTGCGCCTCGTGAGCAACCTCGACTTCGACGTGCTCGTCATCGGATCTGGCTTCGGTGGCTCTGTCGCTGCGCTGCGGCTCGCGGAGAAGGGGTACCGCGTCGGTGTCCTCGAGGCGGGCCGACGGTTCGAGGATCATGAACTGCCCAAGACATCGTGGAGACTGCGTGACTTCCTGTGGGCCCCGCAGATCGGCTGTACGGGCATCCAGCGCATCCACCTGCTGAAGGATGTCCTCGTCCTCGCCGGGGCCGGCGTGGGTGGCGGATCGCTCAACTACGCCAACACTCTGTACACCCCCGGGGAGCCGTTCTTCGCGGATCCGCAGTGGAGTGGGATCACCGACTGGCAGGAGGAGCTGGCCCCCTACTACGACCAGGCCTCGCGCATGCTCGGCGTGATCGACAACCCGACGATGACCCCGAGCGACGAGGTCATGGCCGCGGTCGCTGAGGAGATGGGGGTGGGTCACACCTTCCGACTCACACCGGTGGGGGTCTTCTTCGGCGACGGTCCAGGTATCACGAGTCCGGACCCGTTCTTCGGCGGTGCCGGGCCGGTGCGTTCCGGGTGCACCGAGTGCGGCGAGTGCATGACCGGGTGCCGGCACAACTCCAAGAACACCTTGGTAAAGAACTACCTGCACCTCGCCGAGGCGGCAGGTGCCCGGGTCTATCCGATGACCACGGTCACCGCACTTCTCGAGCGCACCCGCGGCGGGTTCCTCATCGAGACGGTGCGCACAGGCACGCGTCGCCGCAGGACCTTCACCGCGGAGCAGGTGGTGCTCGCCGCAGGCACGTACGGCACCCAGCGGCTTCTGCATCGGATGAAGGCCAAGGGCATGCTCCCGCGCCTTTCCGGGATGCTGGGGCGCAAGACGCGCACGAACTCCGAGGCGATCCTTGGGGCTGTTGCGGACACCGTCGACCAGGACTTCTCGCGTGGGGTGGCCATCACCTCGAGTTTCCACCCGGATGAGGTCACGCACGTTGAGCCCTGTCGCTACGGCAAGGGTTCGAACTCCATGGGACTGATGCAGTCGCTCCTCACCGCACCGCAGGCGGGGCGACCGCGCTGGCGAGTCCTCGCCGCTGAGGTGACGCGCCGTCCGGGGGAGCTCGCTCGGCTGCTGAACGTGCGGCGATGGAGCGAGCGCTCGGTCATCGCCCTCGTCATGCAGACGCTCGACAACTCACTGACGGTCACGGGCACGCGCTCCAGGCTCGGCCGTTGGCATCTCACCACCCAGCAGGATGAGTCGGCGCCCAGCCCCACGTATCTGCCCATCGGCCACGAGGTGGTCCGGCGGGTGGCGGCCCGGATCGACGGGGTGGCGGCAGGCAGCATCTTCGAGAACGCGGACGCGGCCGTGACGGCCCACTTCGTCGGGGGATGCGTGATCGGTGCGGACGAGGAGCACGGCGTGGTGGATCCCTACCACCGGGTCTACGGGTATCCCGGGCTGCACATCGTTGACGGCTCGGCGATCACGGCGAACCTCGGAGTGAATCCCTCGCTCACGATCACGGCCCAGGCCGAACGGGCGATGGCGATGTGGCCGAACCTCGGGGAGCGGGACTCACGACCCAGCCCGGGTGCGGCCTACCGTCATGTGACACCTGTGGCACCGCGACAACCCGCGGTGCCCGCGGGCGCACCGGGGGAGTTGCGCCTGCCCGGGTGATCCACTCGGGCGTGACCGCCCGGAGAGGTGATCAGACGGAGCAGGTCATGTCCGCGCCGCAGCACAGCGGCGACTTGATCTTGCCGTGCCCGTTCGGGCACTCGGAGATCTCGACGAGGGTGCCATCGTCCTTGGTCAGTGTCGCATCGACCAGTGCCACGTCGCAGGCACCGCAGGTGGTGTTGACGGACATGCCGCACTTAGCGCAGGTGTAGAGAGCCATGTGGGGAGACTAGCCTGAAAGTGACGAGCCGGCTTCGCGAAACCCCCGTTTCGCGAAGCCGGCTCGACGATCGTGGTCAGAGCCCGGCGGCCTGGGCGACGGCCCGCCGGGTGAGGACTCGGGCGAGATGCTCCCGGTACTCAGCCTCGGCGTGGATATCGCTGTTCGGGCTGGTGCCCTCGGCTGCATGCTCGGCCGCAGCGGCGATGGCCTCGAGGGTCGAGGCCCCGACGAGGGCAGCTTCCACCCCGCTGGCACGAACGGGCCCCGGACCCATGTTGGTGAGGCCGATCCTCGCCTCGGCGATGGAGCCCCCGTCCATGCGGACCGTGGCGGCGACGCCGACGATGGCCCATGCCTGAGCCGTGCGGTTGAACTTCTCGTAGTGCGCCCCCCACCCGGTGTGCTTGGGGAAGGTGACGTTGACGAGCACCTCATCAGGCCCCACCGCGGTGGTGAAGTAGTCGACGAAGAAGTCGGCGGCTGACACCGTCCGTCGGCCGCTCGGACCGGCGATCGTGAAGGACGCACCCATGGCCAGGGCGACCGGGGGCTGATCCCCGGCCGGATCGGCATGCGCCATCGCCCCGCCCATGGTCCCGCGATGTCGGATCTGCCGATCGGCCACGTGTTCCGTTGTCATCGCCAGCAGGGCGAGGTGCTCGCGCACGAGGGCATTCTTGGCGACATCGTCATGCGTGACACCCGCGCCGATGACGACGGCATCGCCGGCGTCGGTGATGCCCTTCATCTCGTCGATCCGGGTGGTGTCGACGATCACGGACGGCTCACCCATGCGCAGCCTCAGCACCGGCATGAGCGATTGCCCGCCGCCGAGCACCTTGGCGTCATCGCCGCCGGCTACCAGCGCCGCCACGGCCTCGTCCACGGTGCTCGGTCGCACGTAGTCGAACTTCCCGGGGATCATGCCTGGGCTCCCTTCGCCGCCTGGATGGCTCTCCACACGTTCTGCGGGCTCGCCGGCATCAGTACGTCGGTGACCCCCATCGGACGGAGGGCATCGACGATGCCGTTGATGATGGCGGGGGTCGAAGCGATGGCACCGGCCTCGCCCACGCCTTTGGTCCCCAGCGAGTGCGTTGTGGAAGGCGTCACGGTTGTTCCGGTCTCGAAGCTCGGAAGATCGGCCGCGCTCGGGATGAGGTAGTCGGCGAGGCTCGCGGTGAGCAGGTTGCCGTCCGAGTCGTACTCGGCTCCCTCGTAGAGCGCCTGTCCAATGCCCTGGGCCAGGCCGCCGTGCACCTGCCCCTCGACGATCATGGGGTTGATCTGGTTGCCGACGTCATCCACGCAGACGTACTTGCGCAGCCGGACCTTGCCGGTCTCGGTGTCGACCTCCATGGCCGCGAGGTGAGTTCCGTGCGGGTAGGAGAAGTCCTCCGGATCGACCGTCGCCTCACCGGAGATCATCGGCTCGACACCATCGGGCAGGTTGTGCGCCGAGAAGGCGGCCCAGGCCAGGGCACCTAGGGTGACGGTCTTCTCCGGGTCGCCCTTCACCGTGAAGGCGCCGTTGGCGAACTCGAGATCATCAGCGGCGCACTCGAGTTGATGCGCCGCGATGGGTCGGGCGTTCTCGATGACCCGGTCGGCCGCCTTCTTGATGGCCTGTCCACCGACGGCGAGCGAGCGTGAACCGTAGGTGTCCATGCCGTAGGGGGAGCGCCCGGTATCGCTGTGGATGACATCGATGTCCTCGACGGGGATACCGAGGATGTCCCCGGCGATCTGGCTCCAGGCCGTCTCGTGACCCTGGCCGTGCGGGGACGTCCCCGTGACCAGCTCGACCTTGCCGGTGGGCAGAAGGCGGATCGTGCAGTGCTCCCAGCCCCCTGCTGCGTACTTGAGGGCTCCGAGGGTCCGTGAGGGAGCCAGGCCGCACATCTCGGTGAAGGTCGAGATGCCGATGCCCAGTTGGATGGGATCACCCGAGGCGCGTCGGGCCTCCTGCTCTGCGCGCAGTGCCTTGTAGCCGAACATGTCCATCGCCTTGGCGGTGGCGGCCTCGTAGTTGCCGGTGTCGTAGGTCAGCCCAGCAACCGTCGTGTACGGGAACTCGTGGTGCTGGATCCAGTTCTTCGTCCGGAACTCCATCGGCTCCATGCCCAGTTCCGCGGCCATCTCGTCCACGATGCGCTCGATAGCGAAGGTCGCCTCAGGTCGACCGGCTCCGCGGTAGGCGTCCGTCGGTGTCGTGTTCGTGAACACGCCCGTGCACTGGAACTGGTAGGCGCCCATCTTGTAGATCGCGGGGTACATGAACATGCCGAGCAGGGGAATGCCCGGGGTGATGATCTGCAGATAGGCGCCCATGTTCGCCAGCAGGTCGACCTTCAGGCCGATCATCTTGCCGTCGGGCGTGCACGCGAGCTCGATGTCCTGGATCTGGTCGCGACCATGGTGGGTCGCCACCATGTCCTCGCTGCGGGTCTCGGTCCACTTGACCGGTCGCCCGAGCTTCTTGGCCAGCTGGATGACGAGGATCTCCTCGCGGTAGCACTGGAGCTTGCCGCCGAAGCCGCCGCCGACGTCGGGTGCGACAACACGGAGGTTCTGCTCAGGAATCCCGGTCACGAGGGTGAGCAGGACGCGGAGCACGTGGGGAATCTGGGTCGATGTCCAGATCGTGATCTCGTCGCTCATGCCCATCGGGGCTGCGATCACGGCGCGCGGCTCCATGAAGGCAGGGATGAGTCGCTGGTTGACGAATCGGCGCTTGACGATCACGGCGTCGGGGTGCTTGGCGACCTCATCGGCGTAGCCGCCGCCGAGGTTGTACACGTAGCTCGTGTTGTTGGCCGCCATGTCGTGAACCAGCTCGCTGCCGGGCGAGATGGCATCAACCATGTTGACGACTGCGGGCAGGGGCTCGTACTCGACGTCCACGAACGAGATGGCGTCCTCGGCCGATGCCGCGTCGGTCGCGAGGACAAGTGCCACGACGTCACCCACCTGGCGCACCTTGTCGCCGGTCAGCGCGGGGAACGGGGGCATCACGGTGTCGTCGGTCACCGGCCAGACGCACGGGACCCCAGAATTCAGGTCACCCAGGCTCGCCGCGTCGTAGGCGGCCACGACATTGGGACGTGCGAGCGCCCCTGACAGGTCGACTTTCGTGATCCGGGCGTGGGCCATGGGGCTGCGCACCAGGGCCATGTGGAGCGTCCCGGGCAGCTGGATGTTGTCGGTCCAGTTCGTGCGCCCGTGGAGGAGCTTGGCATCCTCCTTGCGGCGCAGCGGGCGGCCGATGGCCTTGGTGCTCTCCAACATCTCGGTCACTTGGTGCCTCCCATGAGGTCAGCGGCGTACTGAACGGACTTGACGATGTTGTGGTAGCCGGTGCAGCGGCACAGGTTGCCGTGCAGGCCGTCGCGGATCTCGTCCTCGGTGGGGTTCGGGTTCTCCGCCAGCAGGTCGACGGCCGACATGACCATCCCCGGTGTGCAGTAGCCGCACTGAAGGCCGTGGCACTCCTTGAAGGCTGCCTGAACCGGATGCCAGTCATCGCCGGCTGAGAGTCCCTGGATGGTCGTGATCTCGGAGCCATCCGCCTGGACGGCCAGGACGCTGCAGGACTTCACGCTGCTTCCGTCGAGAAGAACGGTGCAGGCGCCGCAGTTGGAGGTGTCGCACCCGACGACGGTGCCGACCTTTCCCAGCCCCTCCCGGAGCCAGTGGACGAGCAGCGTCCGCGGTTCGACATCGGCTTCGTATCGGGTGCCGTCGACAGTGACGGAGATGTGATGCATCCGGTCCCCTTTTCGCATACGTGACCGACCCGTGGTGGGGTCTGTGATGGGGATCACGTTAGGTGGCTTCCGTGAGCGCTGGGGCGGGTTTCCGCAAATTCCATCCGCC
>DMPC01000146.1:0-612 GCA_003456155.1 Actinomycetota bacterium | reverse complement strand
GGCGAGCCGGTGCGGACGAACCTCGGCTGGGCCGTCCTGGTGAGCATCCTGTGCTTCCTGCCCCTGGGTCTTGTGGCGGTGGTCTACGGGCTGCGATCCCGTCGCGCCCTGGGCGCAGGCGACCCGGGAGGAGCCCGGGCTCTGGGTCGTGTCGCTCGCCGGTGGGTGATCGGCACCCTCGTGGTCGGGGTCCTGATCGACGCCGCTCTCGTCGCTGTCCTGGCCCTGCTGGGCGCGTTCTCCTCCTGAGGACTCCGAGGCGTTGGTCGTCGCGAAGCGACCATCCCGCCGTCGATAGGCTCAAGACGTGCCGTCCGCCCCTGCTCCCGTCCTCGTCGTCGACTTCGGTGCCCAGTACGCCCAGCTCATCGCCCGTCGCGTTCGAGAGGCGCGCGTGTACTCCGAGATCGTCCCGCACACGATGCCGGTGGCCGAAATCGTGGCTCGACGACCTGCTGCGGTGATCCTCAGCGGTGGACCCTCCAGCGTCTACGAGCCGGGAGCCCCGACCCTCGATGCCGAACTCTTCGAGACCGGCATTCCGGTCTTCGGCATCTGCTACGGCTTCCAGGCGATGGCCCGCGCCCTCGGCGGAACGGTGGAGCGGACGGG
>DMPC01000140.1 GCA_003456155.1 Actinomycetota bacterium | reverse complement strand
AGCGAAGCAGGTCGATGCGGGGATGATCGGCGGGGAATCCCCGCGGCTGAGTCTTCAGCGGCTGGCCGTCGACCTGCCACGTCGATCGGGTCGACGCCCGCCCCGTGGTCGACCGCGGCGTCGGCGCGGATCCCATGGACGCCGAGAGAGCCCGCGCACCCCCGAATCCGCGCAAGATCCGCTCGAGTTCCGCTCCGGGAGGGCCCACCACCGACTCCCGAAATCTCGCCACCTGCTGGCCGGCAGGTGCGTACCACCCACCAGCAACCAAGAGCCCCGAA
The DNA here is from genome assembly GCA_003456155.1 of Actinomycetota bacterium. Lineage (GTDB taxonomy): Bacteria > Actinomycetota > Actinomycetes > S36-B12 > S36-B12 > UBA10649. Next base: position 12,518 of record DMPC01000140.1, on the reverse strand, counting down.
GCCGACACCTGCACGTAGTAGGCGATCGCGTCCTCTACCTCGATCACACCACCTTGGTGGTCCTTGATCGGAGTCTTGTCCTTGCTGAACCTCGAATCGCGATACGGCCGAAAGACATGCGGCGTGCCGAATTCCGCCGAGAGCTCGGAGAGCATCGCGACCAGAGGCCCTCTCACCTCACTCTCGTAGCGGCTCTTGTGCTCCTGCCACCACGGCCGGGTGTTGTTCTCGGCCAGGGCGGCATAGAACTCAAACGCCTCGGCCGGGAACCCCTCGAATGGCACACGTTCGGTCGGTCGAGCAGTGGAGTCCGACGACCGAGAGGCAGGCATGTCGCCATTGTGCACCGATACGCTCCCCGCATGAGCGAGGTAACCGAGCAGCAGTCCGTCATCCGCGTGCGTGAATCCCTGGCCCTCCTCGGAGCACGCGGCCAGGTTCGCGCCCTCGATGACAGCGCCCGAACCGCCAAGGAGGCCGCTGCCGCGCTGGGCATCGAGGTGGGCCAGATCGCCAACTCCCTGGTGTTCATGGCAGACGGGGAGCCCGTCCTTGTCATGGCATCAGGCGGCAACCGGGTCGACACGATGGCCCTGGCCAGCGTTCTGGAGGTGAGTCACGTCGAGAAGGCGACGGCCGATGAGGTGCGTCGCGCCACGGGTTTCGCGATCGGCGGCGTTGCACCGGTCGGACATCCCGAACCCCTGCGCACCATCGTCGACATCGCCTTGTCGCGGTACGACGAGGTCTGGGCCGCTGGCGGTCACCCGCACTATGTGTTTCCGACCACCTACGACGAACTCCTGCGCATCACGGCCGGCGAGGCCGCCGAAATCGGGGCGTAGAGCCCTCAGGGTGCGCTGAATTGAATCAGCAGTTCACGCGGGCACCGGAATGCCGGCGTCGGGCGCCACTCGATGGGCTCGTTGAGGATCCTCGCCCCGGGAAGTCTGGGTAGCAGCATGGAGATGAGTTCCTCCATTCCCAGTGGCGCCGCCGTCCAGTGCCGTCAGGTCTTCCAGTGTCGTTCGGGACGACCCTCCACGTGCTGCACATGACCGCAGGCACGCTGGCCGACGTCGGGGTCGCCATCCTCGAGATCCGCACGCTAGCGTGCGATCACGGCGACGGCCGGGAGGACGCCTCCGACTCCGCCAGTGCCTTCAACCGGACAAGGGACTTCGCGATACCCCGCTGGACCTGCGGCAGCTTGCGGATCGTCGGGGACAGCGATGCCTTCCATCCCGCAGCGCGTACGTCATCAATCTCGCGCACCAGCGTTCTATGCCCGTCGAGCGGGGTGAGCTCGTAGGTCCACTCATTGCCGAGGAGATGCCTCCAGGTGATCCGGCGGTTCGGCTCGAATGCGATCACCGTGTTGGTAACCCAGTAGCTGAGGCCGATCTTCATTCGCATCTTGAATGTCGCCCCGAGGCTGAGGCGCTCAGGGCCCTCGATGACGCTCTGGACGCTGCCCGAGCCATCAATCTCAGGGTGGCGTCGCGGCTGGATGAGGATGTCGAATATCACCTCCGCAGGCGCGTCGATCTCGATCTGGGCTGCGAGGACTCGCTCATCCCCGAGTTCGAGGATCTCCGCGCGCACCTGTCCGTCCGGCTGCTGGGCCATCGTCACTTTCCTCCTGTCAGGCGATCCACATGGTCGAGCAACGCCCTGCGCGTCGCTTCGAAGGGCTCAATGTCTTGGCGAGCTCGGCTGAGGACGATGGCACCCTCGCTGGCGGAGACCGCAAGAGCGGCACATGCGTCCGCGTCGGCGGGATCTACGCCTGCACGCATCAGGCAGTCACTCAGCACCGCGCGAACGCGCGTGAAGAATGCATCGCTCGCATGGCGGAGCCTGCCCTCGTCGTCATCGGCCGCGAAGGCGATAGCGACGAAGGGGCACCCGGGTCGCATGTCCCCTCGGATCAAGTTGCTCTCGATGACGTCGAGCAGGCCGGAAACAGCTTCGCGCGGGGACATGGCCGCGCAGGCTGACTCGACGCCCGCGGCCACCCACTCGCCCACCGCGACAGCGACCGCGACTCCGAGCTCGGTCTTGCCTCCGGGGAAATGATGGTAGATGACCCCCTGCGACGTGCCAGCCGCCTGGACGACGTCACGGAATCCTGTGCCGTCGTAGCCCTGATCGCGGAAGAGGCCGGCAGCGGCCAGGACCATGCGATCGCGCGTGCCCGACATCGCGCCCCCTTGTCTAGGACGATCGTACTAGATTAGCTCCCGTCCGGCTCGACTTCTGGAGGGCACATGGGGGAACCGATCTCGGTCAGGGTGACCGCCTCGGACGGCTATCCCCTCAGGGCCCACCGCTTTCCCGCCGCTGGCCCGCGGGCCCGCATCGTGATGGCCGGGGCCACAGGGGTGCCGCAGCGGTTCTACCGCCGGTTCGCCGAGCATGCCGCGGCCCGCGGCTACGACGTCACCACGTTCGACTACCGCGGCATCGGCGAGTCGGCGCCCGCCAGCCTCCGGGGATTCCGCATGGACTACCGGGACTGGGCGAGGCTCGACCTTGCCAGCGTGCTCGACTGCGGTCCAGGCGACCTCCCGGTCCATCTGATTGCGCACTCCTTCGGAGGCCACGCGCTGGGCCTACTGCCCGATCCGGGCGTCGTGACGTCGATGCACGCACTGGGCAGCGGAAGCGGCTGGCGGGGCTGGATGCCACGTGCCGAGCAACTGCGCGTCGCCCTCCTGTGGAACGTGTTCGGTCCCATCATCGTGAGCTTTCACGGCTACCTCGCCTGGAAGCGCTTCGGGCTCGGGGAGGACCTGCCCATCGATGTCTACCGGCAGTGGAAGCGCTGGTGCCGCTTCCCCGGCTACTGGTTCGATGATCCGGAGGTGGGCGAGGAGATGTCCGCGCTCTTCGCACGGGTGAGGGCACCCATCACGGCGATCAACTCGATCGACGACCGCTGGAGCTCACCAGCCGCCCGCAATGCCTTCTACCAGCACTACGTGAATGCCGCCGTGACCATGCGCGACATCCGCCCCGCCGACATCGGGCAGAGCACCATCGGGCACATGGGCTACTTCCGGCAGGGCAGTGAACCCCTCTGGGACGCACTGCTCGACGACCTCGACTCAGGCTGACCGTCAGGGCCCACCACGACCCACTGCCTCGTGGGGCAGGCAGGTCAGGCGATGACTCCGAGCTCCCTGAGCCGCACCTCGAGGTCGGGGTTCGACGGCTCCACCATGTGACTGCCGTCGGGCAGGACCACCACCGGAATCGACTGACGCCCGGCGATGGCGACGGCCTCGTCCCGCAGAGCATCGTCATGCTCGACATCGAGGTACACGTAGGCGACGCCCAGCCCGTCGAGTTGGGCCTTGGTCCTGCGGCAGTCCCCGCACCAGTCCGCTCCGTACATGCGAATCTCCATGGGGCATTCCTACCGGATCGCAGACGTCCTGGGATGACAACCGCGATTGTCAGATCAGCTCAGCGAGCCCTTCACCTGCGGCGCCGACTGCAGGCGCCCGGGCTGGGATGACCGACTCACTTCGTGATGAGGTTCGCGATGGATTCAATGAACCCATCGGCGGATTCCGGAGGCACAGCTCCTTCGACCAGGAGTGTGGCCATGCCGTGGGTCGCCGCCCACACTGTGAGGTCCAGACCTGGACGGATCCCGGGTTTGAGCAACCCACGTCGATCCAGATCGTCAAGGGAAGCGGTCAACTTGATGTAGGGACCGGACTCGCCGGGCGGGAGCTGCTTGGCCATGCAGATCGGGCCGAAGGTGAGCTGGAACAGATGCGTCTCGTCGATCGCGAATCCCAGGTAGGCGCGGCCCAACCCCGTGAAGCGGGACCGCGCCGCATCGGCCGTGTCCGCGGGGTGGGCGGCGAGCACCCGGGCCATGCGCTCGTCGAGTGCGGCAAGGCCGCATGAGCCCACCGAGCGCAGCAGGTCGTCCTTGTCTGCGAAGTGGTTGTAGGCCGCGCTCGGGGAGACATCGAGGGCCTGGGCGATGGACCTCAGGGACACGTGATCGGCCCCTTGAGCGCGCACGCTGGCCAGCGCCTGATCGACCATCGCCTCGGCGAGGGCTCCGTGGTGATAACTGCGAATCATGGCACTCCAATATTGACATCGTTCATATGCCCTGCCAAAGTCTGCGTATGAACAGTGTTCATTCTACCGCACCGACGACCGCATCCACGGCATCCGCCTCAGCGGCCCGCTGGGCCGGCGCCGCGAGCATCCTCCAGGGACTCATCCTCTTCGTCCCCATGATCGTGCTCGGCGGAGCCATCAACTGGCCCGAGAGCCTCAGCGACCCGGCCGACATCGCACTGCCGCGCCTGCTCGAGAACGAGGGCGCGGTGCGCTTCGGCTACATCGTCTACCTCGTCTACTCGATCCTCTTCGCGGTCACGATGATCCTGCTGCTGCGCTACGCCCAGAGCCGTGCCGTCATCGCCCTCGGCGCGTTGATCGCAGGCTTCGCCGCCGTCTCGGCGCTCGCCCGCTCGATCGGCATCGTGAGGTGGCTCGTACCGGCACCGGAGTTGGCCGAGGCGTACGTCGCGACGTCGAATGAGAACGAACGCGTGGCCATCTCCGTTGTCTTCGACTCCATGAACGCCTACGGCGGCACGATCGGCGAGGTCCTCGGCGTCAGCATCTTCGCGGCCCTCTCCATCGGCCTCCTCGCCATCGCAGTTCTGAGGACCCGCGCCTTCCCACGCTGGATCGGCGCATTCGGCCTCATCGCAGCCCTCGGCGTCCTGGCGACCACCGTGGAGCTCGCGGGGGAGGATGCCAGCTCGCTCATCTTCTTCGGCACCACACTCGTCCAGCTGTGGTTCCTGGCTGTCGGCATCTGGCTGCTCCTCCGGGGCTCGCGTCAGCCTCGCCTGGCTGCCGGCGAATCCGTCAACTGATCGGGGCATGCGATGAGTACGCACCTGGTGATCGGAGCCGGGCCGGTCGGTTCGGCGGCGGCGGAGCTGCTGGCCGATGACGGCCACGAGGTGGTCGTCATCACCCGCCACGGATCGGGTCCTCAGGTGCGCGGCGCGCGTCACGTCAGCTGCGACGCGAGCGACCTCGACACCCTGCTGGAGGCAGCACCGCAGGCAGCGGCCATCTACAACTGCGCCAACCCGAAGTACCACCGCTGGGCGCAGGACTGGCCTCCCCTGGCTGCCGCGATGCTCGGCTACGCCGAGCGGACAGGGGCCGTGCTGGCCACCTGCTCGAACCTCTACGGCTACGGCCCCGTCGACGGGCCGCTGGTCGAGGCGCTGCCGCTCTCCGCGACGGGCACCAAGGGCCGGGTGCGCGCCCAGATGTGGCTCGACGCGAAGGCCGCCCACGATGCCGGGCGCATCCGAGCGACCGAGGTACGCGGGTCGGACTACCTCTGCGCCAGCGAGAACTCCCTCATCGGCTCCAGCAGGGTCGTACCCCGCATCCTCACAGGCAGGTCAGTCAGCCTGCTCGGCTCGGTCGACGCGGAGCACACCTGGACTGCACCGGCCGATGCGGCTCGACTGCTCGTCGTCGTGGCTGCAGACGAGCGCGGCTGGGGGCGGGCATGGCACGTGCCCAGCAATGCACCACGCACCCAGCGCCAGGTCGTCGACGATCTGGCCGATGCCGCCGACGTGCCGCGAGTGAAGGCCAGTTCGCTGCCGGCCGCGGCGGTCTCGATCCTCGGACTGTTCTCCCCCGCAGTCCGCGAGCTCGCCGAGACGGCCTACCAGCGCGATCGGCCGTTCGTCGTCGACGACAGTGCGGCGCGGGACACGTTCGGCCTGACGCCGACGCCGTGGCCCGGCATCCTCACCGGGATAGTCGAGCACTACCGCCGCAAGGCTTGAGCACGCCAGGCCCCGGAAGACGTCACTGATGAGATGAGGCGCCTTGCTTCACGCAGGTACCGTGCCTGCATGACGCCGTCCACCGGCTCCTGCCCCGGATCGCACCAGGCGATGATCAGTGACAGGGACAGGACGGCGCCGATGGCCTGGTCCCAGGTCGTGGTCCATGTCACGGCGTCGTTCTCGGACACGATGACGAAGGCGACCAGACCAACGGTGGCAAGCCCACCAACGATCCAGCCAAGAATGAGGCAGGCGTACCGGTAGGCGCGGCCGAGAGGATCCGCGTCGCGATCCTGTGGAATGTCGTGGGGCCGGTAGTCGTGGGTTCGAAGGACTACTTCGCGTGGAAGCGACTCGGCTTCGGTGAGAATCTCCCCCTAAGGTGTGTACCGCCAGTGGAAGCACTGGTGCCACTTCCCCGGCTACTGGTTCGACGATGCGGAGATCAGTGGGGAGATGGGCGCACTCTTCGCCCGCGTCCGCGTACCCATCACCACGGTCAATGCCGTCGACGATCGTTGGGCTCCAGCAGCAGCACATGACGCCTTCTTCCCCTACTACGTGACCTGCGAACTCACGACGCGTGACCTGCACCCGGGTGAGTCCGGCCGATCGAACATCGGGCACATGGGTTACCTCCGGCGCGGCAGCGAGCCCTTGCGGAGCGCCGCGCTGGATGAACTGGGCCAATCCTGAGCTGCAACCTGGTTTCGTGGAGTGCTGTCGACGCTCAGGCGACGTGGCCCGGGTTCTCTCCATGAAGGTTGAAACGTCGCATCGCGCCCTTCACGCAACCGATTTGGGCACGCGCAGATAGGTCACAACCCGCCACAGCCATTCCATCGGACCGAAGGACAAGCGGCTCAGCCACAGCACGCAGAAAGCCGTGATGACGGCCCAGATCGCCAGCACGAGCAACAGGGAAGATGCGAAGCCGAGTTGCCCGTAGACAGCGAACCCGAAGAAGAACCCGAAGGCCAGCAGGCTCTGCAGCAGGTAGGCGGTCAGGGCCATACGACCAACCGCGACGAGTGGTCCAGGCGCCTGGACGCGCAGCCACAAAAGGGTAAGGGCGCAGGCGTACCCAGCCGACAGGAGCGGAACTGCGAACACAGTGACGGCCGCGTTGACGATTCCCATGACGACGCCTCCGTCGGGAGGAATCAGGCCATTCGCGCCGAGCACACCCCGAGAAAACAGCAGCAAGTTCGCGGGCAGGCCGACGGTGAGGCCGATCCAGGTGACCCGACGAAGCAGTGCGCGATACGCACCGGGATTGGAGATGATGCCCGTCTTCGCCGCGGCCATGCCGATCAGGAACAGCGGCAGGATCCAGGTCTGACCGATGATGGTTCCGCTTGTTTGGACGAGAGCCGACGTGGTGGCGTTCGCGACGATGACACCGCCGTAATCCCGCGCGTCGTAGGCGGTAGTCGTCGCAGCAAGTTCGGACGCGAACGAGGCCGCCACTTCCGAGGTGTCCAGCATCTGGGCCGCCACATCGGTTGCAGCGGCCAGGAGAAAACCCACAACGGCGATGCTGCCCGCCCACCACAGCAGAGCCTTCGGGGAGCGCCGCAGGAACAAGATCGCGATGAGCCCGGTCACCCCGTAGGCGAACAGGATGTCACCGGGAAACAGCAGAAGCATGTGGATCAGGCCGAGCACGATCAAGAACAGGCTGCGTCTCACGAACAGCCCGCGCCGAAGGTGACCCGAGGCGAGATTGCGGGCGGCGATGAGACCCATACCGGCGCCGAACAGCGTGGCAAGGAGCGCGATCATCTTGCCGTTCAGGAGCCAGGCGACCAGACCGCTCAGGAAGGCATCGACGGTGCTGAGACCACCGATCTGGAGTTGCTCGGGTGGCAAGAACAGAACCGGTGCGGCCATGAAGCTCACGTTCACCACGAGCACACCCAGGACGGCAAGCCCGCGCAAAGCGTCGATTGAGTCGAAGCGGCCACCTGGACGCGTCGTCTCAGGGCGCCGGTTCGCGTGTGCGGGCACCTCTTCAGCGGGAATGCTCATGCGTCGACCTCACCCGGATCGGACCAGGCGATGATCATCGAGGGCAGGAGGGCGATGATCAGTGACAGGGACAGGACGGCGCCGATGGCCTGGTCCCAGGTCGTGGTCCATGTCACGGCATCGTTCTCGGACACGATGACGAAGGCGACCAGGCCAACGGTGGCAAGCCCACCGACGATCCAGCCAAGAATGAGGTAGGCGTACCGGTAGGCGCGATTGCGCAGCGCGCGCTGCCGCTCGTCGAGGAATCGATCCGGCAGATCGGCGACCGTGCGGATGGATATGCGCAGCAGGCCCCACATCGCCCAGGCCGCGATCGCGACGATGATGCCAATGACTCCCCCGCCCTGCGCGAACGCCGGGATGATCGCCACGCAGAGGAGAGCCGCGACGACGACAAGGGACCGGCGCATCGCCGCCGTGCGCGTCCACTGGAAGAACTGGTCGCTCATCACGCGGTCGACTCTTCGCTCCTGGTCGGCGTGCTTGCGTTCTCTCCAGGTCGCGGGCAGGTGCGGCATGGTCAGGTCCTCTCTCCGGCGCGGGTGAAGGGATGGAGCGAGAAGATCTCCTCCAACTGGACGTCGAGCACCTCGGCGATCTGCAGGGCGAGGGCAAGACTGGGCGAGTACTCGCCGCGCTCGAGGTAGCCGATGGTCTGGTAATGCACGGACACGGCATCGGCCAACTCCTGGCGGGAGAGGCCGCGATCCAGCCGCCATTTCTCCAGGCGGCTGTAGACCGCGGGCTCCTCGGCCTTGCTGCGTCGTCCCATGAGTGCAGCATAAATGCTATATAGCAATAATGCAACACCGAGTCATGGCGACGAGGGCATGGGCGGGCGTCCACGCGCGCCCACGAGCCAGTACGCCCGACGACTCACGACGGCCCTCGTCTGCGCAGTGCGAGCAGCGGTATGCCCAAGGCGAGGGCGAACGGGACGTTGAAGAGAGCATGCGTCGGAAATCCGAGGACCAGTGACATCCCAGTGTCCATCACGAACCACAGGGCGACGGCCAGCAGGAGGAAACGCGCAGCCCAGGGGGCGCCTTCCTTCAGGGGGCCCCGGACGATGAGGAGCATCAGCAGGCTCCATCCGGCCATGACGGAGCCGAGCACCATGAAGGGCAGCCGCAGGTAGTCGCGCACCTGCGGGGTGTCGATGGATGCGGGCGGTCCGAATCCGAGGAGGTCGAAGAGCGAGCCTGCCAGCGACCCTGCCAGCACGAGGAGCAGCGCGTACACCAGCACGATCACGAGGACGACGGTGAGCCACGTGATCCAGCCGCTCCGCCTCATCCGGCGACAGTAGCTGACGGACGAACGGTCGTCCCCATCACGACAGGATGTCCTTGCGCTCGAACCTGAGGAAGGCAAGGCCGATGAGCACCGCGAACACGGTGACGTTGTAGAACAGGCCGATCGCCATCTGGTCCCACACGATGATCGGCCCGAGGGCATCGGCCCACGCCCCGGCGTAGCGGGCGGGGAGGAACTCGCGGATGGGCCCGAGGGCATCGATCGCATCGAGGATGTTGGCCACGATGACGATCACTACCGCCGCACCGACAGCCCCCAGAGGGACGTCCGTGGACACGCTTGCCAGGAAGGCAATTCCCGCTGGAACGAGCAGGGTCACCGCGATGTAGGCGGTGATGACAACGAGCCGCACCGTGGATTCGCCCACCCCGAGCGTGCCGCTGAGCGGACTGGCCAAAGTACCGCCCCCGAAGGCGAGCAGGCCCAGGAGGAACGACGCGAGCACGAGGACGAGCAGCACGGCCAGGCTCAGCAGGATTCCGACGAGCACCTTGATGACGAGGAACCGGCGGCGCGGCACCGGGGACGCAAGCAGGTAGCGCATGGTTCCCCACGACGCCTCACTCGCCACGGAGTCGCCGAGGAACATCGCGGCAAGGATCACCAACAGGAAGGCCGAAGAGAAGAGCAGCCCGCTGAGCGCGAAGTTCCACGGCCCAGAAGCCATCAGGCCGAAGACATCGAAGTCACCGTCTGCGAGTCCCCCGTCGCCAGATGACGGGCCGAACTTCACGGCCAGCATGACGATGAGGGGAAGCGCGATCACGATCGCGAAGGCCACCGCCGTGCGGCGGCGGCGTACCTGGCGGATCATCTCCACGCGCACGCTGAGGGTCTGCCGAGCGGAGTAGTCGTACATCAGCTATCCCCCTGCGTGAGCGGGCCGGCGTTGACCTCGTGGTCGGCACCGACGAGGTCCATGAAGACGTCCTCGAGTTGCTCGCCGCTGCGGCCCGCAAGCAATTGCTCGACGGTGCCCGCGGCCACCACCTGACCGCGGTGCATCACGACCACATCGGAGCAGGTCTGCTCCACCTCGCTGAGCAGGTGCGAGGAGAGAATGACCGTGCGCCCGTCCTGCGCGTAGTCGCGGAGCACCTGGCGCATCTCGCGGATCTGCGGCGGATCCAGGCCGTTGGTGGGCTCGTCGAGCACGAGGAGATCGGGCAGGCCGAGCATCGCCTGCGCGATCCCCAGGCGCTGCTTCATGCCTTGGCTGTAGGCGCGCACCTTGCGGTCGATGGAGGAGCCGAGGGCGGCGATCTCCAAGACCTGGTCAAAGTACGGCTCACCCGAGCGACCGCTGGCACGCCAATAGAGGTCGAGGTTCTCGCGTCCTGACAGGTGTGGCAGGAACCCGGGCCCTTCGACGAAGGCACCGATACGGGAGAGTGCGGCCGAGCCCGGGGCTACGCGCTCCCCGAAGACGAACACACTGCCCTCCGTCGGGCGGATCAGGCCCATCGCCATGCGCAACGTCGTGGTCTTGCCGGCGCCGTTGGGGCCAAGGAGACCGAGGACGACACCCCGGGGAACTGTGATGTCCACGCCGGCAACGGCTCGCACTCCGTCGCGGTACTGCTTGACCAGTCCCTCGACCACCAGCGGACTGCCCTCGAGATCAGTCCGGACTGCAGCCCCCTTGGGGCGAAGGCGCAGCAGCCACACGACGATCGCCACCACCACGCATACGCCAAGCGCCATGAGTGGCCACGCCCACAGCGGCAGGCCCTGCGCATTGGCCGTCATCGCCACCTGGGGGATGGTGACGGCGAAGTCGGCGAGGGAGATCGTGTAGACGGCTGGCTCGTCCGGCATGCGGTACGCCTGATCCGTGGTGCCCACCGTGATCACAAGTCGATCCCCTGGGGCAGCATCGGCGACGATGGCGGGGAGTTCGACCTCGATGCGCTGCGGGGTGGGCCCCAGGTCGACACTCACCGGTGAGATGAGCCCATTGGGCAGGACGAAGGCACCGGCTCCGGTCTGTATGCGGAGAGCCACGAACAAGCTGGCCTGCCGCGGGACGTCGCTGGACACCTCGAGAGTGACGCGCGAAGACCCGATGATGCGTATCGGCTCGGAGAGTGGTTCGGAGGTGAACGCTGCACCCTGATTGGGAGCCACTCGCTCGCCGAGGAGCGACAGCACCCCGCCCAGTCCGCCGATGCCCGGGAGTGAGCTGATGGATGCGGGCACACCGCCCGCGGGCGCCAGGATCCGCTGCGGAGGTCCCGCGATCGCGATCGCGAGATCCGACTCGCCGGAGATCCCCGGGTAGGTGGGGCTCGTGAGGATCTCGACACTCGCCGACTCGCGGACATCGAGGGCCGAGCCGGCGGTGAGCGAGGCCTCGAAGTCGAGTGGAACCGCAGGCCCGTCAGCCAGGTGCGCCTGGAACCACGACCGGGTCAGGGCTTCGAGGCGCTCGGACTCATCCACTCCCCCGTCATGACCCTGGGCGTGCCAGACGACCTTGACCGGCGCGTCCGGGTTGGCGGCTCGGATCTGCTCCGCGTTCGCGTTCACCTGCGCCAGGGGGAACAGGGAGTCCGCCTGTCCGCCTGCGAGCAGGGTCGGCACCGCGATGCGATCGGTGATGCTGGCCGGAGACGACTGACGCATGAGGGCGCGGATCTCCTCGGTCAGCGTTCCGTTCGTCGCGACGTGGGTGTAGGCCGCGCACCACTCCGGCGAGAAGCGGCCGCACAGGTCCGCCTGTCCCGGTGGCGTGTCCAGACCGGAACTGAAGAAGAACGACGTCCACAGCTGCTTGTAGACACCCGGGGTTTGCGAGTCGAGAGCACTCTGCCCGAACAGCGAGGACTCAAGGTCGTTCCAGGTGATGTCCGCCGCGATCGCATCGACACGATCGTCCAGCCCTGCCGTCATCAGGGCGAGCGCTCCGCCGTACGAGCCACCGGCCACCCCGACCACCGGGTCGCCCGGTGCATCGGTGAGCACCGTCGGGAGCCCTGCAAGGTAGTCGATCACCCGCGATGCGTCGGCGATCTCAAAGCGCGGTTCGTTCATGGAGATGGTGCCGGTGGATTCCCCGAAACCGCGCGCGCTGTAGGCGGCCACGACGAAGCCGGCAGCTGCCAGATCCATCGCCTGCTCGGTGACCGACTCCTTGCTACCGCCGAACCCGTGGGCGAGGATCACCGCGGGCGCCGGTGTCACGTCGGGCAGGTAGAGGTCCGCGGAGAGCGTGACCGGAGTCGGATCACCCGCCGACGTCGGGCCGCCAGGGATCGTGACGCCATCGGGGCCTGAGATGGCGACAGCGGGAGTTGCCGGAAC
>DMPC01000117.1:3457-10640 GCA_003456155.1 Actinomycetota bacterium | reverse complement strand
CTGCTGCTCGAGGAGTTCGGCCGCGGCGTCGGCCGGCGTGCGGCGCCGAGGACTGCCGGTGGCGCACTTCACCAGCCTCGAGGCCGGAACCCCGAGACCCGAGGCGAGGGCCTCGATCGTCGCCAGCCGGTAGGACGGCCGCGCGCCGGTGATCACGTTGACCACCGAGTTCAGGCTCAGCCCGGACGCGACCGCCAGGTCAGCCTGGGTCGAGTGCCCGCGCAGCGCCAGCGCGGCCCGCACGACGGCGCCGAACCACTGCGGGTCCCGCACCTCGACCGCCACGCTCCACCCTTCGCCCGCCTAGTGCAGACCACCAGGCTGCCCACATTTTACCCACGAACCAGTCTGACCGGTCCCTAACTGACAGTCATGGTTTTAGTTCCGCACTCGCCGGGAAAACCCCCACTGTCAATTAGCAGCGCGTCGCCACGATCAGGGGCGCCGACGAGGAACACGAGGCACGGCCATGCATAACGACGAGCTCGATCCGCTGATCAACGATCCCGACCTGTCCACGCCGGAGGCGTGCCGCGCGCTGCTCGAGCTCGCCCGGCGCCGCTCGCCCCGCGACCCGGACATCGCCGGCGACATCGTCCTGCTGCTGTCGGAGCGGCTGATGCCCGGCGGGATGCTGCGCCGGGCGTTGGCCACGCACCCGAACCCTGGGGCGTTGTTGAACGCATCGGCGTCCAATGCCGCGAACCAGGCGCGCGAGAGCGCCGGTCGCGAAAAGCGGCGGATGCCGCTGACGTCGTCCGGTGTCCACGACGAGCTCGAGCCGCCGCAGTACCCGTACTCCCCGACGGTGGGGCTGTTCGACGTGCTGCACGACCTCGGCTGGGGCGAGGAGGCCCTGCTCGAGCTCGCGATCCCGCGCAAGCGGCCGGGCCGCTCCATCCACCCCGGGATCGAGGCAGCGTTGGAGCACCTCGCGGCGTGCTACGGCGTCACCGTCCGCTGCGTCGGCTGCCCGACCGATATGGACCTGCTGCGCCTGAACCTGCAGGGCCCCGACGCCTGGCCCGCGCTGGTGCCGGTGCTGCGGGAGTGGGAGTGGTCGTCGGAGGCCATCGCGTTCATCACCACGTCGCCGGCGAACATCGCGCACTGGCGTACCCTCGCGGTCACGCCACCGCCGCGGCAGGAACGCCGGATGATCAAGATCGCCCACAAGATGCGGTTCACCCCCTGGCTGCTGCAGGACCCCGACGTCATCCGCGAGTCGATCCGCTCCGGCCGGGTGCGGGCGCCCGAGCCCGACACCCCCGCCGACGCCGTCATCGACTGCACCGCCGAAGGGCGCCCCATCCCCCTCGAGGCCGAGTCCATCACCGGGTAGACGAGCCGTCATCCAGACGGGCGCGCGAAACTTGCGCGGCACGCAGCCACATTCACCGTGGTCCGGGTAGGAGCAACAAACCCCTGCCAGGAGGTGCCATGCACGCCATCTCGATCACCGACATCCTCACCGCCCTGCGGCACACCGACCCCGACACCCTCGCCGCCGCGATCTACGCCGACAACGACCCCGAGCTTCTCGCACACCTCGCCGGCACGCTGACCACCGCCAGCGAGCACGTGGCATCACATCCGCACCCAGACGTCATCCGCGAGGCCGATGCACTGCTGTCGGAGGTGCTGCGCTGGCCCGTCGCCGACGCCCTGCCACCCGGGCACCACCTGCCCACCGCGAGCGAGCTTGCCGCCGCCCGCCGCATCAGCACGCCCGAGGCGGAGCGACTGCTGAACCGCATCGCCGCCACCGAGACCCTCGCCGCCCAGCGGCTCATCGATAGCGGTGTCGAGCCCAACTTCACCCTCGAGCAGGCCCAGGTCACCGCCTGTATCCGCGACATCGTCACCGCCGGCGGCATCCCCACCCGCGCCAGCGTCCGCACCCACGCCCTCGCGCACGCCCGCGCAGCCATGCGTCCCGGCGACCACACCGAGCCCATCATCACCAGCCAAGGTCTTCGGCCGCGGATCGCCAGCCCCTCCCCGATGGCGGTCGTTCCCGGATGGCTCGACCGCATGGACACCGATCCGCCCCTGACCGGGCTGCTCCTGGATCGCATCAGCTTCCTGTGCGAGGCCAAGCGCGCCATGGGCACCGCCACCCGCCAGCACACCGCCGCACTTCGCGCCGTGGAGCACGCCCGCCTGAACGGCACCTCGGCACCCCCACCCACCACCGGCGCCATCGGCGCCGGCTACACCCAGCGGCTGGCGGTGTAGCGATGAGCGCGACCACGCCCCCAGCGCCCACCACGTCGGGTCTTCCCCGTGCGCTATTCACGGCCGAGGAGGTGGCCGATGCAATCGCGGTGTCCGAGGCGACGGTGCGCCAGTTGACGTGCAGCGGCGACCTGCCCTGCCGCCGGATCGGACGGCTCGTTCGCTACGCCCAGGCCGACATCGACTACTTCATCCACGGCCGCCAAGACCACACCTTTCGCTAACGGCGGCCCGGCTGTCCACAGCCCGTCGACCGCCATCAACAGCCCAGTCTCATCCGCTGCACGACACCACCTGCACGACCTGTGATGAGACATCCGACCAGAGACCCGCACGAAAGCGAGGCAACGCCATGGCTCAGCGGAAGCGAGCGCTCGAGGGATCCGTCCGCGAGAACCCCATCGGCTCCGGACGCTGGCAGGGCCGCCTGCCCCGGCGTCTCGACGAGCACCGCCGGCCCCTGCCCGAAACACACGCCACGCCTGCCGAAGCCCGTCGGGCGCTGAACGCCGCGATCGCCGACCTCGACCGCGGCCAGGCGCAGCGCCCCAGCGGCAAGCCCGGCGACAAGGTCAGGCGAATGAGTCATGTCATCACCGAGTACATCGACGACCGCGCCCACGACGGCCTTGACCCGATCGCCACCAACACCATCCGCGACTACGAGGAACTCCTCAAGAATGTGATCTCCCACCCCCATGCGAACATCGCCGACGCCGCCGTCCGCCTCATCGACGCGCCAGCCCTGGACACCTGGGTCCGGCGCATGCGCGACCAGGGCTTCTCCCAGCATCGCGTGAAGAAGGCATTCGCCCTCGTGCGCGCCTCCCTCGCCTGGGAAGTGCGACAAGGACGCCTCCTGACGAACCCCGCGCGCGAGGTCCGGCGCGTCACCACCAAGACCGGACGCAGCCGTCGCGCCGTCGCTGACCCCGTCCTCCTCCCATCCTGGAAGGAGCTCGCCCTCCTCGCCTCCCACCCAGCCCGCGCCGAGGACCGCCTCCTCATCCTCACCATGGCCTGGGCCGGGCTGCGCTGGAGCGAAGCCGTCGGCCTGTCCGTCACCGACGTCTGGAGCGACCGGCCGCGGCTCAGCGTCCGCCGCGTCTTCACCTGGAGCGCCAAGAACAAGGAGTGGATCGTCGAGGAAGTCAAGGGCGGCAACTCCGCCGTCGTCCCTCTGCCCACACCGCTGTGGACCGCGCTGCGCGCCCTCGCCGACAGCCGCCTCATCACCGACGACATGTTCGGGGACCTCCTGTTCCGGCCCACCCGCTTCGGCCACGGGCTCAGGCCCACCGTCACCATCCACCACAGCGACTGGACCAAGCGCGTGTGGTATCCCGCGCGCCGCGCCGCCGGCCTCGCCGGCAATCCCCGGCTTCCCGAGCTCGATCCTCGCCGCCGCGCCGTCAAGATCAAGGACCTGCGCGCCTACGCCGCCAGCGTCGTCGTCGACTCCGGCGGCACCATGTACGAAGCGGCGGCGCTGCTGCGGCACGCGGACGTTCAGACCACCAACCGCTACTACGCCAGGGCACAATCTGAGAAGAGCCAAGACCCGGTGCGGGCCGCCTTCCGCACCAACCTCACACTGACGCTCGACGAGCGCATCGATGCCCTATGGACCGCCTGGTTCAGCGCACACGCAGACGAGGTTCGGGACCTGCTGGCCTGACTTAGACGGGATCAGGCTGCGTGCAATCAGGCGCGATTCTCCAACTCGACGGACAATCGGGCCGCCACTTCGAGCGCCACCACCTGAGGCGCACCAACGAGCTCATCGCGTCCCACGGCCCGATCGGCCAGTGGGACAACGTTTGCACGACCGATCGACATCGCCCCAGATGTGCGTATTCCGAGTCTCGATTCGTCGCCCAACAACGTCCGCCCCTCGTCCAACAGGCAGCCAACGACGACGACATCCTGCGCATCCGTTGGTATCGACGGGATCGCCGCTTCGATCATGATTCCCAGGCGTCGCGCCAACTCCGCCAGGCTCACGAGCGAACCCAGGAAGTCGCCGGAAAGCGCCTGGTACACCGAAACGACCCCGTCGCCCCCCACTCGTATGCCGCAGTACGGGTTCGTCGTTACCCCCGAAAGTGAAGACCTGTCCGTCGTGGGGTCACTAGGCCTTCGGACGTGCACACCACTCGGGTCGGCGACTCTTTCCATGGGGGCGCCGGCGTCAACCAATCGCACGTGGCGAAGCCTCTGTATCAGGGACTCAGTTGCACCTTCTCGAGCCGATGCGGCCTGCAGCGAAACGGGGCCAACCGGAATCACATGCACTTCCAAGACGGACGTGTACTGCGGTTGCCGCGAAGCACCGCTATTCGATCCACCGTGGATCGTGTTGTACTCAATGGGCTCGATCGCCCGCCACCGAACCTCTGGAGGATCGAGCCGAACCGAACGAACGGCCGTGACGAGGGCTGGTAGAAGGGACGCGGGTGTGTCGAATTCCTGCCAGAAGCGGCCGGTGGCGTAGTCGCCGACCCTAGAGATGAATGCCGCCTGCGCATCCTCATAGTCCACGTTCGCCTTCTTGAAGATCAGGATTCGCTTGCCCGTCGCCAGGGCCGCGTTGAACTCTTCTTCCGTGGGCGCGAGGCCGGTATCGGCAAGTCGCTCCCCGTAGTTCGGGCCAAGAATCAATACGTAGACGTCAGAACTCGCCACTGCAGAGAGACACGCAACTCGCGAGGTCGAGGGGGTCGCCCCGAAGTCCTCGAATCTCACAACCTCGTAGCCCAGGGCCTGCAGCATCGCAGCCCCCTGGTCGCGTTCCTCTTCGAGGCCCCGCCGCATCGACGACACGAACACTCGCACGCTAGGCCCCTTCGCCGAAGGTCGGTATCCGCGTTGCGAGCCAGCGAAGGCCATCCAGCAAATTGCCGGCCTTTGGCGCGCCTGCCCCGTTGTCTGCGAAGTCCTCCCACAGGATCAGATCTTCCGAACCATCCACCGGGCGTAGTACGGCGGCCGTTCCACGTAGCCACTCCCTCGCGGAATCGGCGGCCTCCGGGTGCCACATCCACCTGTTGCCCGTGAATCGAAGTTCTTTGAAAGTCGCAAGCGGACGAACCGAAACGGTCAACTCGCCCGACACAGCGAACTGGATCGGCCGTCTCGACCACCAATCACCGGACATCTCGCCGACGACCTCAATGGCGCGTTTATCGGTGATGACAATCCATCGCGCAGGCCCCGATGCGTCACGTGGACCCTGAGGTGGAGTGAAGATCGAGAGGCGCACAAGCTCCGCGCCCACACAGAACCCGGCGGCGGAGGCGAAGATGGTCAGGTCCTGCGCATTCCGGTAGTTCGATACGCCGGCAGCATCGAACAGCGCGTCCACCACACTCGGGTCAACCACAGGATCCACGGAGCCCCTCCTTCCTCGCCTTCACCGTAGCCGGGACGGCTGACAGCCACGGAGATGCGGCCGCCTAAGCCTCCGGGTGGTTGGCACCCAACTCGGAAGTTGATCAGAGTGCGGCCGCGCGGTCAGGCGTCGTCAGGCATGACCGTCTGTGGAGACGACTTCTCGCCAATCCCGCATGACGGTCAAGGCTCCAACGCCTTATGGGGCTGTGAAAGCCCCATAAGGAGGCTCCCCGTCCGATTCGTCGCCACACCGGGGCTGGACTACCGGATCCTAATGGGGCTTTTTCTGGGGCTGTCGCCACTCTAGGGCTTCTCAATCAGAAGCCCGAATCCTTCGACAACCGTTGCTATCAAAGGACTTTCCGTTGGAGCCGCCTCGGGGATTTGAACCCCGGACCTACGCATTACGAGTGCGTTGCTCTACCACTGAGCTAAGGCGGCGTGCCTCCGCGTGGTTCCTTGCGGCCTTCGCGGTGAGCCAGCACATGGTACTAGGGGCCCCAGCAGGCATCGTCCGGCTGGGTGGCCCTGTCAGCGCTCGGGGCGCCGGAGGCCTTGTCGGCCCACGACGCCCCGAGTCGGCTGACTAGCGGTGCAGATCGAAGCGGTCGTTCTCCATGACCTTGACCCACGCGGAGACGAAGTCCCGGACGAACAGCTCCTGCGCATCGTTCGCGCCGTAGACCTCGGTCTGCGCGCGCAGTTGCGAGTTCGAGCCGAACGCGAGGTCGACCCGGCTCGCTGTCCACTTGAGCTCACCCGTCTTGCGGTCGCGACCCTCGAAGAGGTTCTCGTCACTGGCCGACGGGCCCCAGACGGTGCCCATGTCGGCGACGTTCACGAAGAAGTCGTTCGTGAGCACGCCCGGACGCTTCGTGAACACGCCCACCTGCGACTGCCCGGTATTGGCGTTCAGCGCCCGCATGCCGCCGACGAGCACCGTCATCTCCGGCGTGCTGAGGTTCAGCAGCGTGGCCCGCTCGACGAGGAGCTTCTCCGCGGGAAGGATGAAGCCCTTGCCCAGGTAGTTGCGGAAGCCGTCGAACGTAGGCTCGAGGACAGCGAACGACGCGACATCGGTCATCTCCGCCGTGGCGTCCGTGCGCCCCGGGGTGAAGGGCACTTCGATGGTGACACCCGCATCCTTGGCCGCCTTCTCGACCGCCGCGCCGCCGGCGAGGACGATGAGGTCCGCGAGGGAGACCTTCTTCGCGCCCTGAGCGTCGAAGTCGGCCTTGATGCCCTCGAGGGCCTTGAGCACCTTGGCGAGCTGGGCCGGATCGTTGACCTCCCAGCCGCTCTGCGGCTCGAGGCGGACGCGAGCGCCATTGGCACCGCCCCGCTTGTCGGTGCCGCGGAACGTCGCGGCCGACGCCCACGCCGTGGCGACGAGCTCGGAGACGGTCAGGCCGGAGGCGAGCACCTTCGCCTTGAGAGCCGCGACGTCGGCGGCGTCGACCAGCGGGTGGTCGACGGCCGGCACCGGGTCCTGCCAGATGAAGATCTCCGCCGGGACCTCGGGGCCTGCGTAACGGATCTTCGGGCCCATGTC
>DMPC01000117.1:2667-3204 GCA_003456155.1 Actinomycetota bacterium | reverse complement strand
GCGATCGGCTCGTAGATCGGGTCGAAGCGAAGCGCGAGATCCGCCGTCGTCATCACTGGAGCGTGACGCTTGCTCGGATCGTGGGCGTCGGGGACGAGGTCGGCGGCGGCAGGGTCCGTCGGGCGCCAGTCCAGCGCGCCGGCAGGGGTAGTGAAGGTCTCCCACTCCCACGTGAAGAGGGTCTCCAGGTAGCTCATGTCCCAGGTGGTGGGCGTCGGGGTCCAGGCACCCTCATGGCCGGAGGTGATGGTGTCGTCACCGAAACCCGTCCCGAAGGAACTCTTCCAGCCCAGGCCCATCTGCCAGATCGGCGCGCCTTCGGGATCAGGGCCCACGAACTTGTCCGCGAAACCATCGATGAGGGCGTCGACGCCGGCACCGTGCATCTTGCCGAACGTGTGACCACCGGCGACGAGCGCGACGGTCTCGTAGTCGTTCATGGCCATGCGGCCGAAGGTCTCGCGGATGTCTCGTCCGGAGGCCTTCGGATCCGGCACCCCGTTGGGGCCCTGCGGGTTGACGTAGATCAGGCCCATC
>DMPC01000117.1:2083-2496 GCA_003456155.1 Actinomycetota bacterium | reverse complement strand
ACGTAGATCAGGCCCATCTGCACAGCGCCGAGCGGGTTCTCCAGCTCACGGTCACCGGTGTAGCGGTTGTCGGCGAGCCACTCGGTCTCGGTGCCCCAGTAGGTCTCATCCGGCTCGTACACGTCAGCGCGACCACCGGAGAAGCCAGCCGTCTTGAAGCCCATCGACTCCATGGCGACGTTGCCGGCGAGGATCATGAGGTCGGCCCACGAGATCTTGCGGCCGTACTTCTGCTTGATCGGCCACAGCAGACGACGCGCCTTGTCGAGGTTGCCGTTGTCGGGCCAGCTGTTCAGCGGGGCGAACCGCTGCATACCCGCGCCACCGCCACCGCGGCCATCGCTGATGCGGTAGGTGCCGGCACTGTGCCACGTCATGCGGATGAAGAGCGGGCCGTAGTGGCCGTAGTCCGC
>DMPC01000117.1:1386-1895 GCA_003456155.1 Actinomycetota bacterium | reverse complement strand
GGCCACCACTCCTGCGAGTCGGTCATCACGGCGGTGATGTCAGCCTTGAGAGCGGCGTAGTCGATGGACTCGAACTCGGCCACGTAGTCGAAGTCGGCGCCCATCGGGTTCGCCGGGCCACCCGACTGCTCCAGGGGGCGCAGGTTGACCTGATCGGGCCACCAGTCCTGGTTCTGCGTGCCACCGGTACCGGCCCCGTGGACCACGGGGCACTTGCTCTGCTCGCTCATTGCGACCTCTCTCCTCGTTCTGCCTGGCTCTCAGGCGTGAGACTTCTGTGGGGTGCGTGGGGGTGCGGCATCGGCCTGGCATGCAGGGCAGCGACCCCAGTACACAACCTCCGCCTCGTCGATGTCATATCGGGCGGAGTCGGACGGGGTGAGGCATGGTGCCGAGCCGACAGCGCAGTCGACGTCGATCAGCATGCCGCAGTCACGACAGACCATGTGATGGTGATTGTCGCCCACGCGATCCTCATACCGGGCGGGCGAGCCGATCGGCTGGATCCG
>DMPC01000117.1:0-1148 GCA_003456155.1 Actinomycetota bacterium | reverse complement strand
GAGATCGTCCCGATCTGCTCCCGGGCCGTGCGCATCGCCTCGTCCGCAGTGCAGTGCGGTTGGGCGGCCACCGCGTGCAGGACCGCCAGCCGCTGGGCGGTGACCTGGAGCCCCTGCCCTCGCAGAGCATCCGCATATGCCGACTTCACGTCGGCAAGGATGCCCCGACTCCTGGACGGATGCAACATTTGGACATTGTCCACTCTTGTCACATCAGTCACAGACCGTCCCCTCGGCGGGGAGCACCCCCCGCAGCAGGTAGTCATCGACCGCGTCGTCGACGCAGCCGGACCCCGCCTGGTAGGCCGTGTGCGCGGCTCCATCGAACGTCAGCAGGTGACCATTCTCGAGCTCAGCCGCCAGCAACTGCCCCCACGCGTGCGGCGTTGCCGGATCTCGCGTCGTCGACACGATCAGGATCGGTGCCGATCCCGCCGCACGCGTGCTCGTGACACGGTCGGCCTTGGCCGGCCAGTCCCGGCAGACCAGCAGTCCCCAGGCCAGCGATCGCCCGAACGTCGGCGCCTGCGCACTCCACTCCTCCGCGAGCAGCCGGACGTCAGCCGCCGTCCCCGTGAACGGCCGATCCAGGCAGGTCACCGCATGGAACGCCTCGGTGGAGTTGTCCTCGTAGCGTCCGTCGGAACCACGACGGACTCGCGCGTCCAGCAGCGCGAGCAGGGGACCCGCGTCCTGCTCCTCCATCGCCGCGGAGAGCGCTTCGCGCAATCGCGGGAAGTCGAACGCGGGCGCGTACAGATTCGTCAAGACCGCATACGCGGCGAGCGCCTCATTGAGCTCGCGATCCCCCGCCGGGATCGGCGCGTCCTCAAGACCCTCGATCCAGTCGCGCAGCTGCGCCAGGGCTGCATCCACGTCACCCTGCAGCGGACAGTCCTCCTGCTCGCGACAGTCCGCCACGAAGTCCCGGAGCGCGCTCTCGAAGCCGATCGCCTGGCCGAGACTCACCTCGGCCCGGTCCAGGCTCGCCGGAAGAGCACCATCCAGCACCATGCGACCCACCCGATCCGGGAACAACTCGGCGTACGTCGCGCCCAGCATCGTCCCGTAGGACTTGCCCAGGTACATCAGAGACGGATCACCCACGACGGCGCGGGCGACGTCGAGGTCACGGGCGGAGTTCACCG
>DMPC01000061.1:12064-12234 GCA_003456155.1 Actinomycetota bacterium | reverse complement strand
GTTCCCCTCGAGTTACAGCGTCCCGGCATCGAGCTGACCCAGGACCTCCCGAGCCCGCTTCCGCACCTCGTCCAGATCAGCGAGCCGATCAAGGCCACGCACCTGCTGCGCCAGGCGCGGATGGGCGGCGAACTCCTCGCGATGGCGGTCCAGGAAGTCCCAGTAGAGCG
>DMPC01000061.1:3937-11929 GCA_003456155.1 Actinomycetota bacterium | reverse complement strand
GGTTCTTCGCGAGCAGCTTTTCGTGTCGCGCGAGGAAGTCCCAGTAGAGCGTCGTGAAGGGGCAGGCGTCATCGCCCGTGCGCTTCTTGGGATCGAAGCGACAGCCCGCGCATGAGCGGCCCATCCGCGAGAGGTATGCCCCACCCGCGGCATACGGCTTGGTCATCATCAGCCCGCCATCGGCGTGCACACCCATGCCGATGACGTTGGGCACCATCACCCAGTCCGCGGCATCGACGAACATCCGGCGCATCCAGTCGAGCAGTTGCTGCGGCTGGACCCCGGCGATGAGAGCGAGGTTCGCGAGCACCATCAGTCGGGGAATGTGATGCACCCAGGCCCGCTCGTGCACGTCCGCGACGACGGAGCGGACGCAGGCCATCGAGGTGCTGTCGACGTTCCCGATGGCTGCGGGGAGGGCGCGTTCGGCGCGCAGGCCGTTGCGCTGGCGGTAGCCGTCGGGCAACTGCCAGTAGAGGCCGTTGACGTACTCGCGCCAGCCGATCACCTGCCGGATGAAGCCCTCGGTGGACGCGAGGGGAACATCTCCTCGCTCGTGCCGCTCGAGCACCGCCTCGACGACCTCGGCGGGATGCAGCAGGCCGATGTTCAGGTAGGGGCTGAGCAGGGAGTGGTTCACCGACCAGGTGTCGGCGGGCATCGCGTCCTCGTACGGCCCGAAGTTGGGCAGCACCGTCTCGGTGAAGTGCCGCAGCTGCTGGAGCGCCCCTGCCCGATGCGTGGCCCAAGTGCCGCTCGGAGGCGCACCGGTCACGGGGAGATCCCGCTCCACGATGTCCGCCCACACCCGCTCGTCGATCGCGTCCTGGTCAAAGCGCAGGGGCTCGGGCCACGGATGCGGTCCCTTGGGAGGTGGGAGTCGATTCTCCGCGTCGAGGCTCCACTGCCCGCCCACCGGCTTGCCGCCGTCGACCAGGATTCCCAGGCGCTGGCGCTGCCATCGGTAGAAGGCATCCATCCGCGGTGTGCGCTGCGCGCCGAACCACTCCGCGAAGTCGTCCCGTGTGGTCAGGAAGCGGTCGTCGGGGATCAGCTCCACGCCCGCGTCGGTCCACGATCGCATGACGCCGCGCGACGAGGGCTCGGCGGCGACGATGCGAACTTCTGGGTGGGACGAGCGGTACTGCCGGACTCCCTCGGCCGTCGAGGCTGCGCTCACTCGGTGGACGGTGAAGCCGTCAGCCTCGAGCTCGGCGGCGAGATGGGCGGCGGCCGACAGGAGGAGGAACAGGCGCTGCCCATGCCAGGTGCGCGACCGGAGCATTCCCTCGCTCTCGATCAGCAGGATCGAATGCTCTCCGGGCCGCGCATGGCGGAGGGCTCCATGGGACCGGTCGAGCTGGTCGAAGCCGACGAGGACGGTCGCGGCAGGCGTCATGAACCGATCTCGGCCCGAACGGCATAGAGCTCGGGGAAGAACGTCAGGTCGAGAGCCTTGCGCAGGAAGGGAACACCGCTGGAGCCGCCGCTGCCGCTCTTCGAGCCGATGATGCGCTCGACGGTCTTCAGGTGGCGGAAGCGCCACAGCTGGAAGTTGTCCTCGACGTCGACGAGGGTCTCGCACGCCTCGTACTCGCGCCAATGGCTCTTGGTGTGGTCGTAGATGTCGAGGAAGACGGGCACCAGGGAGGGGTGGAGGTGCCAACGCTGCTGCACGTCACGCTCGAGGATCTCCCTCGGGATGGGGTGCCCGAGGCGGTGCAGGAAGCGCAGGAACTCGTCGTAGATGGTCGGCTCGTCGTAGAGGGCAGTGAGGAGTGCATGGATCTGCGGGTCATGCTCGAAGACCTGCAGCATCTGCGGGTCCTTGTTGCCGAGGATGAACTCGACGGCCCGGTACTGCCAGGACTGGAAGCCCGATGAGCTCTGCAGGTAGCCGCGGAACTCGGCGTACTCGCTGGGGGTGAGTGAGGAGAGCACTCCCCACTGCTCGATGAGGGCGTGCTGGATGTGCTCGACCCGTGCGAGGCACTTCAAGGCCGGGGAGAGATCATCCCGGGCAAGGAGCGACCTGGCCTCGCGCAACTCGTGCAGCATGAGCTTCAGCCACAGCTCCGACACCTGGTGCTGGATGATGAACAGCATCTCGTCGTGCCGCAGGGGATCGCTCAGTGGCTGCTGGGCGCCGAGGACGAGGTCGAGGCGCAGATAGTCGCCGTAGGACATCGCCTCGCTGAAGTCCCGTCGCACCCCCTCCTCGAGGGGTCGCGCGTACGCATCGCCCGTCATGACTGCCCGGCCTTGCGCGCGGCCTGCGACATCACGGAGGCGCCGCTGACGAGAGCCCGGCGCCACGGGGGCACGCCCTCGATCTCGATCTCGAGGCTGAAGGACAGGAACGTCCTGATGAGAACGATGATGCCGAGGACGAGGACGTTGTCGAGGGTGGGCGCCACGGCGACTGTCCGGATCAGGTCGCCGGCGACGAGCACCTCGAGGCCGAGCAGCAGGACGCCGCCGAAGAACTGGCGCAGCATCTGGTAGGTGCCACGGCCATCACGAGTGCGCAGGTACATCCGGGCGGCAAGGACGAATGCGGCGACGAGGCCCACGATGAGGATCCCTGCAGCGATGACCTCGAACGTCTGCGCGACGACCAGCATGACCTCGGTGTACCGGCCCTCGTCCATCGGATGATCCTCTCAGCTCACATGCGGGCGGAGTAGTCCCACGACGACACCGTGAGCCTGTCGATGCGGATGGCGACCTCGGAGTCGATCCGCGACAGCAGCCAGTCGGCCAGTGGGGATGACTCGGATCCGAGATAACGCTCGATGAGACGGGGCAGCAGGTCCGCAGCACGCGGCGGGTCGAGGTGGGCGCGCCCGTGGCCGCGGACGCCCCGGTAGGGCGGCTGGTCGGCGGACACCTCGAAGCCGACGCGGTCGTCCTTGCGGAGCCGACGCACGAGGACGGAGTCGGACTGGCTCGCGCACCACAGCGAGGTGCCGTCGAAGTCGAACCACAGGGACTGCACCATCACGTGCTTTCCCGCAGAGGCGAGTCGCAATGGAATGGTGGTGGCACGCAGGTACGCATCGATCTGCTCGGGCGACCAGGGGCCGGATCGAAGCTGGAGCGGGGCCATGGTCCGACCCTAGGGGGCGTGGCCGAGGGAAGACAGCTCGATGACCCGGTCGGCGATGGCGTGGGCCTCCTGCGCGTCATGGGTCACGTGCAGGGCAGCGATCCCCGCCTCGCGCAGCATGCGGGCAACCTCCACGACCAGGCGCTGGCGCAGCTCGGTGTCGAGTGCGCTGAACGGCTCGTCGAGACCGAGGACGGCAGGTCCCGGGGCGATGGCCCGGGCCAGGGCCACCCGCTGGGCCTGTCCGCCGCTGAGTTCGTCCGTCCTCCGGAAGCCGTAGCCCGCGAGCCCGAGCCAGTCCAGCAGCTCCTGCGTCCGTGCGTCGGCTTCGCGGCGCGACCAGCCGTGGCGCCGCAGGCCGTAGGCGATGTTGGCGGCGACGTCCAGGTGAGGGAACAGCAGGGGCTCCTGGAAGATCAGTCCGACGCCGCGCTCGTGGATGGGTGCCCGGGTGACGTCGCGGCCGTCCACGATGATCCGACCCTGTGGCACGGGCAGTACTCCGGCGAGTTCGGCCAGCAGCGTCGACTTGCCGCTCCCGCTCGGTCCCAGGATCGCGACGATCTCTCCGGTGGCGAGTTGCAGGTCGATCCCCGCGAGGAAGACGGTGCCCTCGTATCCGAGGGCGAGCCCTTGGACGTCGAGTCTCGGCTCGGTCATGCGATGGCCTCCTGTCGGGTGGTACGACGTGCCGGTGCACCCCAGCGATCGACGAGCAGCACGACAACGAGGGTGATGACGACGAGGACGACGGCGAGGACAGCAGCCACGCCGAGGGACTGCTCGCCCGGTCTGCTCAGCAGGCGCACGATCTGCACGGGGACCGTGGGCGAGGTCGCACGACCCAGGAACGCCGCGGCACCGAACTCACCCAGGGACACCGCCCCTGCTAGGGCTGCCGAGGCGACGACCACGATGCGCAGGACAGGACCGTAGGCGGTCCAGAAGGCTCGGCTGGGTCGCGCACCGAGGGTCGCGGCGACGGCGGCCAGGCGTGCATCGGTGCTCCTCAGGCCGGGCGCGACCACGGCGACGACCAGCGGGATGGCCACCAGGGAGTGCGCGAGTGGGATGAGCAGACCTGTCGCCCGCAGGTCGACAGGGGGCCGGCCGAAGGCCAGCAGGGTGCCGAGCCCCAGCGTGGCGGCGGAGACCCCGAGCGGGACGATGGCGAGGATCACGAGGATGCGCGACCGGCCGGTAGTGAGCACGGCCATGGCCGCCAGCGTGCCGATGATCGCGGCGATGATCGCCGTCACGACGGCGTAGGTGAGGGAGATGCCGATTGCCGCACCGGGCGATCCGAGCCGCGTGGTGCCCGCGTCGATCGAGCCCAGTGATGACCACCAGCCGACGGTCCATCCCCGTGATCCGCGCAGTGACGCGACAACGAGAGCCACCACCGGGGCCAGCACGATGGCGAGTCCGGCGACGGCCGTCGCGATCACGGCGAAGCGGCCGATGAAGGCGGCCGGCAGTGGGCGCAGGGCGACCGGCTTGCCGCGTCGCGTCGGAGCCCGTCGCGCCGCCATCGCTCCGAGCAGGAGGACGAGCGTCACGATGACGAGCTGGATCACGGCCGTCACGGCTGCTCCCGGGAAGTCGAGCAGCACCGAGGTCTGGCGCAGGATCTGCGATTCCAGTGTCCGGGTCATCGGGTCCCCGAGCAGCAGGACGATCCCGAGTGACGTGAACGAGAACACGAAGACGACGGCCGCGCTGGTGGCGATCGCGGACCGCAGGCTCGGCAGAGTCACATCGACGAATGCGCGCCATCGTGTCGCGCCGAGCGTGCGTGCCACGCTCTCGTAGTCACCCGAGTGCTGGGCCCATTGGGCACCGACGATGCGCGCCACCACCGCGAGGTTCACGTAGGCATGGGCGAGGACGACGATCCAGAATCCCTGAGGTGCTCCGCTGCCGAACAGGCTCCGGATCGCGAGGGCGACCACCACGGTCGGCAGCACGAAGGGCACCGTCACCATCGCCTGCGTCAGCGCCCTCCCGCGGAAGCGGTAGCGCGAAGCGACGTTGGCCAGGGGCAGGCCGACGACGAGTGCCACGGCAGTGCTGGCGAGCGCCTGGACCACCGCGAGTCCGGTCACCTGCCAGATCGCCGGTTCCGTCAGCCGACCCAGCATCCCCTCGGCACCGGAGTCGGCCACGGTGACGGCCAGGACGATGACGGGGTAGACGAGGAACACGCCGAGGAAGGCTGCGGGGAGCAGCCATGTCCACCGGAGCCACACCGGGGCCGTGGGCACGATCAGCGCCCCATGACGGTTCCCCACTCGGCCAGCCACGTCGACAGGTTGGCCGCGACCTCCTCGGCAGGCAGAGCGAGGGGCTCGTCGACGGTCGCGGCGAAGTCGGTGAACACGGGTGGCAGCTCGACGCCGGAGCGCGCGGGGAAGACGAACATCGACAGGGGGACATCGGCCTGGACGGGCTCGGACAGCAGCCAGTCGACGACGATGCGTGCCCCTTCCGGATTGGCGGCGCCGGCGAGCACTCCGGCGTACTCCACCTGGCGGTAGCACCCGTCGGTCATCACGGACGTCGAGGGGGCGTCCGGCTTGGGATCCTCGGCGTACACGATCTCGGCCGGCGGGCTGGTCGCATACGAGACGACGAGCGGGCGCGTCCCCTCCCCGCCGCCACTGAACTCCCCGTAGTAGGCATCGGTCCACGATCCCGAGACCGTCACGCCGTTCTCCCGCAGGGCCGCCCAGTACTCCGGCCAGCCGTCGCCGTACCGGGCGATGGTGGCGAGCAGGAATGCGAGGCCGGGCGACGACGTCGCAGGATCCTGGACGACCAGCATGTCGCGGTAGGTCGGGTCGATGAGGTCGTCGAGAGTCGCGGGCCGTGGAACTCCGGCATCGGCGAGAGCCGGATCGTGAATGTTCACGCACACATCGCCGTAGTCGATGGGAGTGACGCGACCGTCTCCGGTGTCCTCCTGCAGGGCCGGGACGAGCGAGGACAGCTCGGGGGAGGAGTAGGGCTCGAACACGTCCGCGTCGAGCGCTCGGGAGAGCAGGGTGTTGTCGATCCCGAACATGACATCGGCGGTGGGATTGCCCGCCGCGAGCACGGCGCCGGCGACCATGGTGCCGGCGTCGGACCCGCTCACGATCTCGAGGGAGATCCCCGTCTCCTCCTTCAGTGCGGCGATGAGGTCCTCGCTGATGACGAAGGAGTCGTGTGCGAGCAGGCGGACGGTCGAGGGACCATCCGGGGCCGAGGCCTCCGGTGGCGTCGAGCCACCGCAGGCGACCAGCAGCAGCGCCGCTGCAGCCGAGCCGGCCATCAGGAACAGGGGACGAGCACGCATGGGATTCCTTCCCTCCGCTGGCATTACCCAGATCAGGTTCATGGGTCGGTGGGAGCGGCCACCCTCTCAGCCCGCCGATCTCGCGAGCTCCCCAGTGTTCGCCTCCACAGTAGTACGGATCGCGGGCGACGGCTGCCGGGGGATTCACGGGTAGCCTCGACCCGTGACCGCCGATATCGCCTTCACCCATGACGAGGGCTGGACCCCGGTCTCGCCACGGCTCATCACGGCCCGGCGCATCACGCTCCTGCTGGCCTACCTGCTGGTGGCCGCCGCGGTCGTGGCCCTCATCCTCATCCCCGCCGTCCCGCGCTGGATTCCCGCTGTGGTGGGCGTGGGAGCGGTTGTCGTCCTTGTCTGGCTGTGGTGGCTCATCGGCCGTCGGGTCCGCTCGTTCGGATACGCGGAGCGCGGAGACGACCTGCTCGTCACCAGCGGCATCCTCTTCCGGCGCCTGGTGATCGTTCCCTACGGCCGCATGCAGCTCGTCGACGTGAAGGCCGGGCCCATCGATCGGATGCTGGGTGTGACGACCGTGCAGCTCCACACGGCGGCGGCCACGACCGACGCGAGCATTCCCGGCCTTGTCCCCGATGTCGCCGCCTCCCTGCGCGACCGACTCGCGCAACGCGGCGAGGCGAGGTCGGCGGGACTGTGACGGATCCGCAGCCGCCGGCCTCCCGGATCGGCGATGACCTCGGCCTTGGACTGGTGCTCCCCGGGACTTCGGGTGCCGATCCCCGCGGCCGTCGGCATGTTCACCCGGTCACGCCACTCATTCACGGTGTCGCCTCCCTCCCGGTGGCGGCCGTCGTCTCGGTGGCCTGGGGTGGCGGCCTGCTCACCCAGTTCGGCCTCGGGGCCTTCGCCGCTGGTGTCCTGCTCATCCTCCTGATCGGTGCGGCGGTGACTGCGTGGTCCTATCTGGCCTGGCGCAACCTGTGGTACTGGTTCGACGATGACGGCGACTTCCGCGTCGATTCCGGTGTCATCACCCGGCAGCAGCGACGCCTGCAGCTGAGTCGCCTTCAGGCGGTCGATGTCGCGCAGCCCCTCTTCGCCCGCCTCTTCTCGATGGCTGAGGTGACCGTGGAGGTCGCCGGTGCTGGTGACTCGCGCGTGAAGCTGCGCTATCTGCGGCTGGATGATGCGCGGGCCCTGCGCAGCGAGGTGCTGGCGCGCGCTGCAGGCCTTGCCTCGGGTGCAGGTGAGGCGCCGGAGTCGCCGATCGTCACCGTCCCGACCCGCGACCTGATGGTGTCGCTGCTCATGCGCAGCGTCACGATGGGCCTGCTGCTCGTCACCGCTGTCATCCTCGTCGGAACGGTGCTCTTCCAGGGCTGGGGCGGTCTGGCCATCGTCCTGGTCACCGGTGGTGTCCCGATCCTCATCGTCGTCGCGGAGTTCATGCGCTACTTCCGCTTCACGGTCAGCGAGTCACCCGATGGCCTGCGCTTGAGGTTCGGGCTGGCTCGCACTGAGACGCGCACGGTGCCGCCGGGTCGGGTGCAGGCGATCGAACTGGTCGAGCCGCTGCTGTGGCGAC
>DMPC01000061.1:0-3699 GCA_003456155.1 Actinomycetota bacterium | reverse complement strand
CAGAAGGAGGAGACCCTGCTCATCCCCGTGGCCTCTCGAGAGGTGGCGATCGACCTCGTGCACCGCGTCCTGCCGGGCCTGGATGTCGAGGGCCTGGAGTGGAGGTCGGCACCGCACCGCAGCCGACGCCGTGCGCCCCTGCAGTGGCGTCGACTGGCGGTCGCCTGGGATACGACGGTGCTCGCGACGCGACGTGGACGCGTGACCCGCCGCCTTGCGCTCATCCCGCACGCGCGCACGCAGTCTGTCCGCGTGACTCAGGGTCCGTGGGAGCGAGCCCTGGACCTGGCCACCGTTCATGCCGACTCCACTCCTGGCCCGGTCACCGTGAAGGCGCTGCACCTCGACGCCGGACTGGCCCGCGAGGTGGCCGATGATCAGGCGGAGCGCGCGGGTCGGGCTCGCGGCACCGACACCTCGACCCACTGGGCTAATCCGTCCCGCTGACGTGCCCCTAGGGCTGGGCGGCGGCGATGGCGTCCGCGAACGCGTCGACGTCCTGCTCGGTGGTGTCCCACGAGCACATCCACCGGACCTCGCCGGTGTGCTCGTTCCACGTGTAGAAGCGGTGCTCCTGCTGAAGTCGGATCGTCATCCCGGCAGGCAGGACGGCGAACACGGCATTGGCCTGGACCGGCTGGGTGATGCGAACGGCCTCCAGCTCGCCCACGCGCTCGGCGAGCCTTCGTGCCATCGCATTGGCATGGGCCGCGTTGCGCTGCCAGAGATCCCCTTCGAACAGCGCGAGCAGTTGGGCGCTGATGAAGCGCATCTTGCTCGCCAGCTGCATCGACGTCTTGCGCAGGAAGTCCACACCCTGCGCGGCGTCGGGGTTCAGGACGACGATGGCCTCGCTCAGCATCCCGCCGTTCTTCGTGCCTCCCAGCGAGACGACGTCGGCGCCGGTCGCCGCCTCGGCGAGGGTGCAGCCCAGCGAGACGGCGGCGTTGGCCAGCCTCGCGCCGTCGACGTGCACGCGCAGGCCGCGGCTGCGGGCATGCTCGGCCAGGCGCCCGAGCTCGTCCGGTGCGTAGGTGGTGCCGTACTCGGTCGACTGGGTGACGGACATGACACCGGGCTGTGATCGATGGACGACCCCGAAGCCCCAGGCTTCCGTGTCGAGAAGATCGGTCGAGAGCCTGCCGTCGGGGGTGGGGATGGTCCAGAGCTTCAGCCCCGCCATCACCTCGGGCGCCCCGCCCTCGTCGGCATTCACGTGGGCGGAGGCCGGGCAGATGACCGACTCCCATCGGTGGGTGAGCGCCTGCAGTGCGACGACGTTCGCCCCCGTGCCGTTGAACACGGGGAACACCTCGGCGCGAGAGCCGAAGAGGTCACGGATGACGTCACGCAGTCGCGCCGTGACGTCATCGTCGCCGTAGGAGACCTGGTGGTCGGCGTTGACACGCTCCATGGCGGCCATGACTTCGGGGTGCACCCCTGCGTAGTTGTCGCTGGCGAAGCCTCGCCACGTCGTCGTCATGGGCAGGCCCCGTCCCCGGTCAGCCGCGCCGAAGGCGATTGACGGTCCAGACGCCTGCCCCGGCGATCACGATGAGCAGCGCGGTCAGGATCCACGTGACGACGTCCCAGCCGAGGATGAGCGCACGGACGATCAGTGCGCCGCCCATCATGAGGAAGGCGAAGCCCTGCAGGAACAGGCAGAAGCGCAGCAGGCGCCGGGTCGATTCGTCCATCACGGAGCCATCCTGTCAAACGACTCATCCGGCAGAGTTCCACAGGCGGATCGTCCGGGTCTCATGCTCGAAGCCCAGTGCGGAGAGCCGTCCCGCATCGAGCGCGAAGAGCCGCCCGTCGATGGGCGGCAGGCCCAGCCAGCAGGCGGTGAGGATGCGCAGCACATGACCATGCGCGACGAGGATGCAGTCCTGGCCGTCCGTCAGCACGGGCGCACATCGGTCGATGACCCGCTGAACTCGGACCTGGACGTCGGAGAGCTGTTCACCGGGTGTCGCGCCACCGGGGATCGGGTGATCCCAGACGAGCCAGTCAGGATCCTCGCGCTCTGTGCGGATATCCGCGGTCGTCCGGCCCTCCCACGCTCCGTAGTCCCACTCGAGGAGATCCGGGTCGAGGTCATCAGGGGTGAGGCCCGCCAGCCGCGCGGTGTCCCGGGCGCGGAGCAGTGGGCTGCACAGGACGAGTCCACGATCGAGCCGTGCCACGGCCGGGGCCAGGCGAGCCGCCACCGCGGCACCGGACTCCGTCAGGGGCAGGTCGGTGCGGCCGGTGTGACGGCCGGTCCGGCTCCACTCGGTCTCGCCATGACGGATGAGCCAGATCTGCGAGGGCATCGGCACAGGATAGGCAGCGCAGCGCGCTCAGGCCTCGAGTTCGGGATGCGCGTCGTCCGCGATGTCGCGGGAGCGCGATCCGCGAGGGTCCAGGCCGGCGATGACGCGAAGTCCGTAGCCCACGGATGGCCCGACCAGCAGGGCGAACAGCACCGTGCCGATGCCCACCGTGCCGCCGAGCAGCCAGCCCAGGATGAGGACGACCGCCTCGATGCCCAGTCGCACTCGGCTCACGGGCCAGCCGGTGCGATCGTGGATGCCGGTCATCCAGCCGTCGCGTGGACCCGGCCCCAGCCCGGTCGTGAGGTACAGGCCGCTGCCCAGGCCGATCAGGGCGATTCCCGCCAGCACCATCAGCAGTCGCACCGCGAGCATGCCGATGCTGTCGCCGGTGGGCTCCGGGAGCACGAGGAGCATGACCTGCAGGGAGAGTGCGATCACGATCGCGTTCATGATCGTGCCGAGCCCGGGCCGTTCGCGGAGCGGGATCCACAGCAGCAGGACGGTGACGCTGATGAGGAACGTCGCCAGACCGATGCTGATCGGCAGTTTGGTCGTCACGCCCTGAGCCAGCACGGTCCAGGGTCCGTTGCCGAGTCCCGCCGAGACGAGCAAGGCCTCGCCCGCGCCGAAGAGCCACAGGCCGATGACGAGGAGGAGGAAGGTCGACGGCCGCGTGCGCCAGCGCGAGGTGGAGCGCCACGACGTCATCGGGACGGTGTGGGACGGAGCCAGGGAGGCCCATCGCGCGCGCATGTGCGGAGTGTGGCACGCGCGTCGACAACTCCTTCCGGACCGGCCTCGGCGGGGTTACAGTGCCGACATGGCGAAGTCGCGTCGCATCATCGGGACGGTGGCCTCGGTCGCCCTCGCAACCCTGCTCCTCGGAGCCTGCGGTGGCGGTGATGAGGTACCGGCCGAGGGGGAGACGGCGGCCTCCGGTGAGGTGGTGTCGGCCGAGGGTGCAGCCGTGCTGCTGGAGGCTCAGTCGCTCACGGCACTCGATCAGGCGATCGCCTACCCGAAGAAGAAGCAGGCGCAGATCAGCAGCGAGATCGAGGTGCTGGAGCCCGGGCAGGAGTCCGGGTGGCGCAAGTACCGGGTCCCGGTCTACGTGCACGTGCTCGAGGGCACGCTGAGTGTGGAGTACGACGCCGGCGTGGTGAAGGAGTTTCCCGCGGGGACATCCTTCCTGCAGGCCAGGGGCGTGTGGCACAACGTCAGCAACAAGGGTGATGCCCGGGCCGACTTCCTGACGGTGACGATGGGTGCCAAGGGTGTCGTGAGTATGGAGGAGCGCTAGCCCTCCTGGGAGAGGGAGGAGCGCTAGCCCTCCTGGGAGAGCGAGGAGCGCTAGCCCTCCTGGGAGAGCGAGGACCGCCAG
>DMPC01000058.1:7426-10737 GCA_003456155.1 Actinomycetota bacterium | reverse complement strand
CCCTCATTCCTCGCGCCAGCCGCGGTGAATCGCGACGATGCCGCCGCTCACGTTCCGCCACTGCACCCGCGACCAGCCGGCATCCTGCATCTCTCGCGCGAGCGCAGCCTGATCAGGCCACGCCCGGATCGACTCCGCGAGATACACGTAGGCCTCCGGATTCGACGACGTCCGCGTGGCCACTGCCGGCAGTGCCTTCATGAGGTACTCCGTGTACACGGTCCGGAAGGGCGCCCACGTGGGACGGGAGAACTCGCACACCACCAGTCGGCCTCCCGGGCGCACGACCCGACGCAGCTCGGCAAGGCCCGCACCGCGGTCCTGGATGTTGCGCAGGCCGAACGAGATCGTCGCGGCATCGAAGACCCCGTCGGCGAACGGAAGCTGCGTGCCATCCCCGGCCACGAACGGCAGCCAGGGAACACGACGCTTCCCGACCTCCAGCATCCCCAGCGAGAAGTCCGTCGGCACCACCATCGCGCCCGCCTGGGCGAAGGGGACACTCGACGTGCCCGTCCCCGCAGCGAGATCCAGCACCCGCTCGCCGGGCTGGGGTGCAACGGCGGCCACGACAGCGGACCGCCAGCGTCGGGTCTGTCCCAGGGAGAGCACGTCATTGGTGATGTCGTAGCGCTCAGCGACGTCATCGAACATCGCAGCGACGTCATCGGGAGCCTTGTCCAGGTCAGCGCGAGCCACGGCCTGATCCAACCATTCGCGCGAAGATGCCACCCGCCGGCCGTGCCCCTACGCTGACGACGTGACGCCCCCGGCCACCTCGCCCCGACTCTCCCCCGAGTCGGCGGAGCCCTCATCAGGGCCCCGGACCGCCTCTGGCCGGCTCCGCATCACCACCCGGCCACTCGCCGACCCCGGCAACCTGCTGGCCCGTCTGCCCATGAGCGATCCCGTGGCGTGGGTGCGCAATGGCGAGGGCCTCATCGGATGGGGCATCGCCGCGCGACTGGAGGTGCGTGGACCGGAGCGCTTCAGCAGGACGCAGCGCTGGTGGACGAACCTATGCTCGACCTTCGATGTCGACGACACCGTGAGCATGCCCGGCACCGGTCCGGTCGCCTTCGGCTCGTTCTCCTTCGATGACGAGACCGCCACCTCGATCGTCATCCTGCCGCGCGTGATCGTCGGGCGACGCTCCGGACAGGCGTGGGTGACCACGATCGGCGACGAGGCCGTGCCGATGGCCGGGCTGCCGCCCGCGTCCGTCCCCCAGCCACCCGACGCGGTGAGCTGGTCCGACGGAGGCCGTTCTGCCGAGGAGTGGCAGGGCATCGTGGCCGAGGCGGTGCGACGCATCAACGCCGGCGGCCTCGACAAGGTGGTCCTGGCCCGCGACGTCATCGGGGACGTCGAAGGGACTCTCGATCCGCGGCACCTGCTCATGCGGCTCGGCGACACGTACCCGTCGACCTGGACGTTCTGCGTCGGCAACCTGATCGGCGCCACGCCCGAGCTCCTCGTGCGCAGGACCGGCGATCTCGTCACCAGTCGCGTCCTGGCAGGAACGGTGCGCCGTCGCAGCGGGCACGATGACGAGGGCCTGGCCCAGGCGCTGCTGACCAGTGACAAGGACGCCATCGAGCACGAGTACGCCGTCCGCTCCGTCGCGAAGTCCCTCGCGGCCCATTGCACCGACCTCGACGTCCCGGATCGTCCGCGCGTTCTCGCCCTGGCCAACGTCAAGCACCTGGCCACGGACGTGACCGGTCGCCTCGC
Organism: Actinomycetota bacterium; assembly: GCA_003456155.1. Classification (GTDB taxonomy): domain Bacteria; phylum Actinomycetota; class Actinomycetes; order S36-B12; family S36-B12; genus UBA10649. Next base: position 9,003 of record DMPC01000058.1, on the reverse strand, counting down.
CGACTCCTCCACCGTGCTGGCCCTGGCCGCCTCCCTGCACCCGACGGCCGCCGTGTGCGGGACACCGACCGAGCGGGCCTTCTCCCTGATCCGCGAACTCGAGGGCATCGATCGCGGTCGCTATGCCGGGCCGGTCGGCTGGTTCGACAGCAACGGGGACGGCGAGTTCGGCATCGCCCTGCGCTGCGCCGAGATCGATGCCGAGAACGGGCGACTGCGCGCCTTCGCCGGATGCGGGATCGTCGCCGGATCGGATCCGGTGGACGAGCTCGCGGAGTCACGGGCCAAGCTGCAGCCGATCCGTGAGGCTGTCACCTGATCGCTGCCGTCCCGCCAGCCGAGGAGAGGATCCGATGCGAGCGCTCGTGATGCATGCCCTGGACGGACCCGGCGGCCTGCGAGTCGAGGAGGTCGAGGAGCCCACCGTCGATCCCGACCAGTTCCTCATCGAGGTCGACTTCGCGGGCATGGCCTTCCCCGACCTGCTCATCACCCGCGGGATGTACCAGGTGACCCCCGACCTGCCCTTCACTCCCGGTCTCGAGGTCGCCGGTCACGTCGTCTCGGCCCCAGCGGGGAGCGACCTGCTCCCCGGGCAGGCGGTGGTCGCCTATCCGGGTCACGGAGGCTACGCCGAGCGTGTCGTGGCCCCTGCCGATCGCGTCTTCGCGCTGCCGCAGGAGATCTCCCCCGCCTCCGCCGCCGCGATGCCCATCAACTACCTGACGATGGACTTCGCGCTCGACGTCCGGGGCCGACTCACCGACGGGGAGTGGGTGGTCGTGCACGGTGCCGGTGGTGGACTCGGCCTCGCAGCCATCCAGGTCGCGCGGGCTGGGGGCGCGAACGTGATCGCCGTCGCCTCCTCCGAGGAGAAGCGCCGGGCAGCCCGCGACGCCGGCGCACACTCAGCGGTTCCGGTCGAGGGCTTCCTGGACGCCGTGCGCGACCTGACGCCAGGGGGCGCCGACATCGTGGTCGATCCGGTGGGTGGCGACCGGGTCACGGACTCACTGCGCTGCCTGCGCTCTTGCGGGCGACTGCTGATCCTGGGCTTCACCGCCGGTGAGATCCCCTCGGTGAAGGTCAACCGCCTGCTGCTCAACAACCTCGATGTGGTCGGTGTCGGCTGGGGGGCCTTCGCCGAGCGCCGGCCCGGATACATGCGCGAGCGCTGGGATCTGCTGATCGCCCGCATGTCAGCCGCAGGCATCACCCCTGTCGCACCGGACGTGGTCGCCCTCGCGGACATCCCTGACGCACTCGCTGCCATGGAGTCGCGCTCCCTGACGGGGAAGGTTGTCGCCCGCCTGCACTCGTGACGCCGTTGGCCTGTGCGTCCTGATTCACAGTTCGGCAGCGAGGCATACGACCGAGGGGCCGAGGTCGTGCTCCGGGGCCACCTCCCACGTCAGACTCGACGCATCCAGCAGGCCGCGCATCGCGCGGTTGCTGGCCAGCACGTAGGCCACCAGGCGACCGAACTCCATCCGCCTGGCGACCTCGATGAGGCGCTCGGTCAGCACTGCTCCCACTCCCCTGCCGTGCCAGGCATCCTCGACGAGCACGGCGATCTC
>DMPC01000058.1:5211-7240 GCA_003456155.1 Actinomycetota bacterium | reverse complement strand
GCACTGTCGGACTCCTCCGGCCCGAGCGGGAAGACATTGCCGAGGGCGATGACGACATCGTGCTCATCGGTGACGACCAGGGTGGCGCCCCGATGGCCGCCTGAGATCCGTCGCAGCCACTCTCCCCGCCAGGTGTTCATCGGCGTGAAGTACCGCTCATAGCGNNGACTCCTCCGAGCAACGGTCGTGCAGCTCCTCGACCGCGGTCACATCCGCAGGCCGACTGAGTCGGACCGTCACTTCATCGCCGCCCCGCAGGTTCTCGCGCCATCCGAATCCGTCAGCCTCTCCCCATGCCTCCGCCATCGCAGCGACGAGCTCCAGCAGCGCTGAGGCCCGATGGCGTTCCGTGCGCGTGAAGGGCGCCCGCACCCGATGGAGCAGCACATGCTGCTCCGGAGTCCACTGAAGACGCAGGACGAAGTCCGTGGAGTCCGCCCCCTCGACCGCATCGACGACCTCCCACGAGTCGGCGAGGACGAGCTCCGCGGCGGCCTGAGGCGTCTGCTCGGGGTGCTGCACCAGGCGAACGCTCAGGTCGAGAACCCGGGTCGCGATGTCGCCGGCATCCTCAGCACGGCCCGAGGTCACGATGACGTCGCTGCCCACCGAGGACAGCCCATGAGCGACCGTTGCGCGGTCGACATCGGGGGCCGAGGCGAGGAACAGGTCGACGAGCTGACGGTCACCGTCGAGCGGCGCGGTGAACAGGCTCACGACACGCACCCGCAGGAGCGAGAGCACCCGCAGCATTCGTGCCGTCGCGGACGCCTGCGCGGGCAGCGTGACCCGCGCCCGCCACCGCACGCCGACCGGAGCGTCGATCGAGGGGTCGGCGTCGGCGATCGACTCCAGCATGCGCGCCGTCAGTCCCGTCCAGGCCCGGGCGTCGCTCCATCGCGGCGCGACCGGCGCCAGCAGGGCGAGCCCCAGCCCGACCGCAATGAGGTGCAGTGCCGCCGCCGCGTCCTCGATGACCTGCTCGTCGTGGTCAGCACCGGGGCCTCGGAGCTGATGGATGACGGCCTCGGCCGCCGACCAGCGGCGGTCCAGCCTCGACGCCACCACCGCGAGCAGCGCATCGTCGTAGGGCGCCATGCTGATGGCCTGGAGCTCCAGCGGATCCCAGGCCGCTCCCGGATCGCCGAGCACGTCGCGCGCTGCGCGCAGCAGGGCCTGCAGGGCCGGCTCGGTCGGGTGCTGAGCCTGCAGCGCCATCGTTGCCGCGACCGGTGGAAACGGCAGTGCCGCGATCACCTCGCGCAGCAGGTCCATCCGGGTCTCGGCGACATCCTCCACGCTGCGGCGTCCGACACCGGCCGCGCGCGCCACCTCGCGACGGGTCGTCGCTGCGATGCTGCGCTCGGCCAGAAGTTCAGCCGCGGCAGCCAGGACGCGCTCACGCGTCGTGGGATCGTCCGTCACGCCCCCCACGCTACGCGCGGATCAGGCGTATGCCAGGGCTGAGTCGACCGCGCGCTGGACCTCGGCGAGGATCTCCGCCTCGCGATCACGCGGACAGGTGCGGGCGACCACGATGCGGACGCCGCCCGCCCCGAGCGCATCGTCGACAGCCTCGACGAGACCCGCCACCGTGTCGACGGTGACGGCGGGGATGCCGAGCGTGGCCGAGAGTGCGGCGATGTCGATGCCGAGAGGGTTGCCGAAGACCCGCTCGAAGGCCGACGGCACGATCACGCGACCCTGCTCCAGGGTGGAGAAGATGCCACCACCGTCATTGTCGGAGACCACGATGACGAGATCGGGTCGCTCCTCATCGGCCGGGACGAGCAGGCCGTTGGAGTCGTAGAGGAAGGTCTGGTCGCCGACCAGCGCAACCGCTCCCGCACCCCCGTTGCGCTGATGCGCACTCGCGGCGCCCCAGGCGGTGGATAGGCAGCCGTNNAGGTGCCGCGATTGCCGATGACGCGACCGTCCTGCACGGAGTTCGCGGCGAACGAGCCCACATGACGGACCGGTGACGAGGCGCCGACGAGGAAGAGGCCGTCACGCGGGACCTGCGCCGCCA
>DMPC01000058.1:0-5029 GCA_003456155.1 Actinomycetota bacterium | reverse complement strand
GCCGCCACGACACGGGCCACATGCATTCCCGTCAGGGCAGCGTCGGAGGCCGACGACAGAGCGGTCTCCACCGCTGCAGCGGCGAGGACGTCCGCGCGCTGCCATGACTCCAGCCACTCCTCGTCGACCTCAGCCTCCTCGGGAGGCAGCGGGACCGAGGCCACCACGAGATCCGCCGAGCGGGTGGGGTCGCTCCACTGGGGCCGGGAGTCGACCGCCACGTGCAGGGCGGCGCGGCTGATCATCCGCAGGACCGATCGGTTCAGGCCGATCCGCCCGATCGTCAGGACGAGATCGGGAATGTGCGCCTCGGCGAAGGACTCGTCGGCGAGGAGGAGCGGCGCGTGACTCAGCGCCGTGCTGCACCCTGCGCCGTTGCCGCTCGGCTCGGAGAGGATCGGCCAGGCGAGGGCGTCGGCGAGCTCGTCGGCAAGCTCGACCGCGTCGACATCCTGATGATCACCGATCACCACCACGCCACGGGCCGGCACGACGGCGTCCTCGAGCATGGCGTTCAGGACGTCGTCGAGCGGGGTGCTCATCCCGGCCACCAGTCGTGCGTCTGCCGTCCACGGACGTCCGTCGGGCCGACCGTCGAGATCCTCCGACCAGGTGCCCCCCTCGTCCTCATCACCCTCGGGGACGAGCGGCTCCTCGAACGGGATGTTGAGGTGGACCGGCCCCGGACGCAGGGCGTCGGTCGCCGTGGCGACCGCACGGGCGACGGTCGACCGCCAGTACCGCACCTGGCCGACCTCCCGGGACGCCGGCGCCATGTCGATCGAGATGCGCACGTCCGAGCCGAACACCGACGCCTGGCGGATCGCCTGGTTGGCTCCCACGTCACGCAGACGAGGCGGACGGTCAGCCGTGATGACGAGCATCGGGACCGATGCCTCGTCCGCCTCGACGATCGCCGGGTGCAGGTTCACGGCCGCAGTCCCCGAGGTGGTGAGGACGACGGCGGGCACCCCGGTCACCTTTCCGATGCCCAGGGCCGTGTACGCCGCCGAACGCTCGTCGAGTCGAACATGCAGGGTGAGGTCACCTCGCGCCTCGACCGCGGCGAGCGCGAGGGCCAGCGGGGTGGAGCGGGATCCGGGGGCGAGGACGGCATCGCTCACGCCACAGCGCAGGAGCTCGTCGACGAGGACGATCGCCTCCGCCGTTGAGGGATTCACGGCACTCACCCTTTCACGGCCCAGGCATCCGCCACACGCTGGAGCCAGAAAGCCCGCCGCTCCTCGCTGACGAGCGCAGCGGCCACCTGAAGGGCCTGGGGGTCGGGCGCGATGCGCTCCACGCGGATCCGGCCGTTCCGTGGGACCACGGGTCCGGCCAGGTCGCAGGCGAAGAGGGCACCGGTGCCGAGCCCCGAGGCGAAGGGCAGATCAGGCAAGGCACCCGCGGCGGCCAGGGCGGTGCCCAGCCCCACCGACGAGTCCAGCGAGCCACTGACCACGACAGGAACGTCGAGCGCCTCCGCCTGCTGCAGCAGCGGGGCCGCACCGCCCAACGGCGCGGGCTTGAGCACGGCGACATCGGCGATCTCGGATATCCGGGTGACGTGACCGTCGGCCTGGCGGATCAGCTCGTCCGCAGCGAACCGCACGTCGACGAGGCGACGCAGCTCGCGCATCTCCTCCCGGGTCGCACACGGCTGCTCGACGTACTCCAGCCCGAAGCCGGCGAGACTGCGCAGGGCCTGCTCGCCTCGACGGACGTCCCAGGCGCCGTTGGCGTCGACGCGGATGAACCCCTGCCCCGGACCGAGCTCAGCGGTGAGGACGTCGCGGATGGCTCCGACCCGCTGCTCGTCGGCCGAGAGGTCGCGCGACCCCACCTTCACCTTGATGGTTCGGCATCCGAGGTCGGCGATCGCCTCACGCGTCAGCCGAGCGGCATCATCGGCTCCCACCGCGGGGATGATCGCGTTGACCTCGATGTCGGAGCGGCAAGGCTCGGGCCATCCCCTGAAGGCCGCCTCGATCGCGCTGGCGAGCCACCGGGCGGCCGCGGTGTCGGGGTAGTCATCGAAGGGGGCGAACTCCCCCCAGCCCTCGGGCCCTTCGAGGAGCACGCCCTCCCGCACGCGCAGACCGCGAAACGGATGGCGCAGCGGCAGCGCGAAAGGGACCGCTGTGGCGAGCAGATCGTCGAGGGACGGGCCAGCGGCCATCAGGGCCGCTTGGGGAACTGCCGGAAGTCCGGCTTCCGCTTCTCCTTGTAGGCATCACGGCCGTGCTGGGCCTCCTGCGTCATGTAGAACAGCAGGGTCGCGTCGCCTGCGAGCTGCTGCACACCGGCGAGGCCGTCGTCAGCCGCGTTGTGCGAAGCCTTGAGCATGCGTAGAGCCAGCGGCGACATGTCGAGCATCCGTAGGGCCTTGTCCACGGTCGCGATCTCGAGATCCTCGATCGGCACGACCTCGTTGACCAGGCCCCAGTCGTAGGCCTGCGCGGCTCCGTACTGCTCGCACAGGTACCAGACCTCGCGTGACCGCTTCTGACCAATGGTCCGGGCCAGCAGCCCGGAGCCGTAGCCCCCGTCGAACGAACCGACCATGGGTCCGGTCTGGCCGAAGCGCGCGTTGTCGGCGGCCACGGTCATGTCGCAGACAACGTGCAGGACATGACCGCCGCCGATCGCGTAGCCCGCAACCATCGCGATCACCGGCTTGGGCGTGCGACGGATCTGCATCTGCAGGTCCAGCACGTTGAGGCGGCCGATCCCCTTGCGCGCCACCTCGTCATCGCCGATGTAGCCGTCGTCGCCTCGGATGGACTGATCGCCGCCCGAGCAGAAGGCGAGATCTCCCTGACCGGTGAGGATGATGACACCGATGCTGTCGTCGTCGCGGGCCCGGTTGAAGGCGTCCTGCAGCTCGAAGAGGGTCGGCGGCCGGAAGGCGTTGCGACGCGCAGGCCGATTGATCGTGATCTTCGCGATCCCCGCAGCGTCACCGGTCGACACCTCGTACCGGATGTCGGAGTAGTCACCCTCGGACTCCCAGCCGCAGGCCGGCGTCGCCGAGGAGTGACCGGGGTCACGGAGGGCCGGTGAACCCTCGGGGGCGATCGGTGGCAGCGCATAGCGAGTGCGGGTGTCCATGCGCCGAAACCTACCGTCCGGCCTACGCTCGTGCCCGATGGCCGCATCCCCTCTCGAGCGCGTACCGGTTCCCCCGGGATCCGAGGGTGCCGCGCGCCTGCTGCAGGCGCTCGCCGAGGCGCTGACCGGGTCCGGGCCCGCGATCGCCCCCGTCCCTACCGTGTCCGCGACCGTGTCGAACGACTACGTGGCGAGCATCCTGCGGGCACTGCACATCGATGCCGGGCTCCCCCTCGAGTCACCAGAGGTCGCGCTGGTGGTGGCCACATCCGGCTCGACTGGAGAGCCGCGTGGCGTGCTCCACTCCGCCGCGACCCTCACCGCGCTCGACGGAGCCGTCCACGCTCGAGGAGCCCGACCCCAGTGGGTACTGGCCCTGCCCGTGACGTCGATGGGCGGGATCAACGTGCTCGTGCGGTCCCTCGCGGCCGGGCGCGATCCGATCGTCGTGCCCAGCATCGGCGGGGCGGGGCCGTTCACGCCCCAGGCCTTCGCTGCCGCCGTGGAGAGCGCCCGTCGGCGTCACGACGACGTCCGCGTGTCCCTCGTGCCCGCCCAGGTCACGCGACTGCTGTCGGACGAGGCGGGGACCCGCGCACTGCTGGGCTGCTCCCAGATCCTCGTGGGCGGCGCCTCGCTGCGACCGTCCCTCCGCGATGTCGCCACATCGCTGGGCGTGCGCCTGATCTCGACCTACGGGGCCACGGAGACGGCAGGGGGGTGCGTGTTCGACGGGGTTCCGCTGCCGGGCGTCAGCGTCGAGGTGGACGCGCAGACCGGCACGCTCATCGTCGGCGGCCCCTCCGTCGCTCTCGGCTATCGCGCCGAGCCCGACCTCACTCGAGCGGCCTTCGGGCCACGAGGCTTCCTCACCAGCGACATCGGACGCATCGAGTCGGATGGCCGAGTGATGGTGATCGGCCGCGCTGATGACGTCGTCAGCATCAGCGGGGTCAACGTCTCGATCGGTGCAGTCGACCAGGTTCTCGCCGACCATCCGGACATCGATGCCGCCGCCGCCGTCGTCGTGACCGATCCACGGCAGGAACCCGCCCTGCATGCGTTCGTCGTCGTCCGTGACGGTGCTCGCCGCGCCCCCGACGACGCGCGAGAATCCGTCGAGCAGATCCTCGGCCGAGCCGCCCGGCCGCTGATGCACCAGGTCGACGCGCTGCCACACCTGCCCAATGGCAAGGTGGACCGCCGACTGCTGATCGAGTGGGCGGCAACCGGGCAGGAGGATCGGTGATGGCGACCACACGCGAGTGGTGGGAGGGCGCACGGCCGAGAACCCTTCCTGCAGCAATCGCTCCGATCGCCGTCGGCGCTGGACTCGGGGCACAGGCCGGGGCCTTCGATGCGGTGCGCGTCCTGCTTGCCCTCGGAGTCGCCGTCCTGCTCCAGGTCGGCGTCAACTACGCCAACGACTACAGCGACGGTGTTCGCGGCACCGATGCCGTGCGAGTGGGGCCCGTCCGGCTCGTCGGGCAGGGCCTCGCGCCCGCCGCCGCCGTCAAGCGGGCTGCCGTCGTGTCCCTGGCCGCGGCAGCCGTCCTCGGACTGATCCTCGTCGCGCTCACCGGGCAGTGGTGGCTGCTCTTGGTCGGCGCGGCGAGCATCGCCGCGGCCTGGCTCTACACCGGGGGCCCTCGGCCGTACGGCTATGCGGGCCTCGGAGAGATCTTCGTGTTCGTCTTCTTCGGACTCGTTCCGGTGGTCGGCACCGCCTATGTGCAGACGCTCGTGATCACGGCCGTCGACATCCTGGCCTCGATCGGTGTGGGACTGCTGAGCTGCGCGATCCTCGTCACCAACAACCTGAGGGACATCCCCGGGGACACTGAGGTCGGCAAGCGCACCCTCGCGGTGCGGCTAGGCGACGACCGCACCCGCATGCTCTACGCAACCCTGGTGACCG
>DMPC01000189.1:8606-9225 GCA_003456155.1 Actinomycetota bacterium | reverse complement strand
ACTGCCACATGACCTCGGGATCCTCCGGCGATCCGAAGTTCAGGCAGTTCGTCACGGCGAGCGGAATCGCACCCGTGGCCACGACATTGCGATAGCTCTCGGACAGCGCCAGCTGTGCTCCCGCATACGGGTCGAGCTTGGCGAACCGACCATTGCAGTCGGTCGAGATGGCCACACCACGACCGGTCTCCTCGTCGACCCGCACCATCCCGGAGTCCTCGGGCTGCGCCAGGACGGTGTTGCCGAGCACGTAGCGGTCGTACTGCGACGTGACCCAGGACTTGGATGCGAGGTTCGGGGCTCCCACAAGATCGAGAAGGGTGGCGCGCAACTCATCCGGGGTGGAGGGGCGGGGCAGCGCATCCGGCGTGCTCGCCTGCAGGGCGTCCTGCCAGGACGGCCGGTGGAAAGGGCGCTCGTAGACGGGGCCCTCGTGCGCCACCGTGCGTGGCGGCACATCCACGATTCGCTCACCGTGCCAGTCGACGGTCAGGCGACCGGAGTCGTTGACCTCGCCGATCACGACGGCCTCGACATCCCACTTGCGGCACAGGGCCATGAACGCGTCGAGGTTGTCGGGAGTCACGATCGCGCACATGCGCTCCTGCGACTCGCTCAT
>DMPC01000189.1:7627-8342 GCA_003456155.1 Actinomycetota bacterium | reverse complement strand
CGAGCTCGCTCGTGGCGCAGGAGATCCCGGCACCGCCGAGATCCTGGATGCCCTCGACCAGCCCGGAGTGCAGCACCTCGAGAGTCGCCTCGATGAGCAGCTTCTCCATGAACGGATCGCCGACCTGCACGCTCGGACGCTTGGCCGGGCCGTCGGCGTCGAACGTCTCCGATGCGAGCACCGAGACGCCGCCGATGCCATCACCGCCGGTGCGGGCGCCGTAGAGGACGACGAGATTGCCGACACCCTTCGCGCTGGCAAGGTGGATATCCTCGTGGCGCATCGCCCCGACGCACAGCGCATTCACCAGCGGGTTTCCCGCGTAGGACGCGTCGAAGACGACCTCGCCGCCGATGTTCGGCAGGCCCAGGCAGTTGCCGTAGCCACCGACGCCCGCGACGATCCCCGGCAGCACCCGCTTGGTGTCAGGCGCATCAAGAGGCCCGAAGCGCAGCGGATCCATGACCGCGAGCGGCCGGGCGCCCATCGACATGATGTCGCGGACGATGCCGCCGACGCCGGTCGCCGCACCCTGGTAGGGCTCGACGTAGGACGGATGGTTGTGGCTCTCGACCTTGAAGGTGACCGCCCAGCCGTCACCGATGTCGACGACTCCGGCGTTCTCGCCGATGCCGACGAGCAGCGCATCGGACTCCGGCTTCTTCTCGCCGAACTGGCGCAGGTGCACCTTGCTGGACTTGTAGGAGCAGTGCTC
>DMPC01000189.1:7164-7436 GCA_003456155.1 Actinomycetota bacterium | reverse complement strand
CCACATCACCGAGTACATCGCGAGCTCGGAGCTTGTGGGGCGGCGGCCGAGGATCTCCCGGATCCGCGCGTACTCATCGGGCTTCAGGCCGAGCTCTGCGAAGGGCTGTGTCTGGTCGGGATCGTCGATCGCGTGCTGGACGGTATCGATCATGAGGAGGCCACCAGGGATGTCAGGACGGAGGTGAAGAACGGCAGTCCGTCCAGTGATGGCCCCGTCAGCGGCTCGACCGCATGCTCCGGGTGCGGCATCAACCCGACCACGTTGCCGCG
>DMPC01000189.1:4398-6850 GCA_003456155.1 Actinomycetota bacterium | reverse complement strand
TTCTTCAGCGGGATGACGATCTCCTGGCCGGACGTGAAGTCGCGGGTCCAGTCGGTGTCGGTGCGCTCGATGCGCAGGCGCTGGTCGCGGCAGACGAAATGCAGGGAGTCGTTGCGGGTCAGGGCGCCGGGAAGCAGGTGCGACTCGCAGAGCACCTGAAAGCCGTTGCAGATGCCCAGGACGGGCAGGCCCCCCTGGGCTGCCGGGATGAGGCTCGTCATCACGGGGGCGAAACGGGAGATCGCACCGCAGCGCAGGTAGTCACCGTAGGAGAAGCCGCCGGGGAGGATCACCGCGTCGACGCCCTTGAGGTCATCGTCGCCGTGCCACAGCGCGACGGGATCACCTCCAGCGATGGTCACGGCGCGCGCAGCGTCCTGATCATCGAGGGTGCCGGGGAAGGTGACGACGCCGATGCGCATCGTCATGCCTCCACCCGCATCGTGAAGTCCTCAATCACCGGGTTGCTCAGCAGCTCACCCGCCAGCCTCTCCATCAGGGCGAGCCGATCGCCCTCGAGGGCACCGTCGATGTCGATCACGAACTGCTTGCCCTGGCGAACGTCCGTCACGCCATCGAGGCCGAGGCGGCCGAGAGCTCCCTGGACGGCACGACCCTGCGGGTCGAGGATCTCCGGCTTGAGCATGACGTCGACGACGACGCGGGCCACAGGCGCTCCAAGGTGAGAGGTGGGTCGTGCGAGGGCGCAGGGAAGACCTTCAGTCTATCGATCGAGGAAGGGGCGGTTCCTTCGGTACGGTCCGGCCATGGGAAGCCGGGGCTACGACCTGTTCTGGGGGTCGCTCCTGCGGGCGACCACCGTGTCGCACCGCGCCCTGCATGCCGTCTCCGGCGGACGACTCGGGCGACGCTTCCCGGGCGGAGCGCAGGTGGTGTGGATCACCACCCTCGGCCGACGATCCGGGGAGTGGCGGACGACGCCCCTGCTGGCCGGCCGTGACGGCGCGGACTGGGTCATCGCCGGGTCCAATGCCGGGCAGGAGCGCGTACCGGGCTGGGTGTTCAACATCCGTGAGCACCCGGAGGGGTCCCTGCAGGAGGGTGACGTATCGGTGGAGGTGACGTTCACCGAGGTTCACGGCGACGAGGCCCTGCGGCTGTACTCGCTGCTGGAGCAGGGCTGGTCCGCCTACCGGATGTACGCCCGGAACATCCATCGGGAGATCCCGGTCTTCCGGGTGTCGCCGCGCGCCCAACCCTGAGTGGCGACTGCCACGCGTCGCGATGCGATGCGACAGGTGAATGGCGGTCTGCTCCCCCTCCTGCGGCGTGCGAAGCGACAGGCAGGGTTCGCATCAGGGGTGGGGTGAGCAGAGGGCTCAAGGGCGCTACGCGTTCGCCCGCCAGCTGCTCCACGCGCTCGACACCATCTCCCGCAGGTCCCGGCTCGCTCGCCAGCCCAGCTCGCGCTCGATGAGATCCGTCGACGCCCAGGTCGCCGGAGGATCACCCGCCCGCCGACCCACCACCTCGGCATCGACGTCGCGGCCGATGACGTCGCTCACCATGTCCATCACCTCGCGCACCGAGTACCCATGGCCGGTGCCGACGTTGAGCACATCCGCACGCACCGCTGCCTCGCAGCGGGCGACGGCCGCGACATGCGCCTCTGCGAGATCGACGACATGGATGTAGTCACGGATGCAGGTGCCGTCCGGCGTCGCGTAGTCGTCGCCGAAGATCTGCGGCCGGCGCCCCTGCTCCAGAGCGCGGAAGACCATCGGGATCAGGTTGTTGACGCTGCTGTCGCCGAGAGCGTCGGACGCCGCGCCAGCGACATTGAAGTAGCGCAGCGCAGACCACGACAGCCCCCAGGCGACACCGCAGTCGCGCGCCATCCACTCCCCGACGACCTTCGTCTCGCCGTAGGGCGACTCAGGCAGCAGCGGGGAGTCCTCGACCACCGGGTTCACGCGAGGGGTGCCATAGACCGCCGCCGACGACGAGTACACCAGGCGAGAGACTCCGGTGCCCTCCATCGCCTCGAGCACGTGCAGGAGCCCGTCGACGTTCTCGCGGTAGTAGTAGAGCGGGACGTTGACCGACTCACCGGCCGCCTTCTTCGCCGCCAGGTGCACGACCCCATCAATGGCATGGGTACGGAAGGCGTGCGCGAGGGCTGACGCGTCATGCACGTCACCCTCGACCACCTCGACGCCAGCAGGCACGCGGCGCCTGAGCCCCGCGGAGAAGTCGTCATAGATGACGACCTGGCGGCCGCTGTCGAGCAGGGCCTGGACGACATGCGCACCGATGTAGCCGGCTCCCCCGGTGACCAACCACGTCGTCACGAGAAGGTCTCCCCCGTCAGGCGCTCATAGGCCTCGACGTACTTGGCCCGCGTGCGCTCGACGATCTCGTCGGGCAGCGCGGGTGGCGGGTCGCCTGAATCCTTGCTCCACCCGGACTCCGGCGAGGTGAGCCAGTCGCG
>DMPC01000189.1:2595-4213 GCA_003456155.1 Actinomycetota bacterium | reverse complement strand
ACGAACTGCTTGTCGAACGACGGCTGCGGGCCCCCGGGCTCCCAGGTCGAGGCCTCCCAGTAGCGCGAGGAGTCGGGCGTGAGGACCTCGTCGGCGAGGACGATGCGGCCGGCATTCTTGCCCGACTTCGCGAACCCGAACTCGAACTTGGTGTCGGCGAGGATGAGACCGCGATCGCGGGCGATCTCCAGGGCACGCAGGTAGATGTCGAGCGACATCCGCTTCAGCTCCTGGGCCTCCTCCTGGCCGATCAGCACGATGGTCTCGTCATAGGTGATGTTCTCGTCATGCTCCCCGAGTGCCGCCTTGGTCGCCGGGGTGAACAGCGGCTTCGGCAGCTCGGAGCCGTCCTTCAGCCCCGGCGGCAGGCCGTTGCCGCAGATACGCCGGGTGGCCTGGTAGTCCTTCCAGCCGGAGCCGGCGAGATAGCCGCGCACCACGCACTCGACGGGGAGCATGTCGAGCCGCTCGCACACCATCGCGCGCCCCGCAACAGCCTTCGGGATCTTGCCGGACGCGACATGGTTCGGCACGACTCCCTCGAGTCGACGGAACCACCACTGAGACAGGGCGGTGAGGATCCGGCCCTTGTCCGGGATGAGGGTGGGCAGCACCCAGTCGTAGGCGGAGATGCGATCACTCGCGACGAAGAGGAGCTTGTCGTCGGGCGTGCGATACAGGTCGCGGACCTTGCCCGAATAGACGTGCTCGTACTCCGGCGGCAGGCCGTAAGGGTCTGTCCGATCGCTCACAGGATGTCTCCGGGTGTGTAGGACGCGGCGTCGGGATAGCGCTCCACGATCGCCTGGACGCGATCGGCCACCGCACGCACCTGGCTGGCCGCTGCTCCGGTGAACGCGAGCGGCTCCGCCAGCAGAGCCTGCAGTTCAGCCTGTGAGAGCTGCAGCCGCTCGTCGGCGGCAAGCCGCGCCAGGAGGTCGTTCTCGACGAGGCCGTCCTCGCGCATCGCGAGGGCGACCGCGACGGCGTGCTCCTTGATGGCCTCGTGCGCCGTCTCGCGCCCGACGCCCTTGCGCACGCTGGCCATCAGCACCTTCGTGGTCGAGAGGAAGGGCAGGTAGCGATCGAGCTCGCGGTCGATCACGGCAGGGAAGGCGCCGAAGTCGTCAAGCACCGTCAGGAAGGTCTCGAACATCCCGTCGATGGCGAAGAAGGAATCCGGCAGGGCGACGCGACGCACGACGGAGCAGAAGACATCGCCCTCGTTCCACTGCGATCCGGCGAGATCCGCGGTCATCGTGAGGTAGCCACGAAGCAGGACGGCGAATCCGTTGACGCGCTCGCACGAGCGCGAGTTCATCTTGTGCGGCATCGCGGAGGAGCCGACCTGCCCCGGACGGAAGCCCTCCGTCACGAGATCGTGACCGGCCATGAGTCGGATCGTGGTGGCGAGGCTGGATGGGCCCGCGGCCACCTGCATGAGTGCCGACACGACATCGAGGTCGAGGGATCGCGGATAGACCTGGCCGACACTGTCGAGGACGTGCGTGAAGCCGAGATGATCGGCAACGGCCGACTCCAACTGCGCGAGTCGCCCCTCGCTGCCCATGAGGTCGAGCATGTCCTGCGCTGTGCCCACCGGACCCTTGATGCCGCG
>DMPC01000189.1:1358-2314 GCA_003456155.1 Actinomycetota bacterium | reverse complement strand
TGCGAGCGGCCCGTGAGAGCGGTGTCGGAGTATGCGACGGCGAGACCGGCAAGACGGTCGAGCGCAGCAACGCAGCGATCCCGGACGATGAGCAGGGAGTCTCGGATCTGCAGCTGCTCGACGTTCTCGGTGAGGTCGCGCGACGTCATCCCGATGTGCACGTACTCGTGGCCCGCGAGGGCGTTGAACTCCTCGATGCGCGCCTTCACGTCGTGCTTGGTAACCCGCTCGCGCGCCGCGATCGAGTCGAGATCGACCTGCCCGATCACCCGCAGGTAGTCCTCCAGAGCAGGCACCGGGATGTCAAGGCCCATCTCCGCCTGCGCTGCCGCGACCGCCAGCCAGAGTCGACGCTCCACGACGATCTTGGCCTCAGGCGACCACACGCCGACCATCGCCGGCGAGGCGTAGCGGCCGGCGAGGACGTTCGGGATCGTGGCGCTCACGGACGTCAGTCTTCCACGCCCGCCGGGAACTCCCGCCCGAGGCGCTCCGCGGAGCTGAGGGCGTCCCCGCTACTGAGTTCCCTGGTTGTTGTCAGTGATGTCGTCCGCCGTCACGCAGCCCACCGGGTTCTGCGCCGAGAGGTTGTACAGACTCGGATCACCGCGCTGGGCGATCCATGCGTTCTGGATCGAAGCGAGGGTGGCGAGGAGTGCATCCTTCTGCGCCGGGGCGAGGTAGTTCGACGGGCAGGCATGCCACGGTCGGCCACTGTTGTCGTTCTTGGAGTAGAAGACGCCGATGTCCAGGACGCCCAAGCCCTTGGCCTTCCAGTGCGGGTTGTAGTCGCTCACAACGCCGAGCTGCTGACCTGCCTTGACCTTGTCGCCCACCTTGACTATGGGATCGATCAGGTGCTCGTGCTCGAAGAGAATCGGGGCGGCAGTGCCTGAGCAGGCGGTCCCAGTCGGGGCCACCCGGACGCTGTAGTCGTTGCTGTAGAGCCTCGGCAG
>DMPC01000189.1:517-1039 GCA_003456155.1 Actinomycetota bacterium | reverse complement strand
GTTGGATTGCCGAAGGTCGGCGGAGTGACGCCCGCGATCTGCATGACACCAGCCTTGCCGGTTGCGGCGTCATACGGGGCGAGGGCCAGGCCCCAGTTCTGCATGACCTTCGGGATGCTGGCGCTCGATGCGATACCCGTGCTGGCACCCGAGGGACCGGACCCCCCGCCGGATCCGCCCGGGGAGGGGAGCTTCACCCAGACCAGTTTTCCGGCCTTCTTCATGCAGCGAAGATCGCCTTTGCCGGTGTTGACGGTGATGCCCGCCTTGGAGCACTTGGCCCCTGGCTTGGTTGCTGCCTGAGCGGGTACGGCGATGGCGCTGGCGAGGAGGGCCACACCCACCGCACCGATGACGATTCGAGTAGCGCGCAGCATGGGACCTCCTCGTGGTCGCGCCGCAATCTACTCGCGCCACCCTCCCGGGGAGGGCTTTTTGACGATCAGGATGCAGAAGCCTTCTCGGCGATGTCGCGGCGATGATGCGATCCCTCAAGCCGGATGAGGTCGACCGCCGCGTAGG
>DMPC01000189.1:0-139 GCA_003456155.1 Actinomycetota bacterium | reverse complement strand
GCGGCGATGACGACGGTGACGGCGTAGCCAGGAGCCCACTGGAGAGCGGCGAAGTCATCCAGACGCCCTTCGGCCGCGGCTAGGAGAACCCTGCCCAGGGGCGAGCGCAGGTTCGCGAGAACCACCTGGGTCTCCGGAT
>DMPC01000077.1 GCA_003456155.1 Actinomycetota bacterium | reverse complement strand
GGACGTGGGTTCTGCCCGTTTCCGACCCCAGGGCCGAGGCCGTGGCACCGAGAACGCCGTACTGGAACCATCCCTGGCCCCAGGCTGCCGTGCAGACAGCAGCGCCCAAGGCTACCGGGGCCCCTGCGCTGGGCCAAATCCGGGTCGTAGGGCAACCGGGAATCCCGGCTGGGCCTACCTCAGCAGCACTTGTGGGACATGGCTGCCGCAGGCAGGTCCTTGTGCTCGGACGGATCAATGGCCTGGACCTGCGTGAGGAAGGCGCTGGTGTCGACCTTGCGGCCGCTCATCCAGGTGCCCAGGACCTTCACCTCATCGGTGAGCTTGTCCGAATCCACGGCGTAGGGGTCGGCCGAGAGCTCGACGAGGTCGGCCAGCTTGCCCACGGCCAGGGAGCCCAGATCGTGCTCGCGGCCCAGCTGTCGGGCCGCGTTCACGGTGTGCGCCTTGATGGCGTCGTCCAGGGTCACCTGCTGCTCGGGCCCGTGGAGGGCACCGGACGGCGTCCGGCGGGTGACCATGCTCTGGATGTTGAGCAAGGGGATGGGCGGGCTCACCGAGCCGTCGTTGTGGAAGGTGACGAGGGCTCCGGAGCGGAAGGCATCGCCCGCACGCATCCACTGGCTTCCGATCTCCGGCGGGAACATGACTCCGTCGAGGAGGTCGCCCCAGTAGATGAACTGGGCGGGCAGCATCGAGATGGTCACGCCCAGCGATGCGGCACGGTCGAACTGGTCACCTCGGCACCCACCCACGTGCTCCACGCGCCAGCGATGGTCGGTGCCCAGGAGGTGGTTCTCCACGAGGGCGTTCTCGTAGGCGTCGAGCACGACATCGAGGCCCACATCGCCATTCACGTGGAAGGCGAACTGGAATCCCTTCGGCGCATAGGTCGCGAGGACCTGGTCCAGCTCCGCGCGGGAGTAGTCCATCATCGCCTCTCCCCCGGGGCCCAGAGGGATCTGCGCATTCCTCACGCGAGGCGTATCGAGATAGGGGAAGGAGGACGCGATGGTGCCGTTCCACGGCGACCCATCGGCCCAGAGCTTGATGCCCTGCTTCCACAGCTTCGCAGGATCTGGTGAGGTCACCGGATCACCACACGTTGCGTCGATGGACATGTGGTAGAGCGCGACACGCACCGGGACTCCCGGGAGCGATGCGCACGCGACGTAGCCCTTGAGCATGGAGTCCTGATAGGTGTGCTCCGTCGTCATCGTGATGCCATGGCTCGACATCAGGGTGAACCATCGCGCCAGCGACAGCAGCGGGTGCGGGACAGCCAGAGGCAGGAGCTTGCTCGCCGCCTCCAGGAGAGCCGCGGTCTCGTAGGCCCGACCGTTCGATGTGCCATCCGCATTGCGTCCGAAGCGGGCACCCACCGGATCAGCGGGAGGCTTTCCTGCCTCCCAGCCGTTGAGGGTGATCACCGCGGAGTTGAAGTAGGCCTCGTGGCCGGAGTTGTCGAGCACCAGCGCCGGGCGCGACGGGAAGAACGCATCCAGTTCGGTGTTCGTGAGCTCGGGAGCCTCCTGCAGCAGACGGTCCAGACCGTTGCAGATGACCGGCTGCCCGGCCGGCAGCTCGCTGTCCAGCTTCTTCCACAGTGCCTGGACATCGGCATACGTCGGGTAGCCCATGTAGGGCGCGATCCAGTAGGACGGCTCCTGAGTGACCATGCCGCTCAGGGCAGGGTGGTTGTGCGCGTCGATGAGGCCGGGCATGAGAACGGTAGTTCCCAGATCGGTCACCGTGACTCCGCGTGCCGCAGCCTGGACGTCGGCCAGGGAGCCGATCGCGGTGATCTGCCCCGTCGTGGTGTCGACGGCGATCGCCTCGGCTCGCGGGTTCGCCTCATCCATCGTGACGATGGTCGAGGCCTTCAGGATGAGGTCGGCTGCCATGGATCTACGTCCGTTCCGGGCTAGAGGGTGAGCGCGGAGATGCCGCCGGCCGAGGGCAGGGCGGAGACCCGCGACGTGGAGAAGTCCGTGGTGGTCAGATCGATCGCGAACCACTGCGGGTCGGCATAGACGTTGACCAGGTAGCGATTCGCCGTCAGGTCGCTGACGGTGGACCACATGGTCAGCTCGGGCACGTCACCGTGAGGGGCCGTCTCCTCAATGTCTCCCGCGACGATGTCGAAGCCGTGGAGAGTCCGGATCGTGCCGAGCTCAGCCGCATCGCGATCGGCCGGGACAGAGGCGAATCGAACGGCAGTGAGAGCACGGATGAAGCGACTGGGCGACGTGCCGTCGCCGGGAAGTCCGCGGAACCCCTGGCCCTGGGCAGAAGGCGCGAAGGTCGTGCCGCCGATGACGATGGGCGCCGGGTTCTCCGGTGACAGGCTGAGGTAGTTGGCGACGTTGGTCAGGTGCCAGTCCAGATAGGGAGAGTTGGTCGCCACCTGCACGGGGTTGTCCGAGATGCGCATGCCCTCGGCGTGGAACTCCGCGACGATGCAGGAGTCCTGGTCATGGATGATGAAGTGAAGCGGCAGGGTGATGGGGATCTCCTGCGGCATCTTGTTGACCACGTTGATCGTTCCGAGGGCAGCACGGGCCTCCGCCGTCGTGGAGCAGGTACCGAGCACGAAACCGATGACATCAAGTGCCCCGATGTCCGTGCCATCGCCCTTAGGCGCGTAGTACGTGCAGTGCCCGGGCATGTAGAGCGCGTGCGCCGACAGACCCGCGGTGTTCATGGCATCGGCATACCACTGAGGATTGCCGAAGCCCGAGAAGCCGACGACACCGTACTTCGCCTGCCACGTCTTGCCGTTCGGGACGATCGTCGACTGCCCGGCATGGTTGGCCGCCAGCACGCCCATCTGCCACGGGATCTCGTTCGGGAACTCCATCGTGCGACCGACGCAGACCGTGCCGTCCGTGGCCTTCGGGTACTTGAAGTTGGTGCACATGCGACTACTCCTTGCTCGGATTGGTCGGGGACGAGGCCGAAGGCCCGGAACTGCTCGCATCCGCGGACGAGGCACCCGCTGACGCGGGAGCCGCCACGGTGGCCAACTGCGAGGTCGGATCGGTCTTGGCCGGACCTTCTGCGGCCGAGTGGGCCTTGCGCAGCAGGAGCACGGCGACCATGCCGGCCAGCAGCATGAGGGCGGCGGAGATCAGCATGACGGTCGTGTATGCGGAGCCGTAGCTGGACGCCGCATCAGCCAGCGCCTCCTTGCCGATCTGCGTGGTCGGCTCATCACCTGTCTTCACGTACTGCGTGATGGATGAGGTGGCCGTGCTGATCATGTCGGGCTGCACGCCCGCCTCGGTCAGCTTGCTGGTCACACCGCCCATGGTGAGCTTGTCGACGAGGACCGTCGAGATCGCGAAGCCGATCGAGTACCAGAACTGCCCGATCGTGGTGCGCGAGCTGGTGACAGGGCCGTACTGGGCCGGCGGAGCCTCCTTGATGATGAGGTTGCCGAACGGGATCGAGACGATGACGACACCGGCGCCCGCGAGGATCGAGCCCGGGAGGAAGGCGAGGAAGGACTTCTGGGAGCTCACGACCGCGAGGAGCACGAAGCCGACCACCGACATCACGGTGCCGATGAGCAGAGCAGTGCGGTTGCTCATGCCCTTCGCCATCTGACGTCCGGTCAGCAGAGCGCCGATGATGCCGGCTGCCACGAGCGGCACCTGCCACATCGCGACATCCTTGGTCGAGACGCCCGTCACGTACTGCCAGAGGTTCGTGCTCTGCAGGAAGGCGACCGCGGTGCCGTAGTTGTAGACGAAGCCGGCGAGGATGGCCGCGATGAAGACCGGGGACTTGAACAGGCTCACCGGGTAGAAGGCACCCTTCGACTTCGACTCGAAGACGAAGAAGGCGGCGAGGACGATCGCACCGGCAACCAGTGGCACGAGGGTGGCCGGGGCCGTCAGGCTCTTGCCCAGCTGGCTGACGCCATAGAGGAAGCCGATGAGGCCGACGGCGAGCAGGATCTGGCCGACGATGTCGAGGCTCGCGTTCTTGATGGTGGCGATCTTCGGGAGGATCCACGGGACGAGGAAGAAGCAGATCACCGAGAACACCGTGATGACGAAGAAGCCGAGTCGCCAACTGACGCCGACGAGTGTGCCGCCGAGGAACGTGATGATCAACGTGGTCAGGCCGATGGTCGCCCCGAAGACGCCCAGGGCAGCAGCGAGCTTGCCCGGCTTGGCCACCGCGTGGATGTAGCCGAACGCCGCACCATAGACAGCCCCGAGACCAACGCCGGTGAGGATCTGCCCCAGGAAGTAGATGCTCGAGGCTGGGGCCAGCCCGGAGACGGCACTACCCGCAGCACCCACGATCAGAGCGGCCAGCAGCACCTTGCGCCGGCCGAGGCGGTCGGCCAGCAGTCCGGTGGTGATGACCGAGGCCGCGATCGCGATGGTCTGGAGGCTCGCGGCAAGGGCCACGTCGCCGCCGCCCATGTTGAGGTCGCGGGTGAGACTGACCAGGGCCGTGCTGTTGATGTTGGGAGCGGAGCCCTGAATAGCGCCCATGACGCCCAGGAAGGGCACCGCGAGGGCGATGAGCTTCGGGGTGCTCGGGGCATGGCCCGTCGGCGCAGCGGACATAGTGGCTCCTCCGTGGGTGATGGCGTCTCACCTAACCACACGGGATCAGGGCGAACCCCGATTCCCCCCGGCGGCCTCCCCCGTTTCCCCACCCCAACACCTCGATGTCGCTGGGCAGTCACGTCCGTTGGTGGAAGCTTGGGGGCAGCGGTCACCGCACCCGGGGGGCGCCCGGGATCCGGGCTGTGAGGACCTGGCCAGGGCTGCCTGCCCGGCGGGACCAATCAAGGGTGGACTCCTCGAGCAGCCGGGTGCCCATGCCCAGGCGCGACTCCGGCCCGGGGCCTGGGCCGTCGTCCCGAACCTCCACGTCGAGAAGGCCGGTCTCCTCGAGGACCATGAACGAGACTGCGTTGCGCGTCGTGCCCATCCACACGTTCTCCGGGGATCGACGCACACCCTCGACGCTATGAAGCGCGGGAAAACGCCGGGGGCCTGACCTGGTTGGCCGCCACGAGAAGTGGATATCCCTCGGGCCCCCGAGTCATTCATCCATCAGCGTGTAGCATTTCAGGCATGTGTACCGGAATCCGACTGAAGTGTGACAACGGCTTCGTTGCCGGCCGAACGGCCGAATTCGGACAGGTGCTCGAGTACGACGTGCTCTACGTTCCCTCGGGTGCAGCCATGTCCTCCGTCCTTCCGACGGGAACAGGCAAGTCCTGGACAACCTCCCAGACTGTCCTGGGGACGGCGACGTTCGGGGCCATGTCGATCATGGATGGTGTCAATGACGCGGGCCTCATGGTGGCGGCGTTCTACTTCGCCGGGTACGCGAAGTACTCCGATCCGGCCACGGTCGACCCTTCACAGTCCTTGAATCCGACGGATGTTCCCAACTACCTGCTCACCACGTGCTCGACCATCGAGCAGGCACTGGATGCGCTCTCCGACTTCACGGTGGTCGATGTTCCCGTGAACGGCTGGGGACCGACGGCCCCTCCCTTGCACTATCAGATCATCGACAGCCAGGGTCGGCACGTGGGTGTGGAGCCCATTGAGGCCGGGTCTTTGCAGGTCACCGAGAATGTGACGGGCGCGTTCACCAACTCCCCTGATCTTCGCTTCCACCTTCTCCATCTCTCTCAGTTCATGAACGTCTCGACTGAGACGGTGCTGCAGAGCAGCATCTTCGGCGGCACTGTTGTGGCTCCGGGCATGGGCAGTGGGGGGCTGGGCCTGCCTGGCGACTACTCACCTCCGAGTCGCTTCGTGCGAGCGGCGTTCTTCAGTGCCAACCATCCCGTGCCCAGCACGACCATTAATGGCGTGCAGGAACTGTTCCATGTGCTGAATGTCTTCGACATCCCTCTCGGCGCAGCGCAGGTCAACGGAGAGAGCGACTTCACGCAGATGACGGTGGTGCGGGACTCCAAGGAACTGACATACGCATGGCGAACCTATGGCGACCAGCGCATACGACAGGTGAGCATGCGTCAGCTCATGGAGAACGCGCAAGGACCAGTACGAGTTCCCATGACGAACACGACCGGCGATGAGTCCACTATCGACGACGTCACCGGGCAGATGATCGACTCGCCCGTCACCAAGAACTGAGGACGTCCCGGAGCTTCTGGGCCGAGGCCGACCAAGGCTCGATGGGGCTATCCCTCTGCGCAGGGTGTCGCAACCAATGGCGCGCGCACGTCCCGCGATCGTCGCCATCGCGTGGTTCTTCAGCGTCGGCATCGCACGCCGTCTGCGTGTCACGAGTTTCCGAACGGCTGTTGCATCTTGGCTATACACCAATCAGGTGTATAGTCATCCACATGTCGCGGACGAACATCGACATCGACGACGAGCTCGTCCATCGTGTGATGGTGCAGTACCACTTGAGGACCAAGCGCGAGGCAGTCGACTACGCCCTTCGTCATCTCGCCGGTCAGCCGATGACGCGCGAGGAGATGCTCGCAATGTGCGGCTCCATGCCGGACTTCGAGGTACCTGAGGACCCCACGGACTTCGAGGTCGACTGGCATGACGACCCTCGCTGATACGTCCGTCTGGATCGATGGCCTGCGACGCGACGTCACGTGGCTCAGCACCACGCTCGCCGCCTCTCATACCGTCGCCTACACGGAGCCGGTGCTCATGGAACTGCTCATCGGCGCTCGCAGCGAGCCCGAGAGGGAGACGCTGCGTCGGTTCGTCAGCGGCGGCAGGCTCCTGCCCTTCGATGCCGTCGCTGACTTTGAGGGAGCAGCAGCCATCAACTGGGTGGGACGCCGCCGCGGGATCACGGTCGGCAAGGTCGATTGCCTGATCCTGGCCGTCGCTCAGCGGACCGATGCCGCTCTGGCCACTCGTGACCGCCGTCAGGCCGAACTCGGGCGCATGATCGGGATCGACATCGCCGCCTAGTCCAGGCTGCGCACCGCCCGGGTCTCGCGCTGGCGGCTCGCCCACTCCTCCTCGGGCGGGTAGCCGACCTCCTCGAGCACCAGCGGGAACGCCGGCATCACCGTGACAGCAGAGTCCTTCTCCCCCTTGGATAGCACCTGACCGGGCCAGGTCATCGGCCGCCTCCCCTCCCCCACCGGCAGCCTGACGCCCACCAGGGCTCGCACCATCGAGGGGCAGAACGCATCAGCCTGCACCGTCATCA
>DMPC01000090.1:11490-11850 GCA_003456155.1 Actinomycetota bacterium | reverse complement strand
CTGCGCCGGATCCTGCAGTCCCAGGGGTGCGAGGTCATCCCCCTCGGACACGACCGAAGCGTGGAGCAGGTGGTGCGCGCCGCCCTCCAGGAGGACGTCCAGGGCATCGCGGTCTCCTCGTACCAGGGCGGCCACGTCGAGTACTTCACCTACCTGCGCGAGATGCTCGACGCCCGCGGCGCCGAGCACGTGCAGATCTATGGCGGGGGTGGCGGTGTCATCGTCCCCAGCGAAATAGCACTGCTCGCCGAGCGGGGGGTGCGGATCTTCTCCCCCGAGGACGGCCAGCGACTCGGCCTCGTCGGCATGATCGCCTCGATGGTGGCCGAGTGCGACGTCGCACTCGAGGATGCCCCCGCC
>DMPC01000090.1:0-11237 GCA_003456155.1 Actinomycetota bacterium | reverse complement strand
GCAGAACTGCGTGATGCGCTCATCAGCGCCGGCGCATCGCGCGGCACCCCCGTTCTCGGCATCACGGGCACGGGCGGCTCGGGCAAGTCCTCCCTGACCGACGAGCTGCTGCGCCGATTCCGAGCCGATCAGGAGGGCAAGCTCAGCATCGCGGTCATTGCCGTCGACCCCACCCGACGCAAGGGCGGCGGAGCCCTTCTGGGCGATCGCATCCGGATGAACGCCATCGACCTGGGCGGCATCTACTTCCGCTCGCTGGCCACCCGCCGCGCCGGATCCGAGATCCCCGACCACCTGGCGGACGTCATCGCGGCCTGCCAGGCCACCCACGACCTCGTCATCGTCGAGACCCCCGGCATCGGCCAGGGCGACGCCGGGATCGTCCCCTTCTGCGACGTCTCGCTGTATGTCATGACTCCGGAGTTCGGCGCTGCCTCGCAGCTGGAGAAGATCGACATGCTCGACTTCGCCGACGCCGTCGCCATCAACAAGTTCGAGCGGCGCGGTGCCGAGGATGCCCGTCGCGATGTCGCCCGACAGCTCATGCGCAACCGCGAGGCGTTCGGCTCCTCGTGGGAGGACATGCCCGTCTTCGGCACCTCGGCGGCGCGCTTCGCCGACGACGGCGTCACCGCCCTCTACCTGTACCTTCGCGACCTCCTCGCCGAGAAGGGGCTCGACACCTCCGCAGGCACGCTCGACCCGGTCGACACCCACCAGCCCACCGGCCTCACCACCGTCGTTCCACCGTCGCGGAGCCGGTACCTGTCCGATGTCGCCGAGACAGTCCGGGGCTATCACCGCACGACCGAGCAGCAGGCCGCCGTCGCACGGCGAGCCCAGCACCTGCACACGGCGGCCGCCATGCTCGCCGCGGAAGGCGCTGACGCTTCAGCGGTCGAGTCCCTGCTGGCGGCGCAGGAGGCTGAGCTCAACCCGCAGGTCGCCGCCCTGCTCGAGGAGTGGCCACGGATCCGGGAGGAGTACGCCGCCGACGAGCTCGTCGTGCGCATCCGCGACCGGGAGCTGCACACCCAGCTGTGGCGGACGACTCTGGCCGGATCCCGGTTCCCGAGGGTCGCCCTTCCGCGAACCGAGGACGCCGGCGCACTCGTCGAGTACCTGCGCGAGGAGAACCTGCCGGGTCGCTTCCCCTACACCGCGGGCGTCTTCCCCTTCAAGCGCGAGGGCGAGGCCCCCGCCCGCATGTTCGCAGGCGAGGGCGATCCGTTCCGCACCAATCGGCGCTTCCACCTGCTGGCCCAGGGCCAGCCCGCGACCCGCCTCTCGACCGCCTTCGACTCCGTCACCCTCTACGGCCGCGACCCGCATGTGCAGCCGGACATCTACGGCAAGGTCGGGACCTCCGGGGTATCGATCGCAACCCTGGACGACATGAAGGCCCTCTATGCGGGCTTCGACCTGTGCGACCCCACCACATCCGTCTCGATGACGATCAATGGTCCGGCGCCCACGATCCTCGCCATGTTCATGAACACGGCGATCGACCAGCGACTGGACGCCTTCCGGGACGCCGAGGGACGCGAGCCCACGGCCGAGGAAGCCGCGGACATCCGCGCCTGGGTGCTGGCCAACGTCCGAGGCACCGTCCAGGCCGACATCCTGAAGGAGGATCAGGGGCAGAACACCTGCATCTTCTCGACGGAGTTCGCGCTGCGCTGCATGGGCGACGTCCAGCAGTACTTCATCGACCACAACGTCCGGAACTTCTACTCGGTCTCCATCTCGGGGTACCACATCGCCGAGGCCGGGGCGAACCCCATCTCGCAGCTGGCCTTCACCCTCGCCAACGGGTTCACCTACGTCGAGGCCTACCTGGCCCGGGGGATGGACATCGACGACTTCGCGCCGAACTTCTCCTTCTTCTTCTCCAATGGCATCGACGCCGAGTACACGGTGCTCGGGCGCGTGGCTCGTCGCATCTGGGCGATCGCGATGAAGGAGCGCTACGGGGCCAACGATCGCAGCCAGAAGCTCAAGTACCACATCCAGACCTCGGGCCGCTCCCTGCACGCACAGGAGATGGACTTCAACGACATCCGCACCACGCTTCAGGCCCTGTGCGCGATCAACGACAACTGCAACTCGCTGCACACCAACGCCTACGACGAGGCCGTGACGACCCCCAGCGCGCAGTCCGTGCGGCGGGCGCTCGCCATCCAGATGATCATCGATCAGGAATGGGGCCTCTCCAAGAACGAGAACCCGCTCCAGGGCTCCTACATCGTCGACGAGCTGACCGACCTCGTCGAGGAGGCTGTCCTCACCGAGTTCGACCGGATCTCCGATCGCGGCGGCGTCCTGGGCGCCATGGAGACCGGCTACCAGCGAGGGCGCATCCAGGACGAGTCGATGCTGTACGAGCACCGCAAGCACGACGGCTCGCTGCCGATCATCGGCGTGAACACCTTCCTGAACCCCGACCCGGTCGACACCGTGCAGGAGCTCGAGCTCGCCCGGGCCACCGAGGAGGAGAAGCAGTCGCAGGTCGACCGACTGGCCGCCTTCCACGAGGAGCACCGCGGGGAGGCCGAGGAGGCCCTGGCCAGACTCAAGGACGTCGCATCATCGGGAGGCAACACATTTGACTCCCTAATGGAGGCCGTCCGAGTATGCTCGCTGGGTCAGATCACGTCGGCCTTCTTCGAGGTCGGCGGCCAGTACCGGCGCAACGTCTGACCCGAGGGCATTCGCGATGGGAGGGCGCAGTGACGATCGGCAGAACGCTCGACAGCGATCCGATCGAGGAAGCACGGCGCCAGTGGGTTTCGCACGGCTGGGAGAACGCTGCGGACGGCATGGCCGCGGTGACCTCGATCGTCCGGGCGCAGCAGATCGTCCTCCAGCGCATCGACACCGTCCTGCGTCCGCTGGATCTCACCTTCGCGCGCTACGAGATCCTCACCCTGCTCTCATTCACCCGCAATGGGTCGCTGCCGATGACGAAGATGGGCGCCCTTCTCCAGGTGCATCCGACGAGCGTGACGAGCGCCGTGGATCGGCTCGAGGGTCAGGGCTTCGTGGAACGGGTGCCGCATCCGACCGATCGCCGCGCCGTTCTCGCCTCCATCACCGAAGCCGGCCGAGCGCGCGCCCTGGCTGCCACCACCGCGCTCAATGGCCAGGTGTTCGAGCAGCTCGGCATCACCGAGCATCAGATCAACCAGCTGCGTGGGGTGCTCCGGGCGCTTCGCGCCAACGCCGGCGACTTCTAGTCGGCTCCCCGCGCGCGACGCTGGCGCGCGCCTGTCATCACAGGGAAGAGATCACCGTATGAATCGCATGGGTGTCGTCGGCTGCGGCGTCATGGGAGCCGGAATCGCGGAGATCGGCGCGAAGGGAGGATGTGACGTCATCGTCGTCGACGCCTTCCCCGAGGCCCTCGAGCGGGCCAAGGCCAGGATGGCTGCCTCACTCGCGAAGGCCGAGGAGAAGGGCAAGCTCTCCGAGCCCGCCGAGGCGATCCTCGCTCGCATCCGCTGGACGACCGACCTCACGGAGCTCGCGGACCGAGAGTTCGTCACCGAGGCCATCCGTGAGCTGCTCGAGGACAAGATCGCGCTGATCTCGCAACTCGACGGCATCCTCTCCCCGGAGGCGATCATCGCCACCAACACCTCGTCCATCCCCGTGGCCCAGATCGCGGCGGCCAGTCAGCACCCCGGCCGCGTCCTGGGAACGCACTACTTCAATCCGGTGCCCGTCATGCCTCTCGTGGAGGTCGTCTCCGCTATCCAGACCGATCCGAGTGCGGCCGACCGCACCCACGAGTTCTGCGCCGAGGTGCTCGGCAAGAAGGTGATTCGGGCCAAGGACAGGTCCGGCTTCGTCGTCAATGCCCTGCTCGTGCCGTACCTGCTCGATGCGATCCGATCGCTGGAGAACGGCGTGGCCTCCAAGGAGGACATCGACGAGGGCATGGTCGGCGGGTGCGGCATGCCCATGGGGCCCCTGACCCTGTGCGACATGATCGGCCTGGACACCATGCTGCTGGTGTCGGAGAGCCTGTACGCCGAGCACCTCGAGCTGCGCTTCGCTCCCCCGGCCCTGCTCAAGCGGCACGTCGAGGCGGGCATGTACGGCCGCAAGTCCGGTCGCGGCTTCTACGACTACAGCTGATCCCCTCTCCTGGCGCGGGTCCGCGGTGGGGACGGTCAGATCAGGCCGAGGGTCCCGTACCGACTCGGCGCGAAGGCGGCAGCCACCTGCTCGTCCGTGACCTCTGCGAACGTGGCCGGCGACCATCGGGGGTTGCGGTCCTTGTCGATGATCAAGGCACGCACGCCCTCGATGCCATCACTGTCCAGCATGAGTGCACTGGAGATGCCGAACTCCATCTCCAGACAGTGCTCGACGGACTCCAGCTTCCGGGCTCGGCGAATCGCTGCGAGGCTGACGCTCACGGCCGAGGGTGATTTCGTCCGGATCAACGCACCGGTGGCACGGGCCTGCGGTTGGGTGCTGCGATCGAGCGCGTCGAGGATCTCCTGCACCGTGCCGTAGCGGAAGCAGTCGTCGATCCACGCCTGCTCCTGCTCCAGTGGTGAATCCGGCGCCGGGACAGTCAGTTCGCGCAGGAGGTCGTCCAGAGCCTCGTGCTGCACCCGCATCTCGAAGGTGGCCAGGTCGGCCGTCGGCATGCACAGGTCGGCGAACCCGAGGTAGATCGCATCGCCGGGGCCGAACGATGCTCCGGTCATCGCCAGGTAGGTGCCGAGCTCACCGGGCGCCTGAGCCAGCAGCCATGTGGCTCCCACATCCGGGCAGATGCCGATCGTGACTTCCGGCATGGCGAGGACGGACCGCTCCGTCACGATCCGCACGCTGCCGTGGGCGCTGACGCCGATGCCCCCGCCCATCACGATGCCATCCATGATCGCGATGTAGGGCTTGCTGAACTGGTGGATCTTTGCGTTCATCCGGTACTCCGCGCGGAAGAACTCCACGGTCGAGTCGTCCTGAGCGATAGCACCGGCGTACATGGCCCGTACGTCACCCCCGGCGCATAGCCCGTGGTCACCGGCGCCTCGGATGAGGACGGCCCGGATGTCATCTCGGGCTCCCCACTGGTCCAGGTGCTCGGAGATGGCCACGACCATCGAGGTCGTCAGGGCATTGCGCGCCTTAGGACGATTCAGCGTGATGTAGCCGATGCCACCATCGACATCGAACAGGATGTCGGTCATCGAGACAGGTAGCCGCCGTCGACGGCCAGGGCGTGGCCCATCGTGAATCCCGAGGCTCCCGAGCACAGCCACAGGGCAGCAGCCGCAATCTCGTCAACGGTGCCGAATCGCCCGATGAGTGAGAGGCGGTCAGCGACCTCCTGCGGGTCTCGACCCCGCTTCTCCATGGCCCCCCGGAGCATCGGGGTGTCGATGGAGCCGGGGCAGATGGCATTGATGCGGATGCCGCGGGGCGCGTAGTCAACGGCTGCAGACTTGGTGACGCCCAGGACACCGAACTTGCTCGCCGTGTAGGCCGACTGGTGGGCCTGCGGGCGGTAGGAGTTGGTCGATGCGATGTTGACGATCGCCGCACCCTCGCGCTCCGTGGCGAGCATCGCGTTGATCTCGTGCTTCATGCACAGGAAGACGCTCTTGAGATTGACATCGATCATGCGGTCCCAGTCGGCCTCGGCGAGGTCGGCGAGGTAGTCGACCTCGAACTCGATCGCCGCGGCATTGACCGCGAAGTCCAAGCCGCCGTAGGAGGACAAGGCCAGATCGACCATGGCACGGACATCCGCATCCTTGGAGACGTCTGCGTGGAAGAACTGTGCCTCGCCGCCCGCCGCACGGATCAGGGCGACGGTCTCCTCGCCGCCGGCATCCGCGACATCACTGACGATGACGCGGCTGCCGGCGGCGGAGAAGGCCAGCGCAATGGCGCGACCCATCCCCCCAGCTCCTCCGGTGACGATCGATGATCGACCGTCGAACCACTGGTCCAGGTTTCCTAGATGGGACAACCCCATGCCTTTCGGGTGTGCTGGTGGAAGGGGGAACTGCCGCCTAGTAGGGCGAAGCGCCACCGTCGATGTTGATCGTCGTACCCGTGATGCCGGCGCCGAGATCCGAGGCGAGCAGCACGCACGCGGCCGCAACCTCCTCGACCGTGTTCGGGCGCTGGATGCAGGTCACGGAGTACATGATCTGAGCCAGGGCGTCGAGATCCGGCAGGCCCATGGCCTCGACGGTTGCCGGGCCGGTCTCGTAGAACATGTCGGTGGGCACGAAGCCGGGGCAGACGGCGTTGGCCGTGATGCCCTGGGTGCCGACCTCCTTGGCAAGGGCCTTCATGAGGCCGATGATGGCGTGCTTGTTGGCGATGTAGCCGGGCACGGCCATCGTCGAGATCTTGCCGTACATCGACGACATGCCGATGACGCGACCGAACTGCTGCGGCACCATGTACTTCAGCGCACGACGGGCCATCCAGAAGGTCTGGTTCAGGTTGAAGTCGAGCTCGTACTGCCACTCCTCGTCGCTCATCATCGCGACAGGTGCGGTGTTCGCGACGCCACCGGCGTTCGGGACCACGATGTCGACGCGGCCGAACTTGTCGACCGTGCCGTCGACGAGAGCCTCGATGTCGGCCTTCTTGGACGCGTCGGCGGCGATGAAGTGCAGACGGTCTCCGCCGCCCATCTCCTCCACGGCCTTCTGGCCCTTCTCGGGGTTGCGACCGCTCAGGACGACGCTCGCGCCCTCCGCGTGGAAGGCCTCGGCGATGCCGCGGCCGATGCTGCGGGTGCTCGCCGTGATGACTGCGACCCTGCCGTCCAACTGGCCCATCTGGTACTCCTTCTTCGGGTGGTGCCCGGGCTTGGTACCGAGCGTCTGCTGCGAGAGTAGTAGGACTTCCTCAGATCCGCCCGAGAATCCTCAATCCTCGGTCATCGGCCCGTGAAGCGGGCCGCCCGCTTGGCCTGGAAGGCTGCGATCCCCTCGGCGAAGTCGGCGGTGGCCAGCAGGTCCGCCTGGCCCGAGCGCTCCCCCTCGAGGGTCGACTCGAGGGCGGAGAGCGTGGCGGCGTTGAGGACGCGCTTGGTGGCGGCGTAGGCGAGAGGGGGACCCTCGGCGATGACCTGCACCAGCTCCTCGATACGGGCATCGAAGGCCGCATCCGGTACCGACTCGGTGATCAGGCCCCACTCGGCCGCCTGTGCTGCGGTGACCTTCTCGGCGAGGAGGGCCATGCGAGCCGCACGCGCCCGGCCGATGGCGGCGGGGACGAGAATCGAGGCACCTCCATCGGGCATCAGACCGATCTTGGTGAAGGCAAGCATGAAGGACGCCGATTCCCGGGCCACGGTGAGATCCGCCGCCAAGGCGAACGAGCAGCCCACACCCGCAGCGACGCCGTTGACGGCGGCCACGACCACCACGGGCGACCCGATGATCGTGCGCGTCAGGCGGTTGGCCGCATCCAGGGTGCCCAGATCGGGGGTCGCTCCGCCGGGGCCGACATCGGCGCCAGCGCTGAAGGCGCGACCCTCTCCCGTCAGGACGATCACCCGGGTGCCGTCGCCCGCCGCTGAGTCGATCGCGTCAGCTGCCTCATGGATGATCTCGGCCGTGAGCGCATTGAGCCGCTCGGGCTTGTCGAAGGTGATCCGTCGGACACCATCCTGGCTCTGGACGCGCAGGCCCTGGACAGCCATGACCCTCCCTCTGCTCGACCCTTCCGAACTCGCGCACTATAGCGATAGATTCTTTACATGGCATTCAGTTTGAGTCATGACGTGGTGGTCCTCGGCAGCGGTGCTGCGGGTCTGGCTGCGGGTCTCTCCGCAGCCCAGTCCGGAGCCGATGTCGGCCTCTACGAGAAGGCTGACGTCCTCGGTGGCTCCAGCGCGATCTCCGGCGGTGTCCCCTGGGTGCCCCTGAACCACCACCAGGACGAGGCCGGCATCACCGACTCCCGCCAGGAGGCGCTCGACTACCTGGCCTCCCTCTCCCTGGACCGCATGGATCCGTCCATGGCCGAGACCTTCGTCGACAACGGCCGCGCGACCATCCAGTGGCTCGAGGAGACCACGCCAGCGCGATTCAGCCTCCTGCCCCACTATCCCGACTACCACCCGGAGAACCCTGGCGGGAAGCCCGATGGTGGACGCTCTCTCGACCCCGGCCTGTTCTGCTACGCGACCCTCGGGCCCTGGCAGCACAAGGTGGCGCGCAGCAAGCGCAGTGCCCACCTGAAGATCACCGACACCACTCTCGGAGGTGGGACGGGATACCTCTCGGAGGAGGAGACGCAGCGGCGCATCGACGAGGACCTGCGCGGATGCGGAAATGCCCTGATCGGACCCATGATCAAGGCGCTTGTGGATCTCGGCGTCGAGCCGGTCGTGAACGCCAGGGCAACCGATCTGATCCTCGAGGACGGCCGCGTCACCGGCGTTCGTCTCGTCGTCGACGGCGTCGAGCGCGAGGTGGAGGCCCGCAAGGGTGTCGTTCTCGCGACCGGCGGCTTCGAGTGGGATGCCGACCTTGTCTCGGCATTCCTGCGCGGACCCATGACAGCACCGACCTCCGTGCCCACCAACACGGGTGACGGCCTGCGCATGGCGCTGCGGGCCGGTGCCCAACTGGGCAACATGGGACAGGCCTGGTGGGTGCCGGCCGTGAAGATTCCGGGCGACACCGCCTTCGGCGAGCAGCGCTCCAACCTCGTGAATCGCGAGCGCACGCTGCCCGGTTCGATCATGGTGAACTCGCGCGGCAGGAGATTCACGAACGAGGCCACCAACTACAACGCTCTCGGCGGGGCCTTCCACCAGCTCGATCCAGTGACGTTCACCTACGCGAATCTTCCAGCATGGCTCATCTTCGACGCCGCGCATGCAGCGAAGTACGGCACCTTCGGCGCTCCCGCCGGCTCACCCGTTCCTGAGTGGGTCGCGTCAGGGTCGACGCTGCGCGACCTTGCTGCCAAGGTGGGCATCGATCCTGATGGCCTGGAGGCCACGGTCCACCGCTGGAACTCATTCGTCGACCATGAGCAGGATGAGGACTTCCGGCGCGGTGACAGCGCATACGACCGCTGGAGCGGCGATGGCGACCACCGGTTCCTCAAGGCGTCAACGATGGGTCGCATCGACGACGGGCCGTTCTACGCCGTCCAGGTGGAGTCCGGGACCCTCGGCACGAGCGGAGGTCCGCGCACCGACACCAGCGGACGGGCCCTGGATACCCATGGTGCGCCCATTCCGGGCCTCTTCGCTGCCGGCAATGTCGCCGCAGCCCCGACGGCCATGGCCTACGGGGGTGCCGGCGGGACGCTGGGCCCGATCCTCGTGTTCGGGCGACTCGCCGGGCTGTCAGCGGCGCAGGGCTGAGGTCACATTCCGAGAGGACGATCCCCGCGGGGACGGTCGGCGTCACCGGTGCGGAAGTTCGACATGTCTCCCCCCATCGGTGCATGGTCGACGGTGGTGGTCGCCTCATGCACGCAGGTGCGGTGGCTGATCCGCCACTCGCCGTCGCGCTTCTCGTACTGGTCGAGGTAGCGCCCCAGCCAGACCGACCACGGGCCGCCATCGCGGGGAACCAGATAGGTCACGTTGTACAGCTCGCCCCGCGCATGGGTGTCGTCATCGAACTCGATGCTGTGGTTGTAGACGCAGTGCATCGTGCTGGCCCAGCGGTCGTGCGTGCCGACCACCCGCTCGGCGAACTCCCAGCCGTTGCCGACGAAGCGCCCGTGGTCGTCCGTGGCGTCGGGCCAGTAGGCGCTCTTCATGAGCTCGACATCGAGTCGGTCGACGCCGCGCGCATATCGGAACGTCGCCTCACGGATGGACTCGCGGTCATCGGCTCGCACACTCATGCGGATCCTCCATCGGTGTTCGCGATACCCGCAGCCGTCTGCCCGGCCACGCGACCCATCGTCACGCAGTTTCCGTAGGAGTTGCCGCTGCCCACGTACCGCGGGCCGATGACTCCGCCCGTGACCTCACCGGCAGCGAGCAGCCCCGGGATCGGCCGTCCCGCAGAATCGAGAACCCGAGCATCGCGATCGATGCGAAGTCCGCAGGCCGTGAAGCAGCACGTCGCGGGACGCACCTCGACGCCGTAGAACGGGCCCACGGTGATCGGCTCGAGGAACTTCGGATCCTTGAGGTAGTCGACGTCCTCACCGAGTCTGTGCACCTCGTTCACTCGGTCGACAGTGGCCGCCAGATGAGTCGCCGGAACGCCGATGCTGCGGGCAAGCTCCTCGATCGTGTCCGCGACGTGGACCTTTCCCTCCTTCACCATCATCTCGATGATGTCGAGGTTCCAGTGGGGACTCTGCCTCTTGGTCGAGCCCGGTATCGACTGCTTGTAGCGGGCGACTCCGAGCTCAGTGGCCTCGACGAGGCGCTGGTGGTCGAAGACCGCGAAGGCCACGTCGCCCTGCTCCGACAGCAGGCCGTCCATGATCCCGTAGGGCGCCGTCTCGTTGCAGAAGCGACGGCCCTGGCGATTCACCAGCACGAGCCAGCCGGGGATGTAGGCCTCGTACATCCTGTCGAAGTCGGTGTGCATGAGGCGCAGGCCGCGGTTGACTCCGGTGATCTGGGCATCCACGGCGCGCGTGAAGTCGAGTGCATCGCCGCGCGCCCCATCGGCTCCGATGTAGTAGGACCACCCGGTGTCGTAGACCGAGGGGAAGAGCTCCTTGCGCTTCTCGTCGCTCGCCCCGAAGCCTCCCGAGGCGATGACGACAGCGCCCGCCGTGATCTCATCATCAGCCACCGCGACACCCCGCACGGCACCGTTCTCGACGACGAGCCGATCGATGCGCTGACCGAGCGCGAACTCCACGCCGCGCTCCCGGCATCGGGCATAGAGCGCATCGACCACCGCCTGTCCGCGGCCGATCGGGCAGTGGACTCGCGGAACAGTCTCATCACCGCCGTAGACCATCTGGTCGTAGAACTCGACGCCCTGGTCACCGAGCCATTCGACGGCAGCACCCGCACGTTGGGTGAGCCGCTCGACCACGGCCGACTCGACCTTCCACTGGTTGAGGGTCATGTAGTCGTGAAGCAGAGCATCCGGGGAGTCCTCGATGCCCAGAGCCCTCTGGTACCGCGTGCCCGCGCCCATCATGAGGCCGCCCGACAGGCGCGATGATCCGCCGATGATGCCCTCGGACTCGGCGACGAGGACGCTGGCGCCCTCCTCGGCAGCCGACAGCGCCGCAGAGAGGCCGGCCGCTCC
>DMPC01000184.1:6467-25603 GCA_003456155.1 Actinomycetota bacterium | reverse complement strand
GCCGAGTACGACGATCTGTTCGCGCTCGAGCCCCCCTTCATCATCGCTGCGGATCCGGCTCCGCTCTCCCAGTGGAGGCGTCGCAGTGAGCGGCAGATGCCCGCCCTCAAGGAGGGTGACGTGCTGGCGGGGCTCGGGGGTGGCAGCGGCCGCTACACCGGGCGCGTGTGCGTCCTGACCGATCCTGCCGACATGGCGCGGCTCGAGCCGGGGGACGTCCTGGTCGCTCCCTTCACGGACGCGGCATGGACCCCGCTGTTCCTGATCGCCGGTGCCGTTGTCGTCGATGTCGGCGCCATGAACAGCCACGCCGTCGTCGTCAGTCGCGAACTGGGCATCCCCTCGGTGCTGTCGGTGACGACGGGCACGACCCAGCTGCGTGATGGCATGGAGGTGACCGTGGACGGAACGTCGGGCACGGTCACCGTCGAGTCGTCCGCGGTGCCGGGAGCGGTTACGGTCTAGCCATGGCGTACGTGTACGAGGACTACCGCGACCTTGTCGTGATCGAGCGCGTCGAGGAGGCCGACGGGGTCGTCACGATCCGGCTCGGTGCCCCGACGGGCGAGAGGCTGCCGGCCTGGGACCCCGGGGCGCACATCGACCTGCAGCTGGAGAACGGTGTCGAGCGGCAGTACTCACTGTGCAGTCACTACCAGGCCGACACCTGGCGCATCGCGGTGCTGAAGGAGCCGGAGAGCCGGGGAGGCTCCTCCTACGTCCACGACCGCATCAAGGTCGGTGACGCCGTCAAGACCCGGGGCCCGCGCAACCACTTCCCCCTGGTCGACGCCCCGGCCTACCTGTTCATCGCGGGTGGCATCGGGGTGACCCCGATGGTTCCGATGCTCGGGGAGGTCATCTTCGACAAGGGAGTCCCCTGGACCTTCTGGTATGGCGGTCGCACTCGGGCCTCCATGGCCTTCCGCGACAAGCTCGAGGCACTGGGGGCGACCATCTGGCCCCAGGACGAGAAGGGCCTGCTGCCGCTGGAGCAGATCCTGAGCGACGCGGCACCCGACACGGCGGTCTACTGCTGCGGCCCCGGCCCGCTCATCGACGCGGTGGAGGCCACGTGCGCGAAGCTCGGGCGCCCGGCTCCGCACGTGGAGCGCTTCTCGGCCAAGGTGATCGAGACGGACGGAGACGGCGGCGACCACGAGTTCACGGTGGTGGTCAACAGCACGGGCGCAGAGTTCACCGTGCCGGTCGGCACAAGCATCGTCGAGGTCCTGCAGGGCAACGGCGTGCCGATCATGACCTCGTGCGCCGAAGGGGTCTGCGGCACGTGCGAGACCAAGGTCCTCGAGGGCGAGATCGTCCACCGCGACTCCCTGCTGTCCGAGGAGGACCGCGAGGAGGGGCTGTACATGATGCCGTGCGTGTCGCGATGCCGCGGGGATCGCCTGGTCCTGGACATCTGAGGGGCATCAGCCGCGCTGCTGCCGCCCCGACCGGCCGGATCCGTCGTGCCCTGACCCCTTGAAAAAGTCATCTAGACAAGTGTACGGTGGCGCTACTCCGCTGGAACGTGCCCGAGAGGACCCTCGATGACGACTCCCTTCGTTCCGCCCACCCGTGGTGACGGACCCCTCCGCTTCGCCCCCGAGATCCCCAACACCCCGGGCAAGTCCGAGACGGTGCCGTCCTCCTGGTACACCGATCCGGCGCGATTCGAACTCGAGCGCAAGTACGTCCTGAACCCGAGCTGGCAGATCATGTGCCGTTCGGAGCAGCTGCAGAACACCGGCGACCATGTCGTCTGGGAGGGGCACGGCGAGACCATCGTCATCACCCGCAAGAAGGACGGCACTCTCGGCGGCTTCCACAACGTCTGCCTGCACCGCGGCGCCCGCATCGTGCGCGACTCCGGCGAGTGCGCGCGCCGCTTCAAGTGCCCGTGGCACGACTGGGTCTACGACTTCGATGGCAAGGTGGTCGGCGTCCCCGATCGTGAGGACTTCGACCAGGACAAGCTCGGCGGACTCCAGGCCCACCAGGTGGAACTGGCCGAGTGGGGCGGCTGGGTCTGGGGCGTCCTCGCCGGCCCAGGCGTTGCACCACCGCTGGACGAGTGGCTCGGTGAGGACATCCTCGTCGATCTCGGCGCCTACCGCATGGAGGACATGTTCCTCAAGGAGAAGCTCACCTGGTACGTCGACGTCAACTGGAAGGTCGTCGTCGACGCCTTCAACGAGTTCTACCACGCGCCCGCGCTCCATCACATCCCTCCGCAGGATGTGAAGGACGGCCGCGAGATGCGGATCTTCGAGTTCGACCGCCACTCCATGATGGTGGTCCCGCTCAAGGGCGCCCTTCCGAAGCTGAAGGAGAACCCGGATCACCAGTCGGTGGCCATCTGCCACTACACGATCTTCCCGACGAGCGTCTTCAACAACAATCCCGAGCATCTCCAGCTCTTCCGCTCGGTTCCGATCTCGCACAACAAGACCCGGTTCGAGACGTGGGAGCTCTGGTACAAGACCGATGA
Source organism: Actinomycetota bacterium (assembly GCA_003456155.1). Classification (GTDB taxonomy): domain Bacteria; phylum Actinomycetota; class Actinomycetes; order S36-B12; family S36-B12; genus UBA10649. Next base: position 23,112 of record DMPC01000184.1, on the reverse strand, counting down.
TCCGGACTACCTCGCTCGCACCCAGCGCCACTGGGACCATCTGAAGATCGTGGTCGGCGAGGACGTCTGGACGTGGGAGGACATCGCTGCTGCGTCACGCTCCTCCTACTACAAGGAGAACTTCTTCAACGACCGTGAGTGCAAGATCCCCAAGTTCCACAACCAGGTCCAGCGTCTGATCGATGACGGCATCGCACGTGACCTCGCGGGCAACTGACGCCGTGCCGGTCCTGTCGGACTTCACCTTCTCGTTCAACTGCCTGCCGGAAGTCCCGCTCGACGAGCGCTTCGCGGCGGCCCGTGCGGCGGGCTTCACGGATGTGGGCATCAGCATCCGCTGGCTCGGGCTGTGGCTTGAGGACGGGCACGATCTCGACGAGTTCGAGTCACTCCTGACCTCTCACGACCTGCGGTTGACCGAGCTCGAGGCCGTCCGCGTCATGCAGGAGCAGCCCGATCCGAAGCTGGCCCTGTCAGCCGTCCTCGCGGAGCGCTTCCGCCCGGCACGACTGCAGTCGGTGGCTCCCTACGCGGGAACGCTCGACGACGCCGCGGCTCGATCCGGCGCGGTCGCGGACGAGTTCGCGCAGTGGGGGGTAGACGTGGTGCTGGAGCCGCTTCCCTTCACCAACATGCAGACCCCGTCCGACGCGGCAGCCATCATCGAGCGGGCGGATCGCCCCAATCTGTCGATGTGCATGGACGTGTGGCACCTCTATCGCATGGGCCTGGGCATCGACCACCTTCAGGGGTTGTGGCCCTACATCTCCACGGTGCAGTTCAACGACGGCACCGTGGAGAGTCAGTTGCCGGACGATCTCCTGAAGGACTGCCTCGTCAATCGGAAGATCCCGGGTCGGGGCGAGTTCGCGCTGGTGGATCTCGTGCGGCAGCGCAACGCCCATCGCCCTGATTCGACCTTCTCCATCGAGGTCATCTCCTCCGAACTCCACCAGCAGGACTCCTTCACGACGGCGCAGCAGATAGCGGACGGCATCGAAGCGGTCCTCGCCGCCAGCCGCTGATTCAGCATCGGAACCACGAAAGGGCACGCATGACCAGCTATCGCGTCGACGGCCTCCGATTCCCGGACCGTCATGACATCGAGCAGATGATGTACCGATACGCCAAGGCGGCTGACATGGCGGACATCGAGACGCAGATCACCTGCTTCCACCCCGATGCCCGGGTCAACTTCAGCGGCACCTGGCTGGAGGGGCACGACGCCCTGCGTGAGGCCTGGCGAAACGCCTACACGCGCTATGCGCAGACCTCGCACGCGGTCACGAACATCTCCATCGACTTCACCGGCACGGACGACGCCACGGCCGAGAGCCTCATCACGGCATGGCACCGCGGCGCCGATGGGAAGGAGTGGACCCTGCACGGTCGCTACCTCGACACCTGGAGCAAGAGCGTCGAGGGCTGGAAGATGAGCACCCGGGTCATCGTCGCCGCAGGAGCCGTCGGTCGCGACGAGGCCACGCTCACCATGATGCAGCGACTCATGATGAGCGACGGGCACTGATGGGACGCATGGAGGGCAAGTCCGCCGTGGTCACGGGCGGCGCCCGCGGCATCGGTGAGGGGATCGTCCGGCGCTATGTGGCCGAGGGGGCCCGCTGCGTCATCGCCGACATCGACGTCGAGGCGGGGGAGAGGCTTGCCGCGGAGCTAGGAGACGCTGTCGTCTTCCTCCGCACCGACGTCACAAGCGAGGAGGACGTCGTCGCGGCGATCGAGGCGTGCCAGAACTCCTTCGGATCTCTCGACGTCATGATCAACAACGCCGGGGTCGTCGGGGTGCAGGGTCCGATCGCCGACACGCCGCTGGATCAGTACGAGCGGACGATGGCGATCCTGCTCACCAGCGTCTTCCTGGGCACGAAGCACGCCATGGCGGTCATGAAGCAGCAGGGCCACGGCGCGATCATCAACACGTCCAGCACGGCCGGTGTGCAAGGAGGCCTCGGGCCGCACGTGTACTCGACCGCCAAGCACGGGGTCATCGGATTGAGCAAGTCGGTGGCCGTCGAGGCTGCCCCGCATGGCATCCGCGTCAACGTGATCTGCCCGGGAGCGACGCTGTCGTCCCTGACGGCCGGGCTCGTGGCGGGAGACAAGGACGCCCTCGACGCGGCCTACGAGCGACTGTCGTCCAAGTACCCCGGGGGCAAGGCTCCGCGGCCGGAGGACATGGCGAACGCGGCGGTGTGGCTCGGCAGCGACGAGGGCAGGTTCATGAACGGTGCCGTCATCGTGATGGACGCCGGCAAAGAGGTCCTCTCGGACCGTGCTGCCAAGTTCTACCCGGTCGACTGACCGTCGAGAGCCAGCGAATGGTCGCGTGACACGCCGATTCTCGGGCGTGTCGCGACCATTCGCTGGCTCTCGACGGTCAGTCTGCGCCGGGGTGGTTCAGCTGGCCGATCGACCGACGGCGGCCACGCCGCTGAGGATCGCCCGCTCGTTGTCCATCCGCATGCGCAGGATGTCCTCGCCGCGCTCGATGAAGTCCCGGTTGACCGTGTCCATCACCAGGTCCATCGCCGTCGAGAAGGCCCGACTGGCCCGCTGGTAGTCGTCGATCACGTCCGACAGGACCAGCGAATCCCCCATCTGGCCGGCCTCCACCGCTGCAGCAACACCGGGATCTCCTGTTGCCGCGGCGACGTCGCTCGCGAAGCCGAGGTACTGCGGAATCTCCCCGCGCATCACCGAGATCTCGCGCTCGCTGGCATTGGCGCAGTCGTTGAGGACGATCATCAGCATGTGCAGTCGGATCTGCTGGGCCGGATCGGTCAGACTCGGCATGATGTCGCGGGTGAGCTCCTCGACGACGTCCTCCAGGACCCGTGAGGTGGATGGGCGAGTGATCATCGGTGGGCCTCCGAGGTGTAGGGCAGATCAAGGGCGTAGTCGAGGTAGAGCCGGTGGAAGTGGGCGTAGGCGGTCATCAGGAAGGTGCCCATGACGCCGCGATGATGACCCTGGGTCACATCCTCGGATCCCTGGATGATGTCGAGCATCAGGTGGCTCGTGCCGAGCAGCAGGAAGTAGCGGGCGATCGCCGGGTTGATCTGCTCCTCGGTGAGTCCGGTGAGCGCGCGGTAGCTCGCGAGGAATGTCTCAGGGTCCGGGTGGTAGAGGTGCGGCGGCATCGGAATCTGCAGGTAGTAGCCGATGTCGAGTCGCGGGTCGCCGATGCGGGAGAACTCCCAGTCGATGATGTAGGGATCTGTGCCCTCTGAGAGCAAGAAGTTTCCGGGCTGCAGATCTCCGTGCACCAGCGTCATGGGGACCTCTGGCGGGATGTTCATCCGGATCTTCTTGAGCGTGTACCGCAGGATCGGGTCATCCTCGCCCGCGGCCTCGAGCATCCTCTCGAAGTTGGCGATGACATCCTCGAGGTGCTCTCGCCAGTCGGACGGGCGCTCGATGCTCGCGTCGATGCTCTCGAGAGGCGTGTTGTGCGCCGAGGCCATGATGGCGACGAAGTCCTCGCGGGCCTTGTCCAGGTCGGGCCCGGTGTCGAGGAACTTCTGCATGGACGTCGAGTCGATGGCCTCGGAAACGATGCAGGGGCAACCCATGTACTCCCCGGTCGCATCGAAGTAGCGGGGGGCGGGGATGCGGAAGTCCGGGAGATCCTTCACCGCCTGCAGCATCGCCCACTCCGCGGCGCGGTCGCTGCGGAAGACGCTGCCTTCGATGGGCGGATCTCCGCGCAGCACGAACCGCTCGCTGCTGCCATCGGCCCATCTGACCTCCGCCATGACGGTGTCACGGCTGTAGCCACCGGGCACAGGGGCCGCGGAGAGCACGGTCGCTCCGCGATCCGGTTCGACGGCATCCAGGAATGCCTGAAAGCGCTCTACATCCATGCGTGCTTCCTTTCGTCGTGAGGTGTCAGGCCTCGTGTGCGTGGTAACTGAGGTCCGTGTGATCGCGCTTGCCCCGGACCGTCTCCGGACGCTTGGTGAAGTACTGGTTCGCCGTCGGCTCGGTGCGCGTCCAGTCGACGACCTCTGTCCGGTGAGTCATGCGCCAGCCGTCGGCTGTTCGTGCGTAGCGGTCGACGTAGCGTCCGCTGATGAACCGGTCGAAGTCCTCTGCTGCGTGCTGGTGGAAGGCCTGGAAGTAGACCTCGCCCACCGCGGTGTCCCCGTCGATCGTGAGGAGGATCTGACCGAGCAGGTGCTGCGTCGCCCGGTAGGCGCTCAGCGCCAGCATCGCCATGTCGGCCATCTCATCCGGTCCGCCGCGGAAGGCTCCGTAGTGCGTGGTGGCATCCTCGGAGAACACCGACCTCACGAGGTCGCGGTCGTGGCGGTCGAGGCCGCGGGCGTAGGTGGCGGAGAGCGCGCGGATCTCGGCCTCGTCGGCCAGTCGCTGCAGCGGGTACCCGCTCATGGGGCGAGCACGCACTCGAGATGGCCGAAGCCGCGGTCGTCGTCATCGTCCAGGTTCACGCAGGTGGCGAAGTTCTCCGCCCAGGCGTCCTCGCGCTGCCGGAACCAGCCGGAGGGGTCGCCGACCAGGGTCGGGTGGGTGACGTCCCAGGCCTCGCCCTCCTGGTGGTCGTCTCCGCGGTAGACGCCGCGACCGCGTCGATCCGCGAACCCGTCGTGGTAGCCGCCTCCCTGCAGGTAGACCGGCCAGCCGACCGGTGTGAGCAGGAAGCGGTCGACCGTGCCGTCGTCCCGGGTGAGCTCGACGGTCGTGTCCGCCGCCCGGGGCAGCCCATCGACCCGAGTGGCGGTGGCGCGGCCGGACGCGTACCTCCAGCGCGGCGCGGCCGGATCGAGGGGGATCACGACCCCCTCGAATCCGTCGACGGAGCCGTCGGCCTGCTGATGGAACTGCCAGAACATGACGCGGTCGGGCATGCGCACCATCGTCCACTGGCGCATGGCGAACCCTCGTCGTGGATCGCGACCGGTCACGGGGGCGATGCCGTCCGAGGTGCCTCCTGTTCGTCCCAGCCCCCACGAGTGGTCGCGCACCCCGATCCAGGTCTCGGGGGTCACGGTGAGGGCCCGGTCGCCGACCGTGATGGTGCCGGTGACTTCGCAGCACTGGTCGTAGTTGGTTCGGTCGTAGACCTTGCGACCGCCGGAGTAGCGGACGACGCGGTCCTCCAGGTGGGGCTCGTGGAGCCCGCGCCAATGGAGGTCGAAGCCGATGCCGAAGGGGTTCTCCTGGCAGGAGAGGCGCAGTTCCTGCAGCGGGGAGACGATGTCGAGGCTCAGCGGACCGACCGAGATGTCGTCGTTCCGAGGACGGAGTCGGCGTGACCAGCGGGCGTTGTGCTGGCGGCCGTCGACGGTCACGCAGGCGAAACCGTCCATGACGTCGGTGTTGGCGTAGAGCCGGATCGCGGCGAAGAGGGACGCACCCGTCCGCTGGTCGCCGAGCGTGAAGTAGAAGCCGTCGTTCCAGTGGACGGAGTCGCTGACGACGGAGTCGAAGGTGCCGCCGACCTGGTGGCGCGGATACTCATCCATGCGCGTCAGGCGTCCGGGATCGCTCATGGGTCGAGCCTAGCGAGGACTGGCTAGTTGTGGGACAGATTGTCCTATAGAGTCACCGGCCATGGCGACCCTCATCCTCGGTGGCAGCACGTTCGTCGGTCGGCGCATGATCGATCGCCTGATCCGTGAGGGCGGTGACGTGGCCGTGCTCAACCGAGGCCGCACCGCCACGGAGCTGCCTGCAGGGGTGCAGCACATCGTCGGTGACCGCACGAGCACTGAATCCATGCGCACGGCCCTCGAGGGCACCGAGTGGGATGCGGTCATCGACGTGTCCGGCTTCGTGATGGCCGCGGGTGGCGGGCACTTCGAGGAGCTGATCGCCCTGCTCGACGGCCGGGTCGGGGCCTACGTCTTCGTCTCCTCGATCATGGCCTACGAGCCCAGCGGCGTCATGCCCTGGACGGAGGATGCCCCGACGACCCGTGATCCCGTGACCACCTACGGCGGGTTCAAGGCCCACGCCGAGCGGGCCATCCTCGATCGTCAGGCGCAGACCGGCTTCCCCGGCTCGGTCGCTCGTCCGGCCGCGATCTACGGGCCGGACAACAACATCCTCGACATGGAGGCGGCCATGTTCCTGCGACTGCGTCGCGGCCTGCCGATCCTGCTGCCGCATGAGGGGCTCGTCACCACGAGCTACGGGCATGTCGATGACCTCTGCCTGAACCTGTTCGAGATGGCGCATTTGCCCGCAGCGGTGGGCGAGGTCGTGAACATCACGGGGCAGGGTGCTTCCGCTCGTGCCTGGACGGCACTGCTCGCCGGCATCGTCGGAGCCGAGCCCGACCTTCTCGAGGTGCCGACGGGGTACACCGATCGAAAGCCCCTCTACGGGCACCTCTTCGGTGTGAAGCACCACGGGATCCTGTCCGTCGACAAGGCTCAGCAGCTCGGGCTCACGGCCGAGCGTGGCATCGAGGCCGGGTATCGGGAGACGTACGAGTGGTTCTGCTCGAGCCCTCTGGTCGACGCGCCCGATCAGCTCGCCGACCCGGTGTGGGGTGCGGGTTATGACTTCGCCCTCGAAGCGCAGGTCGCGGGCGAGCTGCGAGTGCGCTGATGGAGGCGCTCGTCCCCGAGGCGATTATCCGTCAGGCGATCACTGACGGGCGGAACGACGCATCCCTGGGTTCTGCCGAGCAGTGGGCTGCCGTGGGCCGCTACCTCGACGAGCGGGGTGACGATCCCTGGCCGGGACGCCGGGACCGACTGAGCCGGGAGGATGTCCCGCTGGCCGAGCTGCAGAGGTGGCTCGCGATGGATGTTGCCGCTGCAGCACCCCTGATGGGGGCCTTCACCAGCCACGACACCAGCATCGAGCACCTGGCGGTCACGGTGGCGGAGGTCGAGCGGGGTCACCTGGCTCGCTGGCTCACCGAGCAGGCCGGTGAGCCGGTCGAGGTGATCGAAGCGACGGTCATCGGAGGCGGGTTCTCGCGCCGCATGTGGCGCGCGACGATTCGTCAGGCAGGCGTGGACCGCCGAGTGATCGTGCGGATCGAGCAGGGCGGCATGTTCGGCACCGACTCCGTCACGGAGGTGCGCTCGATGCGTGCGCTGCGTGAGGCCGGATTCTCCGTGCCCGCGGTGGAGCTCGTGGAGGACACCGGCCGGATCCTTGGAGAGCCCTTCTTCGTGATGGAGGAGGTCCCCGGTGTGGTGCGGCTGGACGATCAGGGGCTCGACGACATCATCCGCTCGGTCGTGGAACTGCATCGCGTTCCCGTCTCCGTCCTGGATGCATCGGGCCGCAGCCCTGAGCAGGTGGTGTCGGACAACATCGAGAGCTGGCGTCGGATGTACCGCCGCCATGCACCGGAACTGCCCCTCGTCGAGCATGGCGCGGACTGGCTTCAGGAGCATCTGAAGCCGACGGGGCCGTCCGTCATCGTTCACGGTGATGCCGGCCCGGGCAACGCGCTGTTCGACGAGGATCGCGGCCTCACCACCATCGACTGGGAGTTCGCGCACGTGGGAGATGCCGCTGAGGACTGGGCCTATCTCGCGCTCATCCGCGGCAGACGCATCATGGACGGCGCTGCGTGGAAGGCGCGACTGCGTGAGGTCGCGGGCATCGAGTACAGCGATGATCAGTGGCGGATGTGGCTGGCCTACAACCACTACCGCGGAGCCTGCGTGAACCTCTCCGCCCGCTCGGTCTTCGAGCGGGGCCCACGGCGCACGGTCGACCAGCTGGCGATCGGGGTCGCCGTGCACCTGCGTTTCCTGTCCCAGCTGACGGAGATCACCTGCGCATGACTGATGCGCGCTACGAGCGTTCCCGGGCGGCGGTGCACGATGCCGTCTGCTCTGTTCTCGTTGCGGACGGCGTCAGCGGCCTGACGGTTGACCGGCTCGCTGAGGCGTCCGGGGTGTCGCGCAGCACCATCTACCGCAACTGGCCCGACATGGCCGCACTCGCCTGCGAGGTGTTCGAGGACCTGATGCACCGGCAGCCGGTCGACGTCAGCGGGGATCCTGCTGTCGCGCTTCACGAGTACCTGTCCGACTACGCACGTCGACTCAATGATCCGGTCTACGCGGCCGTGCTGGTTGCCCTGATCGAGGGCTCCGCGCGTGACGGGGCATTCGCCGATGTCCATCAGCGGGTATTCGCCCAGAGCAGTTCGCGCGCCAGCGACGTTGTGCGCAGTGCTCGGGCAGCCGGCCTCATCGATCGGGAGCGTGACGCCCAGCAGTGCGTCGAGGACATGGTGGCGCCGTTCCTCTACCGCAGGCTCGTGACCCGTCAGCTGATCACGTCGGCTCAGGTCCGGCGGCTGGCGGGGGAGCTGCTGGAGCGCTGGGCCTGACGGTTCAGCAGCCTGACGGCCTGCGCAGGTCGGTCAGGACTCCAGTGAGCGCTGGCGGGCGCCCTTGTCGTGGTAGTCGTACTCGGCGGCGACCTTCATTCCGTCGAAGACGATGAAGGAGAGCCCGGGAACGATCCACTTCTTGCCCAGGTGCCCGGTGCCCATGGAGTCATCGATGACGGTGGCGCTCATCTGCCACTGCAGTGCGAGCCCGTCGGGCCGGGCCCAGAACTCTCCGGTGGGCTCGAGGACAAGATCGGGGTACCGCTCCAGGCCGTGGCCGAAGTACTCGCGGATCGCCGGCCAGCCCTCCTTGAGACCGCCGACGCTGTCCCAGAGCACCGGCTCGTCGGTGAGGTACGCCCGGGGCGCATCGACATCCCCGCTGGACCACGCTGCGAACAGCGCCGTGACGACCTCGATGCGGGCCAGGTCGGTCTCGTTGAACTCGCTCATCTCGCTCCTTGTACTGGTGGGCTTCTAGGCGGACAGGTAGGTACCGCCGTTGGCGGTGATGACCTGGCCGTTGACGAAACCGGCCATGGGTGATGCGAGGTAGGCGACTGCTGCGGCGATCTCCTCAGGCGTGCCGGCCCGACCGGCCGCGATGCCGGCGACGAGTCGGTCGTGGCGTTCGGGGGTCATGCGTCCGTTCAGAAGCTCCGTGCCGGCGGTGTACCCGGGTGAGACGACGTTCGACGTGATGCCCTCGTGTCCGAGTTCGCGCATCAGGGTGACGGAGTACGTCTCCAGGGCACCCTTCGCCGAGGCGTAGGCCGGGCTGCCCGTGCCCATCTCTGCGGCGAAGGAGCCGATGGTGATGATGCGTCCGCCTGGACGTCGCAGCAGTGGCTTCAGCCCCTCGGTCATGAGGACGACGCTGAGGGTGTTCGCGCGCCAGGTCGACTCCCAGGTGGCTGCCACGTCGTCGAGACCGCCGGTGATCTTGGGCTGCGGTGACCCGGCATTGTTGACGAGGATGTCGACGGCGCCGAGTTCGTTCGTGGCCCAGGAGACGAAGGCCTGGACGGCGTCGACGTCGGAGACGTCGACGGACCGCGCGTGGAGGCGCAGCTCCGGTTCGCGTGCGCCCAGTGACCGCTCGACGGCGTGGAGTTTCTCCAGGCGGCGGCCGAGGAGCACGAGGGTGGAGCACTGACCGGCCAGGGCGGCGGCGCAGGCGGCTCCGATACCGGTCCCGGCGCCAGTCACGACCGCGACCTGATTCATGGCTCTCCCATGTACGTGGACGTCCGTCTACCTGACGACCTACGACACGTTACCCTCAGGTCGAGGGCGGCACCGACCTTCTGCCAAGGTCAGCCCTGAGCCGTCCATCAGCACCGACCGTCAGGAGAGCCCCCATGACCACGTCCGTCATCATCGATGGTGCCCGCACCCCGGTCGGCAAGCTGCTCGGCGCCTTCGCATCCCTGTCGGCGGCCGACCTCGGCGCGGTGGCCATCAAGGGCGCCCTCGAGCGTGCGGGCGTCGGCGTCGACCAGGTCGACGCGGTCGTGATGGGGCAGGTGTACCAGGCCGGCGCCGGGCCCAACCCGGCTCGCCAGGCCGCTGCGGCAGCCGGTCTTCCCATGAGCGTGCCCGCACTGACCATCAACAAGCTCTGCCTCTCCGGACTCGTTGCGGTCGCGATGGCCGACCAGATGATCCGCTCCGGCCAGCACGAAGTGGTGGTGGCCGGTGGCATGGAGTCCATGACCAACGCTCCTCACATGCTGCTCGGTGCCCGTCAGGGCTACAAGTACGGCAGCGGCGCGCTCGTCGACGCCTTGGATCAGGACGCGCTGGTGTGCGCCTTCGACGCGATGTCCATGGGCGCCGCCACGGAGAAGTACGGCAAGCCCCACGGCATCAGCCGTGACGACATGGATGCCTTCGCCGCGCGCTCGCACGTACTCGCCGCTGAGGCCACCGCGTCGGGTCGCGCGGGGGAGGAGATCGTCCCGGTCGAGGTGAAGACCCGCAAGGGCGTCATCACCGTGACGGAGGACGAGGGTGTGCGGCCGGACACCACCGCTGAGAGCCTGGGCGGCCTGCGGGCTGCCTTCGACAAGGAAGGTGCGATCACCGCGGGCAATGCCTCCCAGTTGTCCGACGGGGCCGCTGCCCTGATCGTCACGAGCCGGGAGTGGGCAGAGAAGCACGGCCTGTCGTGGATCGCGGAGATCCGTGCCCATGGTGAGGTGGCGGGGCCCGATCCGTCCCTCCTGCTGCAGCCCGCGGCGGCGATCAACGATGCCCTGCGTCGCGACGGTGAGCTGACGGTCGCCGATCTCGACATCGTGGAGATCAATGAGGCGTTCGCGAGCGTGGGCCTGGCGTCGATGCGCGACCTTGATCTGGACGACGCCAAGGTCAACGTGAACGGCGGCGCCATCGCGATCGGGCACCCGGTCGGCATGAGTGGAGCCCGCATCCTGCTGTCGGCCGCCTACGAGCTCAAGAAGCGCGGGGGCGGCACGGGAGCCGTCGCGCTGTGCGGTGGCGGCGGCCAGGGTGAGGCCATCGTCTTCACGACCCCGGCCTGATCGACGCTAGGCCGGGGAGCTGCCCCGGGTGCCGACCAGGCCGCTGAGGACATCGCTCAGGGTGATCAGGCCGACGAAGCCGGAGTCGTCGACGACGACGGCCATGTGGCTGCTGGTGCGTCGCATCTGGGCGAGAGCCTCGTGGATGCTCTCGTCGGCCCGCAGGCGAAGGATGGGACGGATCAGTCGCTGGATGGGCACGTGTGCGGGCCGGGTCAGGGTGTCGCGCACGTGGACGGTGCCGACGATGCGGGTCGGTGTCCCCACGATGATCCGGTGATGACCGGTGGCCTCTGTCGCCGCTCGAACATCCTCGACCGTGGCATCGGGGGCCACCATCGTGATCTCGGTGTCGATGGGGACCAGGGTGCTGATGGGCGTGGACTGCATCTCCAGTGCGGCAGCGACCCGCGTCGAGTAGGCCATGTCGAGGGTGCCGGTGTCCTCCGAGTGCCGCACCAGATGGCGAAGGGCATCGGCGTTCTGCGCCGCCGACACGGAGTTGACGGGGGTGACCCCGACGCGCTGAAGCAGCCAGTTCGCCGCGTTGTTGAGTCCGAGGAGGAGGGGGCGGGTGAGGACGAGGAACCCGCGCATCGGGATCGCGAGCAGCGTGGCGGAGGTCTCGGGGTGGGCGATGGCCCAGGACTTGGGTGCCATCTCTCCGACGACGAGATGCAGGAAGGTCACGACGAAGAGTGCCAGGACGAAGGCGATGACGTCGGCGGTCACCTCGGGCAGCCCGACCGACTCGAGGGCCGGCATCAGCCAGTCGTGCACGGCCGGCTTGGTGATGGCGCCGAGTGCCAGCGTGCACACGGTGATGCCGAGCTGGCTGCCCGCCAGCAGGACGCTCAACTCCGATGCGTTGCGCAGTGCGGTTCGGGCCGCCCTGCTCTGCCTCGCCGCATCCTCCAAGCGATGGCGCTTCGCGGCGAGGAGAGCGAATTCGGCCGCGACGAAGAAGGCGCTCAGCGCGATGATCACGATGGTTGCGATGATGACCGCGGTCGGACTCATGCCCATGACGGCTCCTCGTCGTCATCGGGATCGGGGATCACGATCCGGATGAGGTCGGGGACGTGTCGCTCGATCTCGAGGGTCTCGATGGCGATGCGACGCGGGACCGCTTTCGCATTCTCGAGCAGGTCATCGGCGTCGACGGGCAGCGTGATCCAGACAGTCTCGCCCACCTCGGGGAAGCCTCCTCGTGCGGCGATCACCATTCCGGCCAGCGTCTCGTACTCGCCCTCGGGCAGGCTGATGTCGAGGGCGCGCTCGGCCTCGTCGACGTGCGTGTCTCCCGGCATGACCCAGCCTGCGCCGTCGAAGTGGTGGGGGATCTCCGGTAGGTCATGCTCGTCGGTGATCTCTCCGACCAGTTCCTCCGCGAGGTCCTCGAGGGAGAGCACGCCGGAGAAGCCGCCGTACTCGTCGACGACGCAGGCGAGCTGGTTCTGCGACTCACCCAGCAGCTGCAGGGCCTCGGGCAGGCTCATGACCGTCGAGACCAGTGGAGCAGGGCGCATGACGGTTCGGACGGAGGCGGAGTCGGGCTCTGTAGTGGTGAGGATGTCCACGAGGTGGACCACACCGAGAATGTCCTCGCCGTTCGCGGCGAGCACCGGGTAGCGGGAGTGCCCGGTGGCCATCAGCTCCCGCACCTGCCCGACCGTGTCCTTGGGCGAGATGGTGTCGGCCTTCGTGCGCGGCACCATGGCGTGCTGGACGGTCTCCTCGGGGAACTCCAGGACCCGGTCGAGCAGGGCGGAGAGTTCGTCCGGGATCTGCCCCGATTCCCGTGACTCCTCCACGATGTGCTCGAGGTCGCGCGCGGATGCGGAGTGCTCGACGTCGTGGACCGGCTCGATGCGGAAGAGCCTCAGGAGCGCATTCGAGGAGGCATCGAACAGGACGATCAGCCAGCCGAAGGCGGTGAGGTAGATGCGTGTGGAGCGGGCGAGAGCGAGGGCTGTGGGCTCGGCGCGTGCGATGGAGAAGTTCTTGGGGAAGAGCTCCCCGAAGAGCATCTGGATGAGGGTCGACAGGGCCAGCGCGATGATCGCTCCGATGGCAAAGGAGACCCCGGCGGGGATGCTGATGCCGCCGAGCATCGATCCGATGGATTCGCCGATGAGCGGCTCTGCCACGTAGCCGACAAGCAGGCCGGTGACGGTGATGCCGAGCTGCGCTCCCGACAGCATGAAGGACGTGCGGCCGGTGACGGTGAGTGCCCGGGCGGCGCGACGGTCACCCGCATCGGCGAGAGCCTTGAGGCCGGCCCGGTCGACCGCCATGTAGGCGAACTCCTGGGCGACGAAGTAGCCCGTGGCAGCCGTGATGAGGACCACGACGGCGATGCCCACAAGCAGGGTGAGCAGCAGGTCCAACGGGATCGGCTCCTCCAGCGCGCCCCGGGTGGGGCTGGGCTTTCACTGTACCGGCGTGGCCCTCACCAGGGGTAGAACGGGGGCAGGTCCTGCGGGACCCGACCGGTGAACTCGGGTGCGCGCTTGCCCAGGAAGGCGGCGACGCCCTCCTTTCCGTCGCCGATGCTCGTGTAGAACATCGCGAGCGACTCCACGCGGTGGGCCTCGAGCGGATGCGGCTCGGCGGCATTGCGGTAGAGCATCTGGCGCATCAGCGCGGTGGCCACCGGCGAGCGCCCCTCGGTGAAGCGTCGCGCGAGCGCGTAGGCGGTGGGGAGTAGTTCGTCCTCCGCGACGACCTCGCGTACGAGGCCCGACTCGAGCGACTGGTCGGCATCGAGGATGTCTGCGGAGTAGACGAGTTCGAGTGCGCGGCTCATGCCGACGATGCGTGGCAGGAACCAGGTCGAGCATGCCTCCGGGACGATGCCGAGTCGGCCGAACACGAAGCCGATGCGGGCTCGGGGGGAGGCGATCCGGATATCCATCGGCAGGGTCATCGTGGCTCCGATGCCGACTGCGGCGCCATTGATGGCCGCGATCACGGGCTTGAGGCAGCGGTAGATGGCGAGGGAGACGCGGCCGCCGGTGTCGCGGACGCCGTCGACGATGACGGGATCCTCGAATCGGTCGACCAGGTCGCGCATCGTGGGCTGCTGGTTCTCGTCGAGCCCGAAGACGTTGCCGTCGGACGACAGGTCCATGCCGGCGCAGAAGGCCCGGCCGCTGCCGGTGACCACGACCGCGGCAACGTCGTCGTCCGCGCTGGCTCGCTCGAACGCGTGCACGAGCTCCTCGGCCATGGTCACGGTGAAGGCGTTGAGCTGGTCGGGACGATCCAGCCACAGGGTGAGGATGCCGCTCTCGACCTCGTAGCGGAGGGTCTCGTACGTGCGCGCCATCGTCGTCTCCTCACGAGTCGGGGTGGGCCCGACCTGTCCGTCCGTCTTTCGCAAAATACTTGGACACCATATAGTCGGATGAGCAAGAATGTGCCCGGTTCCCTCGGTCAGCGCATGATCGAAGGATTGGATACAATCTGCGGACGTCGCCCCCGGGGCGTCACCACTGTCGAGTCGGCACCGATGAGGAGAGTCCCATGAAGATCGCCGTGTGCGTGAAGCAGGTTCCGGACACCTGGGCGGAGAAGAAGCTGCGTGACGCGGACTCCCGCCTGGATCGCGAATCGGCCGACGGCGTCATGAACGAGCTCGACGAGTACGCCGTGGAGGAGGCCCTGCAGCTCATCGAGGCGCACGGCGGCGAGGTGGTGGTGATCTCCATGGGTCCCGACCGCGCCTCGGAGACCGTGCGGAAGGCCCTGAGCATGGGTGCCGACGCCGGCGTCCACGTCGTCGACGATGCCCTGGGCGGCTCGGACGCCGTCGCCACGAGCGCTGTCATCGCCAAGGCGATCGAGGGGCGCGGCTTCGACCTGGTGCTCTTCGGCTCGGAGTCGACCGATGCACGTATGAGCGTGGTTCCCGCGATGGTGGCCGAGCGACTGGGGTGGGCGCAGCTCACCTTCGCCCAGAAGGTCGCCGTGGCCGGTGCCGACGTCACCGTCGAGCGGCTGACCGAGAGCGGCTTCGCCACGGTCACCGCTGCCCTGCCTGCGGTGGTGAGCGTCGTGGAGAAGATCAACGAGCCTCGCTACCCCTCGTTCAAGGGGATCATGGCGGCGAAGAAGAAGCCGGTCGAGACGCTGAGCGTGGCTGATCTGGGCCTCGACCCCGCAGTCGTGGGAGCTGCGGCCGCCTGGAGCGCGGTGAACGACTTCGCCGCGCGTCCTCCGAAGGCCGCGGGCACGATCGTTTCTGACGAGGGTGACGGCGGCGTCAAGGTGGCCGAGTTCCTGGCCACGCAGAAGTTCATCTGAGCCGCACCTGCGGCGTCTGGTCGTGAATGTCCTTTCGAACGAGTGGAGAGCGTGATGGGTGAGGTTCTGGTCCTGGTCGATGCGGTCGACGGCACGGTGAAGAAGTCCACGACGGAGCTGCTCACCGCGGCCCGCCGTCTCGGTGAGCCCGCCGCAGTGTGGGTCGGCCCGGGCATCAGCGATGCCGCCGTGGCGACACTCGGCGAGTTCGGGGCGACCAAGGTGTACGTGGCCGGCGACGAGTCGCTGGCCAGCCATCCGGTGGCGCCGGCCGCGGAGGTGCTGGCCCAGCTGGTGGCCCAGGCGGCCCCGGTGGCCGTCCTCGTGCCCTCCACGGCCGACGGCAAGGAGGCGGCAGCCCGCCTGGCGATCAAGGCCGGCGCCGGCATCATCACCGACGCCGTCGATGTGGTGCTCGACGGCGACCGCGTCGTCGCCACCCAGAGCGTCTTCGGCGGCTCCACCATCGTGCACTCCACGGTCACCCATGGCGTTCCCGTGATCACCGTGCGGGGCAACGCGATCGCCCCCGAGGCCTCACCCGCGACCCCGGCACGCGAGGAGGTCTCCGTCGCGCTCTCCGACGTCGCGCGGAAGGCCACCATCACCGGCCACACGGCCGCCGTGAAGGGCGGTCGCCCGGAGCTGACCGAGGCGCAGGTCGTCGTCTCCGGAGGTCGCGGCGTGGGTTCCGCCGAGGGCTTCGCCGTGATCGAGTCGCTCGCGGACTCCCTCGGCGCTGCGGTCGGTGCGTCCCGCGCGGCCACCGACGCCGGCTGGTACCCCCATCAGTACCAGGTGGGCCAGACCGGCAAGACGGTCTCCCCGCAGCTCTACATCGCGAACGGCATCTCCGGCGCGATTCAGCATCGCGCCGGCATGCAGACCTCGAAGACCATCGTCGTGGTCAACAAGGATGCCGAGGCGCCGATCTTCGAGCTCGCGGACTACGGCGTGGTGGGTGACCTCTTCGCCGTCGTCCCGCAGCTGACCGAGGAGATCTCGAAGCGTTCCAACTAGGTCCTTACGCGGACCGAGCAGAGCAGGGAGCCTGGGCCATGCGCCAACGGAGCAAGCCGTGGGTCATGCGCACGTATGCCGGTCACTCATCGGCCCGGGAGTCCAACGAGCTCTATCGGCGCAACCTCGAGAAGGGCCAGACGGGCCTGTCGATCGCGTTCGACCTGCCGACCCAGACGGGCTACGACCCCGACTCCCCGCTCGCCCGCGGCGAGGTCGGCAAGGTCGGGGTCCCGATCACCGACCTCGGGTCGATGCGGCAGCTGCTGGCGGGCATCCCGCTCGACCAGATGAACACGTCGATGACGATCAATGCCACGGCCATGTGGCTGTTCGCCCTGTACGTGTCGGTCGCCGATGAACAGGGAGCCGATCGCGCCCTGCTGACCGGCACGACGCAGAACGACATCATCAAGGA
>DMPC01000184.1:5834-6297 GCA_003456155.1 Actinomycetota bacterium | reverse complement strand
ACATCATCAAGGAGTACCTGTCGCGAGGGACCTACGTGTTCCCCCCGGCACCCTCCATGCGGCTCATCACCGACATGATCGCGTGGAGCGTGCATCACACGCCCAAGTGGAATCCGATCAACATCTGCTCGTACCACCTGCAGGAGGCGGGAGCGACTCCCGTCCAGGAGATCGCCTTCTCGCTCTCCACGGCCATCGCCGTCCTCGACGCAGTCCGGGATTCCGGTCAGGTGACGGCCGAGGAGATGACGGAGGTCGTGGCCCGCATCTCGTTCTTCGTGAATGCCGGTGTCCGCTTCATCGAGGAGATGTGCAAGATGCGCGCCTTCGTCCGTCTCTGGGACGACATCACGCTCGAGCGCTACGGCATCACCGACGAGAAGGCGAGGCGATTCCGCTTCGGCGTCCAGGTGAACTCCCTTGGCCTGACAGAGGCCCAGCCGGAGAACAACGTCCAGCGGAT
>DMPC01000184.1:0-5631 GCA_003456155.1 Actinomycetota bacterium | reverse complement strand
GTGACGCTGTCGAAGAACGCCCGGGCCCGCGCGGTCCAACTGCCCGCCTGGAACGAGGCCCTCGGCCTGCCCCGACCCTGGGACCAGCAGTGGAGTCTGCGCATGCAGCAGGTGCTTGCACTCGAGACCGACCTGCTGGAGCACGAGGACATCTTCGATGGCTCGCATGTCATCGAGGCGAAGGTCGACGAGATGGTCGCGGAAGCACGAGCGGAGATGTCGCGCATCGAGCAGATGGGCGGGGCCGTTGCCGCCGTCGAGTCCGGATACCTCAAGAGCGCGCTCGTCTCCTCGCACGCCGACCGCCGCCGCCGGGTGGAGTCGGGCGAGGAGGTCATCGTCGGCGTCAACGCCTACACGACCTCCGAGCCCAGTCCCCTCACGGCCGATCTCGACAGCGCCATCCAGCGGGTCGACGCCGTGGTCGAGGAGCGCGCGATCATCGCCCTCGACGAGTGGCGGGCCCAGCGTGACCCGCTTGCCGTGGATGCCGCCCTCGAGCGACTCCTGCGCGATGCAGCCAGCGAAGTGAACCTGATGGAAGCGTCGCTGGAGTGCGCTCGCGCGGGTGTCACCACCGGAGAATGGGCGGGCGCTCTGCGCTCTGTCTTCGGGGAGTACCGCGCGCCCACCGGTGTCACCGGTTCGGTCGGCGCGGGTGACCGGGTCGGTCTCACTGAGCTCCGCGCAGCGGTGGCTGCCACCGGGCAGGAGCTGGGCCACCGACTGCGGATGCTCGTGGCGAAGCCCGGCCTCGATGGACACTCCAACGGCGCCGAGCAGGTGGCGGTCGCTGCGCGCGATGCGGGCTTCGAGGTCGTCTACCAGGGGATCAGGCTCACTCCCGAGCAGATCGTCTCGGCGGCGGTGCAGGAGGACGTCGACTGCGTCGGGCTGTCGATCCTGTCCGGATCCCACCTTCAGATCGTCCCCGACATCGTCGAGGGCCTGCGTGCCGCCGGCCTCGACGAGGTTCCGGTGATCCTCGGCGGCATCATCCCCGATCAGGACGCCGAGGTCCTCCTGCGCCAGGGGATCTCCGCCGTGTTCACCCCGAAGGACTACGACCTGACGACCGTGATGACCCGCGTGCTCGAGGTGGTCCGTGCCAGCAAGCAGCTTGAGCCCGCATCCCCCTGATCTCCCGTATCCGCCCGAACGTACGACCTGACCGAATCGAACAGGAGAACCATGGCCCCGCAGCGCGCACGTCGTTCCAACCTCGCTGTTCCCGGCTCGAGTCCGAAGATGCTGGAGAAGGCGAAGGGTCTGCCGGCTGATCAGGTGTTCATGGACATCGAGGATGCCGTGGCTCCGATCGCGAAGCCTGATGCGCGCAAGAACATCGTGGCCGCGCTCAATGAGGGTGGCTACGAGGGCAAGACTCGGGTGGTTCGGGTCAATGACTGGACGACTCAGTGGACGTACGCCGACGTGGTCGAGGTGGTCGAGGGGGCGGGGGCGAACCTCGACTGCATCATGCTGCCGAAGGTCCAGACGGCTGACCAGGTGGTGGCGCTGGATCTGCTGCTGACGCAGATCGAGAAGTCCAACGGGTTGGAGGTCGGGCGGATCGGCATCGAGGCGCAGATCGAGAACGCTCTGGGGCTGATCAACGTCGATGCGATCGCGCAGGCGAGTCCTCGGGTGGAGACGATCATCTTCGGCCCTGCCGATTTCATGGCGAGCATCAACATGAAGTCGCTGGTGGTGGGGGAGCAGCCGCCGGGCTATGACACGGGGGATGCGTACCACTACATCCTGATGCGGATCCTGATGGCGGCTCGGGCGTATGACAAGCAGGCCATCGATGGGCCGTACCTGGCGATCAAGGACATCGAGGGCTACAACCGGGTCGCGGGCCGCTCCGCTGCGCTGGGGTTCGATGGCAAGTGGGTTCTGCATCCGGATCAGATCGCCGCGGCGAACGAGGTCTTCAGCCCCAAGCAGGATGACTACGACCATGCCGAGCTGATCCTTGATGCCTACGACTACTACACGTCGGCCGAGGGCGGCGCCAAGGGTGCAGTCATGCTCGGTGACGAGATGATCGATGAAGCCAGTCGCAAGATGGCCCTCGTGGTCGCATCCAAGGGGCGCGCCGCCGGCATGTCCCGCACGCAGACGTTCCAGAAGCCGGAGGCCTAGACATGGCACGACTCGCCCAGACCGAGGGACTGACCGAGGAGCAGCAGGCGATCGTCGAGGCCGTCCATGACTTCGTCGAGAACGAGATCATCCCGGTGGCCAACGAACTCGAGCATGCGGACGAGTACCCGCAGGCCATCGTCGACGGCCTGAAGGAGATGGGTGTCTTCGGGCTGATGATCCCCGAGGAGTACGGCGGCCTGGGGGAGTCACTGCTCACGTACTCGCTCGTGGTCGAGGAGATCGCCCGCGGGTGGATGCCCGTGTCCGGCGTCATCAACACACACTTCATCGTCTCCTACATGCTCGTCCAGCACGGCACGGAGGAGCAGAAGGCGAAGTACCTCCCGCGCATGGCCACGGGTGAGGTGCGGGGCGCGTTCAGCATGTCCGAGCCCGGCTGCGGATCGGACGTCGCCGCGATCACGAGCAAGGCGGTCCGTGACGGTGATGACTATGTCCTGAACGGCCAGAAGATGTGGCTCACCAACGGCGGGTCATCGACGCTCGTCGCGGTGCTGGTCCTGACTCCCGGTGAGGCCCCCGAGGACGCGAGCGTCTACAAGAAGATGACGACCTTCCTCATCGAGAAGCCCACCGGCTTCGGCGAGGTGCGCCCCGGCCTCACCATCCCCGGCAAGATCGAGAAGATGGGCTACAAGGGCGTCGACACCACCGAGCTGGTGATGGACAACCTGCGCCTGCCCGGCACGGACATCCTGGGCGGTGAACCCGGCAAGGGCTTCTACCAGATGATGGACGGAGTCGAGGTCGGTCGCGTGAACGTCGCAGCCCGGGCCTGCGGCTTGGCCATCCGGGCCTTCGAGCTCGGCGTCGCTTACGCGCAGCAGCGCGTCACGTTCGGCAAGGCGATTGCCGACCACCAGGCCGTCTCCTTCCGACTCGCGGACATGGCGGTCAAGGTCGAGGCGTCCCACCAGATGATGGTCATGGCCGCCCGCAAGAAGGACTCCGGCGAGCGAAACGACATGGAAGCCGGCATGGCCAAGTACCTTGCCAGCGAGTACTGCAAGGAGGTCGTCGAGGACTCCTTCCGGATCCACGGCGGCTACGGCTACTCCAAGGAGTACGAGATCGAGCGGCTCTACCGCGAGGCTCCCATGCTGCTCATCGGCGAGGGCACCGCGGACATCCAGCGGATGATCATCGCCCGGCGCCTGCTCGAGGACTACAAGATCCGCGGATGACCGATTCGCAGGAGCCGGTGTGCGAGGTGCCCTGCGTGGGTGCCGTCGTCTTCGATGCCGACGGGCGCCTGCTGCTCATCCAGCGCGCCAACCCGCCGGCGCAGGGGCAGTGGTCGCTGCCGGGGGGTCGGGTGGAGCCGGGCGAGGAGTTGACGGACGCCGTGTGTCGGGAACTGCTGGAGGAGACGGGCCTGTCGGGAGAGGTGATCCGTCATGTCGGCGCCATCCGACGGGATGCGCCGGACGGCAGCATCTACGTGATCGATGACTACCTGATGGTCGTGGGGGGCGCCGGTCGGCCTCGGGCCGGTGACGACGCTCGGGATGTGGGCTGGTTCGCCCCGGAGGAGCTCGCCGCTCTCGACACCAGCCCGGGCCTGGTCGAGGTGCTCCGGGGATGGAGTCTGCTCGACTGAGTCGGGTGGTTAGGGGGAGACCTCAGCCGAGAACTCGGCCCAGACGGTGATCCGCCCCAGGTCGTCGCGCTGCCAACCCCAGTCGGTCGTGGCCCGACTCACGATCACGAGTCCGCGACCTCCGGGTGCGTCGCCGTCGAGGGTCCCGAGGGCGGGCTCGCCGGATCCGGGAGCGTTCGTCACCTCCAGGCGCAGCCTGTCGGGCAGGCGACGCAGCGCCAGGGTCGCCGGGGGGCGTCCGTAGCGGACGGCGTTCACCGCCAGCTCCGATGCCACCAGTTCGGCGGAGTCCACCAGGGCGTCTGTCTGGGGTGCCCGGGGGGTCTCGGGAGCACTCAGGAACTCCCGGACGCAGCGGCGTGCGAAGGCCCCGGCCGTGAGGTCCTCCGGCAGGGTCCAGTCGGCAGTCCTCATCGTCGCGTTCGACACATCGATGTCATACCCCCCTGAGCAGCGCGTCAAACCAGCGTAGGCCTATCGTCGGGCGATGGCTCGGATCCTCGCGATCGCCAACCAGAAGGGCGGCGTGGCCAAGACGACGACCGTCGTCAATGTCGGTGCCGCCCTGGTCGAGCGCGGGCACCGCGTGCTCATCGTGGATCTCGATGCCCAGGCCTGCGCGACGTTCTCGCTGGGGCTTGATCCGGAGGATCTCGACCGCACGGGCGCCCTGGCCTTCCTGACCCGCACTCCGACGATCCCGGTGACCGATCTCATCGCGGTGACTCCGGACGGCCTGGATCTGCTGCCTGCGGCGATCGACCTTGCCGGGGCCGACCGGGCCCTGGCACTCGTCCAGGGCCGGGAGTTCGTGGTCCGCGAGGCCCTGGCCCCGGTGCGCGACTCCTACGACTGGATCCTGCTGGACTGCTCTCCCTCGCTCGGAATCATCACCATCAACGCGCTCACGGCCGCCGATGAGGTGATCATCCCGTTGCAGTGCGAGACGCTCTCGCATCGCGGGGTTGGTCAGCTGATGGAGACGATCGCGGACGTCCAGCGACTGACCAATCCGCAGCTGCGCATCGCCGGGGTCGTGCCCACCCTCTACGACGGGCGAACGGTGCACGCCCGTGCGGTTCTGGCCGATCTCGGGCCCCGGTATGGGGTGCGGGTGTTCTCGCCGATCAGCAGGTCCATCCGCTTCGCCGAGGCTCCGGCGGCCGGGCGGAGCATCCTCGCCACGGCGGGTACCTCACGCGGTGCGCGGGAGTATCGAACCCTTGCGAAGGAGATCGAGGCGACTACTCCGCAGGAGTGACCGCAGTTCCGCCGCGTGTCCGCCGGCGCTGCCGTCGCTTCTGCGGTGAATCCGCATCTCCGGACGTCTGGGATCCGGATGCCCGGTCGCCCTTCGGCTCGGATGCCCGGTCGCCCTTCGACCCCGATGCCCGGTCGCCCTTCGACCCCGATGCCCGGTCGCCCTTGGGCTTGGACGGACGATCGCTCTTGCCCGACGAGCCGCCACGCCCGCTGCCGCGACCGCCTCGGTCGTCACGCGAACGGGATCCGGAGTCCTTGTGCTTCTTGCCGGTCTCGCCGAGATCCTCGACGGCCTCTGCGGCGAGCCCCTCCCGGGTGCGCGAGGCCTTGGGCAGCATGCCCTTGGTGCCGGCGGGGATGTTCAGGCCTGTGTAGACGTGATCGCTGGTGGAGTACGTCTCGATGGGGTCCTTGAACGGCAGCTTGAGCGCCCGGTCGATCATCTGCCAGCGGGCGATGTCCTCCCAGTCGACGAAGGTCACGGCCGTTCCCGAGTTGCCGGCGCGGCCTGTGCGCCCAATGCGGTGCAGGTACGTCTTCTCGTCCTCGGGGCACTCGTAGTTCACGACGTGCGTGACGTTGTCGACGTCGATGCC
>DMPC01000028.1:758-3420 GCA_003456155.1 Actinomycetota bacterium | reverse complement strand
TAGTCGAACGTCACGATCCTCTTCGTCCTGATGGCCTGCATCAGGGGCAGGAGTGCGGCCTCGCTGGATCCCAGGTGCACCTCGCCCCGCAGTGTTGCGGGCAGCCACGCCTCCGCGTCGCCACCGATGGCCTCCAGCTTGCGCAGTGCCGTGCCCGCCAGCGGCGCCATGGCTGCCCTACCCCAGATCTGGGCCGCCACGGCGAGAGCGCTGCGCTCCTCAATCGTCAGATCGATGGGCTCCATCGCGTAGTCGTCGCGAGGGATGCGGTAGCCAAGGACATCCCCGAAATCGTCGATGACTGTCTCGACCGGAACACCCATCGAACGCAGCTCATCCTTGTCACGCTCGAACATGCGCTCGAACGCGGCATCCGACGCCGCATCGGCATAGCCGGGAACCTCGCTGCGGATCACCGCTCGCGGGACGGCGCGCGGACTCGCCATGAGGGCGAAGACAAGATTGAGAAGCCGCTCGGTGCGATCGGTGCGCTCGGTCACGGGCGGATGGGCTAGCCGACGCCGATCAGGTCGATCACGAAGACGAGCGTGCGTCCGGCAAGCCGATGGCCGGACCCGGCCTCGCCGTAGGCCATCGCCGGAGGAATCACGAGCTGCCGACGACCGCCGACACGCATGCCGGGGATCCCCTCCTGCCAGCCGGCGATGAGGCCGTTGAGCGGGAAGGTGATCGTGCTGCCACGGTCCCAGGAGGCGTCGAACTGCTCACCGTTCTCGAAGTCGACGCCCACGTAGTGCACCTCGACCTGGCCCCCTGCCACGGCCTCCGCACCGTCGCCGACGATGAGGTCGGTGATGACGAGCTCGAGCGGCGCGGGCCCCTCGATGAAGTCGATCTCCGGCTTCTCCATGATCGTGCTCTCCTCTCGCGACGGGGCTGGGGGTGCGAGGTTCGCACCCGGGATGGGGTCGGGTCAGGATGCGGTGTCGAGCAGCTCGATCACGAAGACGAGGGTCTCGTTCGGGGCGATCCCCGGCGCACCGTTCTCTCCGTAACCCAAGGCTCCCGGGATGACGAGCAGGCGCTGACCGCCGACCTTCATGCCGGGGATGCCCTCCTGCCAGCCGGGGATCAGGTTGGCGAGGGGGAACGAGATCGGCTCGCCACGGGACCATGACGAGTCGAAGACGGTGAGGCCGCCATAGCCGACGCCGCAGTAGTTGACGGTCACGGTGTCGCCGGGCTGGACCTCGGCTCCGTCACCCTCCCGGATGTCGGCGATGCCCAGAGCTGTCGCCGGAGCGGCACCCGTCGCGATCGTGATCGCCGGCGCACCGTTCGGCTGGAAGATGGCGGACGCGGCCTCCACGGTCGCGGCGTCAGCGGGGGGCGCATCGACCGGCATGGCCTGCAGGCTCACGCAGTCCATCGTGACGAACGGCGCATCCACTGGTGCGGCTGCATCGGCGGGGGGCTCGGCCTCCTCCATGGGTGCTTCGACTGGTGCTTCCGTCGCCTCTGCGCTGTCGGTGGAAGTGCGCTCGTCGGTCTGCTGGCCGCAGCCGGAAAGGACCAATGAGGTGGAGGCGGCAAGACCGACGATGACGGTGAGCAGACGGCGAGAGGACATGCTTCGAGCCTAGTGCGCCGACCGATCACATGCTGGCGATGAGACGCTCGACACGCTCATCCGTGGCAGCGAAGGGGTCCTTGCACAGGACGGTGCGCTGAGCCTGATCGTTCAGCTTCAGGTGCACCCAGTCGACGGTGTAGTCGCGGTGACGCTCCTGCGCCCGCCGCACGAAGTCGCCGCGCAGCTTGGCTCGGGTGGTCTGGGGAGGCACACCCTTGGCCTCGAAGACCTGCAGATCGGTGATCACTCTCTCGACGAGCCCCGACCTCTCCAGGAGGTTGTAGAGGCCTCGGCCACGATCGATGTCGTGATAGGCGAGGTCGAGCTGGCCGATGCGGGGCGATTGGAGGTCCAGGTCGTGGCGCTCCATGTACCGCTCCAGCAGCCGCTGCTTGATGGCCCAGTCGATCTCCCGGTCGATGAGTGACGAGTCCTCCTTCTCGACGGCAGAGAGGACCCTCCCCCACAGTTCGAGCACTCGCCGCACGGTCCCCGTCGGCTCGTCGATGAGTCCGCGTCGGTCAGCGAAGTCCTGGGCCTTGTCGAAGAACTCGATCTGCATCTCGAGTGCCGACAGCTCCCGGCCCGTGGTGAGTCTGACGGGCCGCTTTCCGGTGATGTCGTGGCTCATCTCGCGAATGGCGCGAATGGGGTTCTCGAGGGACATGTCCCGCATGACGACTCCCGCCTCGAGCATCCGAAGGACCAGATCTGCTGAGCCGACCTTGAGCAGCGTCGTGGTCTCGCTCATGTTGCTGTCGCCGACGATCACGTGCAGGCGGCGATAGCGATCAGCATCGGCGTGCGGCTCGTCCCGGGTGTTGATGATGGGCCTGGAGCGAGTGGTGGCACTTGACAGGCCCTCCCACATGTGATCGGCGCGCTGGCTCAGGCAGTAGACGGCCCCTCGAGGAGTCTGGAGCACCTTGCCGGCCCCGGCGATGAGCTGCCGGGAGATCAGGAAGGGGATGAACCGATCAGCGAGGCGGGTGAACTCACCCTCGCGCTCCACGAGGTAGTTCTCATGACATCCGTAGGAGTTCCCCGCGGAGTCGGTGTTGTTCTTGA
>DMPC01000028.1:0-582 GCA_003456155.1 Actinomycetota bacterium | reverse complement strand
GGTGTTGTTCTTGAACAGGTAGATGTCACCCTTGATGCCATCGGTGGCGAGGCGCTCCTGCGCCTCCTCGACGAGGCCCTCGAGGATGCGCTCCCCCGCGCGATCATGGGCGATGAGCTGGGGCAGGCTGTCGCACTCGGCCGTTGCGTACTCGGGATGGCTCCCCACGTCGAGGTACAGCCGGGATCCGTTCGTCAGGAACACGTTGCTGGAGCGACCCCAGGCGACGACGCGGCGGAAGAGGTACCGGGCCACCTCATCGGGGCTGAGTCGGCGCTGGCCGTTGAACGTGCAGGTGACTCCGTACTCGGTCTCGATCCCGAAGATCCTGCGGTCCATGCTCCTACGTTAGGCGGTCAGCGCCGATGCCACTCGTCGACCGGGCCAGGGGCGGGCGACAGGTCGCCTGGCCTCACTCGGCGAGGAGAGTCGCGAGCCGCCCGCTGTCGAAACGCACGAAGGTGCGCCGTGGGCGCGTTCGATCGAGCACGGCCACCTCGAGCTGCGACGGACCCAGTTGCCGGGGCTGCTCATCACCGAACTCGGCGAGCACATCCCTCGCGAGTCGGACGGTCGCCTCGA
>DMPC01000042.1 GCA_003456155.1 Actinomycetota bacterium | reverse complement strand
TTCGTCGAGGCCGGGTGGACGATAGCTTCAGCAAGCCCAAACGCGACCGCCGGTACAGGAAGCGTCGCAATCACGTACACAGCGGCGTCTTCATCGGATGCGAACTTGACGAACCTGGCGTTGAGCCCTGGGTCGTTGTCCCCCGGATTCGCTTCGGGAACGACCTCGTACACGGCGAGTGTTGCGAATGGTACGTCGAGTGTGACGGTGACGCCGACAGCATCGGATGCTGGTGCGTCGATCAGAGTGAATGGGAACCCGGTGACCTCGGGTCAGGCCAGCAGCGCGATCAGCTTGTCAGTCGGTACAAACACCATCACGACCCTGGTGACGGCGACGGACACAACGACGACGAAGACCTACACCATCACAGTGACACGTGCTGCCCCTGCGTCGTCTGATGCTGACCTGACGAATCTGTCGTTGAGTTCAGGATCGTTGTCTCCAGGATTCGCGTCGGCGACGACGTCCTACTCGGCGAGTGTTGCGGATGCTGTGTCGAGTGTGACCGTGACACCGACGGCATCGGATGCTGGCGCGTCGATCACGGTGAATGGGTCGACGGTGACCTCGGGTCAGGCCAGTGGTCCGATAAGCCTGTCGGTGGGTTCGAACACGATCACGACTGTGGTGACGGCCGTCGACACGACCACGAAGACCTACATCGTCACCATCACGCGAGGACAAACAACAGAGCTTGCCAGTCAAGCGCCACCAGTCTGGTTCCAGGCATATAGCCGTCCATCCCACGATGCTCCATGCCGGGAGGGGTACCGGCCGAGTTACGCCTGGTGGCCGAACGATGGGCGAGGCGGCTGGACGTGTGAGCGCCGCCTCCACGCCCATTCCTGGGTGAGCGATTGGGTGACGTCACCCGGCTTCTTTGATTAGTCCTCCGGTGGCCTGTCTTGATGCAGGGGACTACTTCCGGCTCGTTGATGATGTGACCTGCTGCATGCCGGACGTGCAGTCCTACTCGTGACCCGGCCTCTGGGATCAGCGCTCCTCGGTGAGTGCTGCTCTCAGAGCCGCTCGCACGAGTCTCATGGGCCACGGAGGTTGAGAAGGAAGAAGACCCCCCGATAGTCGAGAGGTCTCTCGGGGTGAGTGACGGGACTCGAATACGCGACATCTGTGCTGGAGGAGGTGGAACTGTGGTCGCGGGCTTAGTGGAAGATGGTGATCCCCGGTTCGGTCGCACCTCTGTACGTGTGGTGTGTGCCCGCCCTCGGCGACAGTGATGACTCGCTCAGGCGGAGCTTCCCCGAGACCCAGGGGAATCGATATCGCGCAGGCTCTTGACCCGCAAGACAGCAAGGGCAGTGATCACCAGCAGCCCGGCGATACCTAGGAGCACGGGCCTGACGCCGTAGCTCTCGGCCAGCACGCCTGCGAGGAACATCGCCGCGGGCGGGGCGACGTAGAAGGTCGCTGTCTGGATGCCGAACACGCGCCCCTGTGCATCAGGATCGATGCGCAGCTGCACGATCGTGGTGAGCAGCGGCTGCATGGGGCCCCAACTGAGACCGCAGAGGAAGGCGAAGGTGATGAAGACACCGATAGGGGGTAGCAGCGCCATCGGGATGTAGGTCAGCGCAGAACCGAAGAGAGCGGCGTAGACGATCATGCGCCGACTCATCCTCTGATTCAGCCAGCCATAGGAGAAGGAGCCGATCATGGCTCCGGCGGAGAGCGCAGCGAGGATGAAGCCGAGCATCTCAGGAGAGTCGAGTTCGGTGAAGTACGCCGGGAGGAGCACCGTCTCGGTCGGCAGGTAGATCGCAGCGAGCACCATGACCGCGATGGTGACGGCGCGCAGGGTGCGATCGCGCCACAGCAACCGCGCCCCCAAGGCCGCGTTCTGCCACGCGCTGAGTGGCTCTATGCCCGCCTGCTCTCGTTCGGCCTTCGCGATCTGCCCGGCATCCGTGACGCGAAGCAGTGAGATGAGGATGGCCGCGAGCACGAACGCACCGAACGGTGCCCAGAAGGCTGCCGTGTCGCCGAGCGTGGCGATGAGCAGCGAGCCGGCGAGGGGGCCGACGATCCAGCCGATGCCGAAGATGCCTTCGTGCAGCCCGTTGAGGCGCGTGACCTCCATGCCACTCGCCTGGGCGACGTCGGGGATGAGTGCGCGGCGCGCGGTGTAGCCCGCCGGATCGAAGACCGCGCCGAGCATCGCGAGCGCCAGAATGATGGCGATGTTGAGGTCAGTCACCATGGCGACGAGCGGGATCGCCGCCACGGAGATCGCCGACAGGATGTCAGAGACGATGCTGACGATCCGGCGGCCGAAGTGATCGACGGCCCAACCGGCAAACGGGCTCGCGACAATGCCCGGCAGCGCCGAGAGCGCGGCCACGAGACCCGCTGCTGCGACCGATCCGGTGCGCTGGAGCACAAGCCATGGGATCGCGATCGTGACGACGCCGTTGGACATCCCCGAAAGAAGGTTCGTGGTCTCCAGAAGTGCAATCGGAGTCCAGCGGATGCCTGACTTCATGCCGGAACGCGACTGTCCACCTGCACCGGCAGTGAGCGAAGTCCGTGGATCATCCGACTCGGATTGGGCACCGGTTCGCC
>DMPC01000036.1:2180-14503 GCA_003456155.1 Actinomycetota bacterium | reverse complement strand
CCCGGAGACCTCGGGCTGTTCCTGCTCGTGGCCAAGGCGACGGGCAGCAAGCCCACGGACTTCGGCGGCGTGAACCTGGTCTCGACCCTCACCTCGAGCATCACCCGGTAGGGACGACCGTGGCGGACAGCAGCACCATGAGCAGGCGCAGATCGATCCCGGGGAGATCGATGCGCACGCGCATGAGCCTTGCCCTGGCGACGCTCATCGCATGCGGCGCTGTCGGCACGCTGCTGCCCACCCCCGCTGTCGCCGCGTCCTACCGCTTCTGGACGTACTGGCAGGGGCAGGACACCGGATGGACGTTCGCGAGCGTTGGCCCGGCCTACGCCCTGCCCGTCGACGGATCCGTCGACGGCTGGAGCTTCGCGGTGAGCGCCGTGACCGGTGGTCCGGACGCAGCCCCCCGCGATGCACCGGACTTCGAGGCTATCTGTGCCGGCGTGGCTCCGGAGCCGGGACTCAAGCGCGTCGCCCTCGTCGTCGACCCCGGTGATCCCGCCATCGCGCCCAGCGGAGAGGTCCCGATCGCCCCGGTGCGGACATGCGTCCGGGCGCCGGAGGACGCCACGGGGTACGACATCCTGCGCAGCGTCCTGACCGTGCGGACACAAGATGGGCTGGTCTGCGGGCTCGGCGGCTACCCCGCCGACGAGTGCGCGCCAGTCCTCGCGGAGGACGACGTCGCGGTGATGGCCGCCTTGACCGGCGAGGGATCGTCCGCGTCCGATGCGGACTCGTCCACTGTGCAGGCGGAGGTCGATGCGGTCGCCCAGGCCGGCGACGCCTCCGACGGCACGGCGCCCTCCTCCGGATCGGGGACTCCCCTGACCACCCTCGCCGTTCTCGTCGGTCTCGGCGCCGCCGCCGCGGTGGCCTTCGCCGTGCGGCGCCGGCGCGAGAGGGCGACACCCCATGCGTGACCCTCGCTGGCTGCACCCGGGAGCATGGTGGGTCTGGGCCCTGGGCATGGCCGCCGCAGCCAGCCGCACCACCAATCCTCTTCTCCTGCTCCTGCTCATCGGATCCGCGGCCCTCGTCGTCCATGCCCGGCGACCCGAGGAGCCGTGGGGCCGGTCGTTCTCCTTCTTCCTCCGCCTCGGCGTACTCGTCATCGTCGTGCGCGTGGCCGTCCAGGTGCTGTTCGGAGCCGCGGTCGGCACGACCACCCTGCTCGACCTCCCGGGGCTGCAGCTGCCGGTCTGGCTCGCCGGGGTGCGCCTCGGTGGCGACGTCACCCTCGAATCCCTCCTCATGGCCCTGTTCGACGGCCTGCGCCTCGCCACGATCCTCATCTGCATCGGTGCGGCGAACTCGCTGGCGTCGCCGACACGTCTGCTCAAGTCCGTGCCCGCTGCCCTGTATGAACTCGGGGTCAGCGTGGTGGTGGCCCTGACGTTCACGCCTCAACTGGTGTCCGACGTGGAGCGGCTGCGCAACGCCCGGCGCCTGAGAGGCCGACGCACCACCGGCATCCGGGCCATCGCCGGGTCCGCGATTCCCGTCCTGGAGGGAGCCCTCGAGAGGTCCGTCACCCTCGCCGCAGCGATGGACTCCCGCGGCTACGGACGACGCGGGACGCAGCCTCCGGCGCAGCGTCGGGCGGCCGCAGCGCTGCTGCTGGGCGGACTTGTGGCTGCCTGCATCGGCATCTACGGCCTGGTGTCCACCGGTTCACCCGCGCTGCTCGGGCTGCCCCTTCTCGTCCTGGGCACAGTGGCGACCGTCGGCGCCCTCGCCCTGGCGGGTCGCTCCCGGGTCCGCACCCGCTACCGCCCCGATCCCTGGCGAGGGCCCGAGTGGCTCGTCAGCGCAGCAGGCATCGTGACCGCGGCGTTGTTCTCGGCAGGGGCCTACCTCGACGTCCCCGGCATGATGACGGCTTTCGATCCGCCGGCCTGGCCCCAGCTGCCGTGGATCGCCCTGGTGGCCATCGGCGTCTCGACCATTCCCGCGTGGGCAGCGCCGCCGCTGCCACCGTCGGCGTCCCGCGTCGAGCCCGTGCACGTTCCCGAGGCGGTGGCCGCATGATCATCTTCGACGACGTCTCGCTGACCTACCCGGATCAGGAGCGCCCGACCCTCTCGCACGTGGACCTGCGCATCCCTGAGGGCGAACTCGTGCTGGTGGTCGGCCGCACCGGGAGCGGAAAGACGACCCTGCTGCGCGCCATCAACGGGCTCGTTCCGCACTTCACCGGCGGGACGTTGACCGGACGGATCCTGGTCGACGGCCGCGACACGGCGACGCACCCGCCCCGGGAGCTGGCCGACGTGGTCGGCGTCGTCCCCCAGGATCCGATGAGCGCCTTCGTCACGGACACCGTGGAGGACGAGCTCGCGTACGGCATGGAATGCCTCGGGCTGCCGGCTGACGTCATGCGGCGCCGGGTCGAGGAGACCCTCGACCTGCTGGGTCTTGCCGACATCCGCAACCGGGCCCTGCGATCGCTCTCCGGTGGTCAGCGTCAGCGCGTCGCCATCGGTGCCGTGCTCGCCGCGCATCCGAAGGTGCTCGTCCTGGATGAACCCACCTCCGCCCTCGACCCCGGCGCAGCCGAGGAGGTTCTCGCCGCCCTCCAGCGCCTGGTGCACGACCTTGGAGTGACGGTCGTGATGGCGGAGCACCGGCTCGAGCGGGTCCTGCAGTACGCCGATCAGGTGATCCTCGTTCCCGGAGACGGGGCGCCCGTGCTCTTCGGAGCACCCGAGGAGATGATGCGGACGGCCCCCATCGCCCCTCCCGTGGTCGAGCTGGCGCGCCTCGCCGGCTGGCAGCCGCTGCCCCTCTCGGTCCGCGATGCGCGACGCGCAGCCGGCTCCCTGCGCGATCTGCTCGTCGGACAACTGCCCCGACTGCGCTCGGTGGCGGACAGTCCCGCCGAGCGAGCCGGACTGGACGACCTCACGGTGCGCTACGGCACCACGCCGGCCCTGCGCCATGCCTCGCTGCGCGTCGGTGAGGGCGAGGTCGTCGCACTCATGGGCCGAAACGGCGCAGGGAAGTCGACCCTGCTCAACACCCTGGTGGGCGTCGGGCCGCAGCCGGTCGGCGATGTGCGCGTCAACGGGCGGAACCCGCGCGACCTTGCCGGGACCGATCTCCTGCGTTCGGTGGGACTGGTGCCCCAGGAGCCGGCAGACCTGCTGGAGGCGACCAGCGTCGCGGAGGAATGCCGGGTGTCCGACCGTGATGCCGGCTGCGACGCGGGAACCACCCGCGCACTGCTGGCGCTCATGGCCCCGGAGATCCAGGACGGCATCCATCCCCGAGACCTCTCCGAGGGCCAGCGGCTCCTGCTCGTGCTGTGCATCATCCTCGCCGCGCGCCCGCCGCTGCTGCTGCTGGACGAGCCCACTCGCGGCCTGGACTATCCGACCAAGGCGCGGCTCGCACGCGTGCTGACCGACCTCGCCGATGCCGGACACGCGATCGTCCTCGCCACCCACGACGTGGAGTTGGTGGCCGAGATCGCCGACCGCGTGGTCATCCTCGCCGAGGGCGAGATCGTGGCGGACGGCACCACCGCCCATGTCGTCACGGCATCGCCCATGTTCGCCCCGCAGGTGTCCAAGATCCTCGCGCCCTCGACATGGCTGACGGTGCGCCAGGTGGCGGTCGCCCTCGAGGAGACGGAGGCGGCCGGATGACCGCCGTCTCCCTGGGCCCCGCCTCCAAGGCAGCCATCGCGCTGGCCTCGGCCATCGGGCTGGTGTCCTTCCTGTGGCCCCTCATCGCAGCTCCCGATTCCGCTGCGGTGGCCCACGCGACGGACGCACCGCTGCTCTTCGCGGTCGTGGTCCCCGTCCTGCTCATCGTGGTGCTCGCCCAGGTGAGCGAGGGCGGCATGGACGCCAAGGCGATCGCGATGCTGGGCGTGCTCAGTGCGGTCATCGCCGCCCTACGGCCGCTCGGCGGTGGCACCGCCGGCCTGGAGCCGATCTGGGTCGTCCTCATCCTCGGTGCCCGCGCCCTCGGCCCCGGATTCGGATTCGCCCTGGGGGCCATCAGCCTTTTCGCATCAGCCCTGGTGACCGGAGGCGTGGGTCCCTGGCTGCCCTTCCAGATGCTGGCCGCCGCCTGGGTCGGACTGGGTGCCGGACTGCTTCCGCAGCGATGGACGGGTAAGCGGGAGCTGGCCATGCTCTCGGCGTACGCCGCCGTCGCCTGCGTGGGCTACGGGTTCGTGATGAACCTGTGGTTCTGGCCGTTCCTGGGCTCGCTTCCCGAGCAGCTCGCCTTCACGGCCGGGGCGTCGATGCCCGAGAACCTGCTGGCCTGGATCCGGTTCTGCCTCGTCACCTCACTGGGCTACGACATTCCCCGTGCCGTTCTGACGATCATCCTGATCTGGGTGGCAGGTCGGCCGATCCTCCTCGCGCTGCGACGCATGGCGCGCAAGGCGGCCTTCGGAACCGCGCCCCAGTTCGTCATGCCCGCGACGCCTGCACCCGCCCACGCGCCGACGCACGCGACCATCACAAGCAGGGCATGACATGCGCGTGACACTGCTCGGCACCGGCTCGGCCGACGGCTGGCCCAACCCGTTCTGCCGATGCACCTCCTGCACGGCAGAACGGGATGCCGGTCGCTCGCGCCGCCCCAGTGCCGCGCTGGTCGACGACGTCGTGCTGATCGATGCAGGGCCGACGATGCCGCACCTGCCCCCGGGCCTGGACCTCACCGACATCGAGCACGTCCTGATCACGCACGGCCATCCGGATCACCTCCACCCCGCCTTCCTGCTGAGCCGATCGTGGACACAGCAGGAACGCGTGCTCCACATCTGGGGACCGCCGGCCGCGATAGATCTGTGCCGGGACTGGTGCGGGCCGGATGACCCGGTGCAGCTCCACCCCATCCATCCGGGCACCCCTCTGGAACTCGCCACCCGTCGCGGGACGCTGCACGCCACGGCACTGCCGGCGCAGCACGGCCACGGCAACGGTGATGCACTCGCAGATGAAGCGCTGCTCTACTCCGTGACGGCCATGGATGGCGGTCGCCTGCTCTATGCGACCGACACCGGTCCGTTCGACCCGGTCTCGTGCGGCATCACCTCGGAGGCCTTCGACGTCGTGCTCCTGGATGCGACCTTCGGCGACACCGTCGACCACGGCACCGGCCACCTCGACCTGGCCACGCTGCCTGCGCAGGTGGCCGCCCTGCGCGGACACGGTGCCATCGGTCCGCAGACCCGAGTGCTGGCCACGCACCTCAGCCACCACAACCCGCCCAGCGACCTGCTGCGCACGCGGCTTGCCTCGCATGGCATCGAGCTCCCCGATGACCTCGACGTCATCGACACCCACGGCCGTGCTCGCCGGACCCTGATCCTCGGCGGAGCCCGCTCCGGAAAGTCGTCCTACGCGGAGAGGCTTCTCGCCGAGCGGGCATCCGTCACCTACGTCGCCACCGGCGGCTCGCGGGACGACGATCCGGAGTGGCAGCTGCGGATCAGCGCGCACCGGGCACGTCGCCCGGCCCACTGGACCACCGTGGAGTCCACCGATGTCGCAGCCACCCTGCGGTCGGCGGAGGGTGCCGTGCTCGTCGACTGCCTGGCCCTGTGGCTCACAGCACAGCTCGACCACATCGATGCATGGGTGCGCATCGACAACGGCGAGTACGGGTCGGTCGTCGACGACGCGCGCGGCCGCATCGAGGATCTCGTCCAATCCCTGGACTCCTGCTCCGCCGACGTCGTCCTGGTGTCGAACGAGGTGGGCATGGGAGTCGTGCCCGGCACGGCATCGGGGCGACTCTTTCGAGACCTGCTGGGAATCCTGAACATGGCCGTGGCGCAGGTATGCGACACATCCACCTTGCTGGTGGCCGGTCAGCCCCTGACGATCAAGGAGAGCAGGTGGCGCTCATGAGAGCGGTGGCTCCTCCGTCGGCCACCGCCGCGCAGCAGGCACTCGCGCGACAGGCGTCGCTCACCAAGCCCGCGGGCGCCCTGGGCCGCCTCGAGGCTGCCTCCGTCTGGCTCGCGGCCGTGCAGGGCCACTGCCCGCCCGAGCCCTTTTGTCATCCGCGCCTGGTAATCCTGGCCGGCGATCACGGAGTGGCCCGCCAGGCGGGGACGTCGGCCTATCCGACCGAGGTCACGGCGCAGATGGTCGCGAACTTCATCGCCGGCGGCGCGGCGGCCAATGTGCTGGCACGCCAGTTCGGGGTCACTGTCCGGGTCGTCGATGTCAGCGTCGACGCACCTGAGGACTATCTGGACGGACGAGCACCCGACGTCGTGCGCCGACGCATCAGGCGGGGATCCGGATCGATCGATCGCGAGGACGCGATGACGCTCGCCGAATGCCGGGAGGCACTCGCCCTCGGACGCGCCATCGCTGACGAGGAGATCGAGGCCGGTGCCGACGTGCTCATCGCCGGCGACATGGGGATCGGCAACACCACGGTCGCTGCCACCCTCGTGTCGCTCATCACCGGTGCGAGCCCCGACGAGGTGACGGGTCGGGGAACGGGCGTTGATGACGCGACCTGGGCGCGCAAGCATCGCGCGGTCGCCCTCGCGGTCGAGAGGGGCCGGGATTCGCGGGACGATCCCGAGGCCCTGCTCGCGACCGTCGGGAGCCCTGACATTGCCGTCACCGCAGGCCTGCTTGCCCGCGCCGCGGAGCGTGGCATGCCCGCGATCCTCGACGGGGTGGTGTCGTGCAGTGCAGGCCTCGTGGCGGAGCGGATCGCACCCGGCAGCTCCGCCTGGTGGGCCGCCGGGCACCTGTCCACCGAGCCCGCCTCGGCTGCAGCACTCGCGCACCTGGGCCTCGAACCGCTCGTGCGACTGGATCTGCGACTCGGCGAGGGCACCGGCGCCCTGCTCGCCCTGCCCATGCTCGCTGCCGCCGCGAACACCCTCGGCGAGATGGCCACGTTCGACAGCGCAGGGGTCTCCGACCGTGCGCACTGACGGCTGGCGGCTGGCCATCGGGACGTTCACGCGGATCCCCGTGCCGCCCCCCGCAACGGTCGGCCGGGAGTCGGCCCGCGCGGCCATGCTGCTCGGGCCTGCGGTGATGATCGTCCCGACCCTCATCATCGGCGTGCTCGCGCAGATCCTCGTCACGATGACGGACACCCCCGGGCTCCTCGGCGGAGCGCTCGCCATCGGCATGCTCGCGTGGCTCACCCGGGCGCTGCACCTCGACGGCCTGGCCGACACCGCCGACGCCCTCGGCAGTGGGCGTCCAGCCACGCAGGCGCTGGAGATCGCACGGCGATCGGACATCGGCCCCTTCGGGGTGGTGGTGCTCGTCCTGACGCTGGTCATCCAAGTGATCGCCCTCGGGGACCTGCTCGATCGGGGCGCGGGGGCGGGAGCCGTGGTCATCGCCGTCGTGACGGGCCGTCTCGCCATGATGATCTCCTGCACGCCCGCCTTCCCCGCCGCACGCCCCGACGGGCTGGGGGCGACAGTGGCCGGCGCCGTGCCGACATGGGCGGCATGGCTGACGACACTCGGCTGGACGCTGCTCTTCGCCGGTGCCGTGGGTCGGGCGCACGGATCGCCCGCAGCCCTGGCCACCACCGTGAGCATCATCGGCGGAATCCTCGTGGGCGTTGTCCTCGCCCGAATCGCGCGCCGGCGCCTCGGGGGCATCACGGGTGACACCCTGGGAGCCTCGGGCGAACTGGCCATGACCACCGTGCTCGTCCTGCTGGTGATGACGTGATAGGCATCGACTCGTGATCACCACGAGGGATCAGGGATGAGCACGCCCCCCACGAATGCACTCGGCGCGACGATCGCACGGATCGCCGCCCCCGCAGACCACCCCGACTCCCCTCGATCGGGACTCACCGGGGCTCTCGGCGAACTCGATGTGTGGTGGGCGCAGCGCACCGGGTCGGCGCGCCCCATCGCCCAGGTCATCGTCACGGGCACCGTCACGGGCACCGACGCGATGAGTGCTGAGGATGCACTGATCGCGGGCCTGAGCGAAGCGGATCGGGCGATCGACTCCGGCGCCACCCTGATCGTCCCCCGAGCCGGCAGTCGGGACCTCGTCACTGCGCGCAGCATCATCGGACTGCTCACCAAGCGCGATGCCGCAGCAGTGACGCACCAGCCCGAGGGAATGCCGGATGCCGAGTGGATGGCGTCCTGCGCCGCAGTACGGGATCTCATGGCCGACCATCGTGACCTCATCGGCGATCAGGTGGCGATGCTGCAGGCCCTGCAGGCTCAGCACATCGCGACCGTGGCCGGCATCCTGATCGGCGCTGCCGCACGCGGCACCCCGTGCCTGATCGACGGCACCGATGAGTGGGCCGGAGCGCTCGTCGCTGATCGCCTGGCCCACCGAGCACGTCACTGGTGGCGCGCCGCAGCAACCTCGGCTGACCCGGCTCGGACTGCAGCGCGGGCTCGGATCGACCTGCCTGCCGGGCTTCCCCTCGGGCTCACCGATGAGGAGGGCTGGGGAGCGAGGGCCATCGTGACCCTCCTGGACCTCATCGCCCCGACGTCCGACTGAACGTGCCCGGGCGTGCCCGAACGTCCCCGGGGCTTCAGCGCGTGGACGGCTGCACGAAGGGTGGCTTGACGACGCGGAATCGGCTGGGCCGCCCCCGGACATCGACGACGACCTCGTCATCCACCTCGATCGATGGGTCGAGAAGGGCGAGCGCGATGCCCTGCTTCAGCGTGGGCGAGAAGGTGCCACTGGTGACCTCGCCGACGATGGGCCCTGCGAGGGGATCCTGTGATCCACTCGACTGGTGGACGGCCATGTGGGCACGGGGAATCCCACGCTCCAGGGCGAGGAGGCCGCGCAGCCGTCGGGCCGGACCGGCAGCGCGTTCGGCCACGAGCGCATCGCGACCGAGGAACTCGGGCTTGTCCCAGCCGATCGCCCAGCCCAGCATCGCCTGCACGGGAGTGATCGTCGGACTGATGTCCTGGCCGTGCAGGGGGTATCCCATCTCCGTGCGCAGCGTGTCGCGGGCCCCCAGCCCAGCCGGGAGGAGTCCGCGTGGGGTGCCGGCCGCGATGAGGGCATCCCACAGATCCCCCAGCACCTCGTTCGGCGCGACGATCTCGAAGCCGTGCTCCCCGGTGTATCCGGTTCGGCAGACCACGACGTCCGCGCCCTGCCAGGACGCCCGCTCCATCGCCATGTAGTCGTGCTCGGTGGGCAGGCCCAGCTCAGCGAGCACCTCGGCACTCAGCGGCCCCTGCACGGCGATGATTCCGTGCGCCAGATGACGATCGTCCACCGTTATGCCGTCGACGAGTCGCCCACGAAGAGCGGCCACCACGCGCGCGGAGTTCGACGCGTTGGGGATGACCATGGCCGAGTCGTCCGACCATCGGTACACGATCAGGTCGTCGATGACACCGCCACTGTCGTTGAGGAGCATCGAGTACTGCGCCTGCCCCGCACCGATGCGGTCGAGATCATTGGCCAGCAGAGAGTTGAGCCACGCGACTGCGCCGGGACCGTCGACGGCGACCTTCCCCATGTGCGACACGTCGAAGACGCCCACCGCCTCGCGCACGGCCGTGTGCTCCGCGACCGTGCCGGTGTACTCGATCGGCATGTCCCAGCCACCGAAATCGGCCATCTTGGCTCCAGCGGCCAGGTGCCGGTCGTGCAGTGGCGTGTGCTTCAGTGGCGCATCGGTCATGTCTGCACCGTAGTGCCGACCCTCACCCGCCCGACTCGGAGAGGACGGAGTTGGCGCGCTGTCCGCGCGTGCGGCCCACGACCCCACCTGCCAGCAGCGCTGCCAGGGCGACGACGGGAGCGATCAGCTCCCAGCCCGAGGGCAGCGGAAAGAGCTGCATTCCGATCATGGCGATGAGGATGACGATGCCGAAGGCGGGAACCGCAGCCCACCCTCGTCCGCGACCTCCTCGCCACAGGACGACGGCAGCGGCGGCGCACGCGGTGCTGTAGGCGCAGGCGAACAGCAGCCCGGCAGTGTCGCTCGTCAACTCGAACGCATCGAAGGCGTCGAACCCGGTGACGAGGCAGGCGAACGCGGTGAACAGCCAGGCCAGCACCCCGATCGTGGCACTCGCCCGCACGGGCGTGCCGTGAAGCGACAGCCTGGAATAGCGCCGAGGCAGGACGCCGTCACGCCCAAAGGCAAACAGCACTCGCCCGCCGGCGACCTGGGCTCCGATCATGCACGCGAACGAGGACACCGCACCGCCCAGCGTGATGAGGTCGCCCATCAGATCACTGACGTAGACGTTGGCCATGTCGGCGGGCAGGGAGCCGGAAGACGTGAACGCGTCGAGCTCCTTGGGAGTCGTGCCGAACGCCCAGACGGCAACCATCGTGACCACGATGAAGAAGACGCTTGTCACCGTCGTCGTGATGACCAGTGCTACCGGAATAGTGCGCCTCGGCTGGTCGGTTTCCTCTCCCGCTGCCGCCGAACCCTCGAAGCCGGCGCTCGACAGAAGCGCGAACGTGAGCGCCAGCGCGACGGCTCCGGCCGAGACGCCCTCGAGCGTGAAGTCGCTCATGTCGACGGCCTGCCCTTGGGGACCGCCGCCGTTCGCGAGCTCGAACCACGTGATCCCGACGACAACGAGGATCGCCACCATCGTCAGTCCCTCAAGGACGAGGAGCACATGACCGAGAGTGCGCATCGTGCGGCCCGCGAGGAAAGTCGTGACTGGGAGGATCACAAGCGCTAGGGCCACAGGAACGAGGGCGGCACTGGTCGACCAGCCCAGTTCCTGAAGGAGGGTCGTCATGAAGATGCCGAACGACAGCGCAGTGATGGCCGAGGCGCAGACGTAGCAGGTCAGGAGCCAAAGCCCAGCACTTGTGCCCGTGCGCGGCCCGATCTCCGCCCCGACAAGTCCGAAGAGCGATCCAGCAGATCCTCGCCGCCGAGTGAGAACGACGAAGGACGCTGTGATGATCGACAGCGGAACCGCCGCGATCAGGAAGGTTGTCGGAACGGCCGGCCCGACTTGCTCCGCGATGGCCTGCGGGTTGAGCGACACCCCCATGCTGGGGCCCATGACCGCCAGGGAAATGGCGATGGCGCCTAGGACTCCGAGATTCCGACGCAGCGAGGCCATGGCGTGACGTTAGCGGCCCGAGCACCTGACGGACCGCTACTGACTAGGGTGCCGCAATGACCTCCATCTCACTCGCCACCGGCAATCCCAGCACCGTCTCCACCGATGCTCTCGTCGTGACGCTCACGTCCGGCAAGGGCAAGAAGCCGGAGGTGACGAGCCCCCGGCTCACGGCAGCCCAGCGGACCCGGCTCGCGGAGTCCTTCGCCGCCGTCGGTGCGACCGGCAAGAGCGGCGAGCTGACCCGGATTCCCGGAGGCAGCGGCGTCAGTGCCCCGCTCGTCGTGGGCATCGGCATGGGCGACGCGTCAGGTGATGCCGAGACGGTCATGCGAGCCATCGGCTCGGCCGTGCGATCGCTGGCCGGAACCCGACGGGTCGCCATCAGCGCGCCCGTCGCCGACGACGAGGCCCTGCTGGCCCTCTCCCTCGGAGCCCTGCTCGCCGCGTACGACTTCGTGGAGTTCCGCGGCAAGTCCCGCAAGGGTCGGCCCGCTCCCGTGCGCAGCATCACCGTCCTGCTCGACGCCGAGCCGACCGCCGACCAGAAGCGTGCGATCAAGGACATCGCCATCGTGGCGGACGGGGTCTTCCTCGCCCGTGACCTCGTCAACACTCCTCCGTCGGCCCTGCACCCCGTCGAGCTGGCCGCCGCGGCGGTCGATGCCGTCGCGGACCTTCCCGTCGACGTGACGGTCTGGGAGGTCCCCGATCTCCAGCGGGACGGCTGCGGCGGGATCCTCGCCGTCGGCATGGGATCAGCCCACCCTCCGCGGCTGGTGAGGATGGAATACGCCCCTGAGGGCGCCACCGCGCACCTCGCGCTCGTGGGCAAGGGGATCACCTTCGACACCGGAGGCATCTCCATCAAGCCCGCGGCGAGCATGGACGAGATGAAGGCCGACATGGGCGGGGCTGCCGCCGTCATCGGGGCCCTGCAGGCCATCGCCCGACTCGGCCTGCCGGTCCGCGTCACCGGATGGGTGCCGACGGCCGAGAACATGCCCAGTGGCACCGCCCAGCGCCCCGGTGACGTCATCACCGTCTTCGACGGCACGACCGTCGAGGTGCTCAACACCGATGCCGAGGGGCGACTCATTCTGGCCGACGCGCTCGGCATGGCGGTCGCGGAGAAGCCCGACCTCATCATCGACGCGGCAACGCTCACCGGAGCCCAGCGGATCGCCCTCGGCGCCCGCATCGCTGCTGTCATGAGCAACTCGGATGACGCGCGTGCGCAGGTGTGCAGCGCCGC
>DMPC01000036.1:1102-1867 GCA_003456155.1 Actinomycetota bacterium | reverse complement strand
GAGTTCATCCCCGACCGCCA
The DNA here is from genome assembly GCA_003456155.1 of Actinomycetota bacterium. Classification (GTDB taxonomy): domain Bacteria; phylum Actinomycetota; class Actinomycetes; order S36-B12; family S36-B12; genus UBA10649. The sequence continues at coordinate 1,847 of DMPC01000036.1, read as the reverse complement.
GCCGTGGGTCCACCTCGACATCGCCGGGCCGGCCTTCAACGAGAAGGCCGCCTACGGCTACACGCCCAAGGGCGGCACAGGTGCCGCCGTGCGCACCTTCGTGCAGGTCGCAGCAGAGATGGCCGAGGGGTCGGCCTGATCCTCGAATTCGTCGATGGGAGGATGTGACCCACACCCTCGCGACGAACGGGAGCCTCGACAGTGGCGCACGCAGATCTGGTCATCCTCGGCGGCGGCAGCGGAGGCTACGCCTGCGCGCTGAGGGCGGCCGAACTCGGCAAGTCGGTCATCCTCATCGACAAGGACAAGCTCGGCGGGACCTGCCTGCACCGCGGCTGCATCCCGACGAAGGCCCTGCTCCACGCGGCCGAGGTGGCCGACAGCGCCAAGGAGAGCGAAGCGTTCGGCGTGCGCGCCAGCTTCGATGGCATCGACATGCCGAAGGTGAACGAGTACCGGGACGGCGTGGTGAGCCGCCTCTACAAGGGCCTTCAGGGCCTGGTGAAGAGCCGCAACGTGACGTTCATCGAGGGCACGGGTCGGCTGGTCGGGCCGAAGACCATCGAGGTCAACGGCGAGCAGCACACCGGCGACAGCATCGTCCTCGCCACGGGCTCCTACGCGCGATCCCTCCCCGGCCTGGAGATCTCCGGTCGCATCATGACCTCGGATCAGGCCCTCAACCTCGACTACGTGCCCAAGAGCGTGGTCGTCCTCGGTGGCGGCGTGATCGGCGTCGAGTTCG
>DMPC01000036.1:270-932 GCA_003456155.1 Actinomycetota bacterium | reverse complement strand
GGCGTCGAGTTCGCCAGCGTCTGGAGGTCCTTCGGCTCCGACGTCACCATCGTCGAGGGCCTGCCCCATCTCGTCCCCAATGAGGACGAGGCCTGCTCCAAGGCACTCGAGCGCGCCTACCGCAAGCGCGGCATCGCCTTCACCCTCGGCGTCCGCTTCGCCTCGTCGACGCAGGACGATGCGGGGGTCCACGTGACGCTCGAGGACGGCACCACGATCGACGCGGAGCTCCTGCTCGTCGCCGTCGGCAGGGGGCCGAACACGAGCGGCATGGGCTACGAGGAGCAGGGCATCGCCATGGATCGCGGGTGGGTGCTGGTCGACGAGCGACTGCGCACCAACCTGCCCGGCGTCTTCGCGGTCGGCGACATCACCCCCGGCCTGCAGCTGGCCCACCGCGGCTTCCAGCACGGGATCTTCGTCGCGGAGGAGATCGCCGGGATGAATCCTGCCGTGATCCCGGACGTGAACATCCCCCGCGTGACCTACTGCGAGCCTGAGGTCGCGAGCGTCGGCCTCACCGAGGCGGAGGCGCGCGAGAAGCACGGCAGCAACGTGAACGTGTACGAGTACAACCTGGGCGGCAACGGCAAGAGCCAGATCCTCGGCACCGCCGGCTTCATCAAGCTGGTGCAGCTCAAGGACGGCCCCGTCATCGGCAT
>DMPC01000036.1:0-141 GCA_003456155.1 Actinomycetota bacterium | reverse complement strand
GCCGGCAAGCCCCTGCACGCCCACGCCTGACGACCCTGCCGCCCGCCCACACGACACACCTGCGGTCTAGAAGAAGGAGCACCACCAATGTCGGTCAGCGTCACGATGCCCGCCCTGGGCGAGAGCGTCACCGAGGGCACT
>DMPC01000164.1:75856-84961 GCA_003456155.1 Actinomycetota bacterium | reverse complement strand
GACTCGTGCGACTGGCGGCTGCAGGGGGGGCCGCGGCGGTCGCCGGGGTCGGCCTCGCGGGGCTCGCGTGGCTCGCCTCGGGATCCCTCGGCACCGAGTCCCTGGTCGGGCTCGGCCCCGATCCGGCCGTCGTGGGTGTCCTCTCGGTCGTGCTCGTGCTCATCGGTGCCGTACCGACGGCACTCGTTCCCAGCCCCCCGGCGCGACCGGTTCTCAGCGTCGCCACGGTGACGGATCCCGTGTCCGGGGCCACGGCCGATGCGGGGGCCACACGCGATGCGGAGTTGGTGCCCGCCCCGTCTCCGGTGACCGCCGGGAGCTCGGCCACGTCGGGCGAGGGACCTGTCGATGAGTGACCCCGGTGTTCCCGCACGCGTCCAGATCGGCGGGGCCCTGTCCTGGGCCGTCTCGACGCTGCGCGCTGACCTGCTCGCCTTCCTCGTCCTCGCGGCCATCCCGGTGGTCCTCACGGCAGCCCAGGGCATCGGCACGACGTCCATCCAGAACGTCGTCCTCGACTGCGTCAACCCTCAGTCACCGGGCCAGGAGAATGCCTGCGCCGTCGCGCTGAGCCCGTCGGCATTGGCACCGGTCGTCCTCTCCGTTGCGCTCGTGTTTCTGGCAGCCATCTCGCAGATCGGTGTGCAGCGGGGCGCCATCCGTCGCACGCGAGGCCAGGCCCCGAGCTTCGCCGACATGCTGGAGTCACGCGGAACGGGCGCCTACGTGGGCTACGTCCTGCTCTTCCGGATCGCCTTCTTCGTCGGCCTGGCCCTGTGCATCCTCCCGGGACTGCTCGTCCTGGTGTTCTTCCAGTTCGGCCCCTACTTCATCCTCGATCGGGGGATGGGAGTGATGGCGGCCGCCCGGGCGAGCGCGTCACTCGCCAGTCGTCACCTCGGGCCGGTCGCGATCGTCGCTCTCATGACCGCGTTCCTCGAGCTCATCGGCGGCCTGTTCTTCGGTCTGCCCATGCTCATCACGCTGCCCTTCACGGCGCTGTTCACTGCGCACGTCTATCGCCAGCTCAACGCTGAACCCGTCGTCTGAGAACTCCTCGCTGCGGCCGGTAGGGTCATGCCGTGCCTGAGCGAATCGTCATCCTCGCCTCCGGCTCGGGCACCCTGCTGCAGGCTCTCCTCGACGCAGTCGCCGCTGGTGACCTGGACGTCGACGTGGCCGTCGTCGGCTCCGACGTGAGCGGGGCTCAGGCCATTGCGCGAGCCGAGACAGCCGGGGTCGCCACCTTCGTTCTCCCTCCCGCGGATTTCCGTGATCGTGAGTCTTGGAACGAGGCGCTGCTCGCGGCACTGGAGGCCGCTCAACCGGAGTGGATCGTCTGCGCCGGATTCATGCGCATCCTTGGTCCTGCGGTGGTCGATGCCTTCCCCGGTCGGATCGTCAACACCCATCCGGCACTCCTGCCGGCATTCCCTGGGGCGCATGGAGTGCGCGATGCGCTCCGGTACGGAGTCAAGGTGACCGGCTGCACCGTCCATCTGGTCGACCATGGGGTCGACACCGGGCCGATCCTGGCTCAGCAGGCGGTGGAGGTTCGCGAGGACGATGACGAGGCCTCGCTCCATGAACGCATCAAGGTGGTCGAACGCATGCTGCTGGTCCGGACGCTGGCCAGCCTGACAGGAGGTACCCGGTGAGTGACGACACTCGACGCCCCGTGCGACGCGCCCTCGTCTCGGTCTACGACAAGACCGGGCTGGAGGAGCTCGCCCGCGGTCTGGCAGCGGCGGGCGTGGAGATCGTCTCGACCGGGTCCACGGCCAAGACGATCGCAGCGGCGGGAGTCGCGGTCACCCCGGTCGACGAGGTCACCGGCTTCCCCGAGTGTCTCGATGGGCGCGTCAAGACCCTGCACCCTCACGTGCACGGTGGCCTGCTCGCCGACCTGCGCAAGGATGCGCATCGCGAGCAGCTCGAGGAGCTGGGCATCGCGCCCTTCGAGCTCGTCATCGTCAACCTCTACCCGTTCGAGCAGACGGTCGCCTCGGGGGCTGCTGTCGATGACTGCGTCGAGCAGATTGACATCGGTGGCCCTGCGATGGTGCGGGCCTCCGCCAAGAACTACGCCAACGTCGCGATCGTGACGTCGCCGAGCCGCTACGCGCAGGTGCTCGATGCCGTGGCTTCGGGCGGCTTCACCCTCGAGGAGCGTGCAGCCCTGGCCGCGGAGGCCTTCTCCCACACTGCCACCTACGACATCGCCGTCGCCTCGTGGCTCGGCAGCGTGGTCGTACCCCCCGCTGATGGCTTCCCTGCCTGGACGGGTGCGGCGTGGCGCCTGCGGGATGTCCTGCGCTACGGGGAGAACCCGCACCAGGGCGCTGCGGTGTACGTCTCGGCGCATCATGACTCCGCTCTCGCCGGAGCGACGCAGCTTCAGGGCAAGGAGATGTCCTACAACAACTACGTCGACGCCGATGCGGCGCGGCGCGCGGCCTACGACCATGCCGAGCCCGCCGTGGCGATCATCAAGCACGCGAACCCCTGCGGCATCGCGATCGGACGCGACATCGCCGATGCCTATCGACGGGCATGTGATACCGACCCGGTGTCGGCCTTCGGCGGAGTGGTCGCCGCAAATCGCGCGGTGACGCGAGAGATGGCCGAGGCGATGGCGGAAGTCTTCACCGAGGTAGTCGTCGCCCCCGCATACGAAGTCGAAGCGCTGGAGGTCTTCGCGGCGAAGAAGAACCTGCGGGTCCTCGTGGTGGACGGACCCATGGACGACCGTCGCCTCGAGGTGCGCACGATCTCGGGTGGCGTCCTCGTGCAGGCCGTGGACGTGATCGACGCCGACGGCGACGCGCCGGCAGCCTGGACTCTCGTCAGCGGCGAACCGGCGGATGCCGAGACTGTGCGCGACCTGGAGTTCGCCTGGCGCGCCTGCCGATCGGTCAAGTCCAACGCCATCCTGCTGGCCAAGGACGGCGCTGCTGTCGGGGTCGGCATGGGCCAGGTCAACCGGGTCGACTCTGCCCGACTGTCGGTGGAGCGCGCGGGGGAGCGCGCGGCGGGCTCCGTTGCGGCGTCCGATGCGTTCTTCCCTTTCCCCGACGGACTCGAGGTCCTTCTGGCGGCGGGGGTTCGCGCGGTTGTCCAGCCTGGAGGCTCGGTCCGCGATGAGGAGGTCATCGCGGCGGCGAGGGCTGCCGGCGTCACGATGTACCTCACGGGAACGCGTCATTTCTTCCACTGAGGCGACATGGGGGCGCGCGGCGCCGTTCGCCGCCGCCTTCTGCATGGGGCTGCTGAGTTCCGCGCAGTCCCGGGTCAACGGTGGGCTCTCAACCCTGTGGGGGAGTCCTCAGCAGGCCGCTGCCTTCAGCTTCGGCAGTGGGCTCGTGGTCATGACGGTGGTCGTGATCGCCATGCCGTCCGTCCGTCAGGGGCTGGGGCGGGTATGGCGCGCCCTGCGCACGGGATCGCTGCGCTGGTGGGAGGTCATCGGCGGCTTCCTCGGTGCGATGTTCGTTCTCGAGCAGAGCTTCGTCGTCCCCCTGGTCGGCGTTGCGGCCTTCACCGTGGGGATCGTGGCAGGGCAGACGGCCAACTCCTTGGTCGTGGACCGCTTCGGCGTGGGGCCTCAGGGCCGCATCCCGGTGTCCGCGAGCCGGCTGTCGGCTGCCGGCCTCGCCGTAGTGGCTGTCCTGGCCGCCGTGGCCAGCAGGTGGGGTGGAGATGACGAGACGTCGATCCTGCCGATCCTTGCCGCCTTCGGGGTCGGGGTGCTCATCGCCTTCCAGCAGGCCATCAACGGTCGCGTGACCGTGGAGTCCGGCCAGCCCCTCGCAGCGACCTGGATCAACTTCGCGCTGGGGACGATACTGCTCGTGGCAATCTTCATCGGATCACTCCTGCTGGGTGGGGAGGTCGCGCCGTTCCCAGGTGGTCACTTCCTCCTGTACACCGGAGGGCTGATCGGCCCGATCTTCATCGCCCTTGCCGCCTGGGCAGTGACGCGAATCGGTGTGCTGATCACCTCGCTCCTGGCTATCGCCGGGCAGCTCTCCTCTGCCCTGGTACTGGATCTGGTCCTCCCGACGCAGGGGGCGCAGGTCAGCGCCGGACTCGTCTTCGGTGTCGTGCTGGCATTCGTGGCGGTGCTCGTCGGTGCGCGCAGACGACCGGTGACATGAGGATGGAAGAATCGCCGGCATGACCGCGATCACGCTCGATGGCAAGGCGACCGCAGCGGCCGTGAAGGCCGACCTCCGAGCGCGAGTCGATGCCCTGCGTGAGCGGGGTATCACCCCAGGCCTCGGCACCGTCCTCGTCGGTGACGATCCTGGCTCCCACGCCTACGTGGGCGGCAAGCACAAGGACTGCGCCGAGGTGGGGATCGAGTCGATTCGCGTCGACCTGCCTGTCGAGACGACTCAGGAGCAACTGGAGGCCGAGATCCGGCGTCTCAACGATGATCCGGGCGTGACCGGCTACATCGTCCAACTCCCCCTTCCCCGACACCTCGATGCCAATCGGGTGCTGGCCCTCATGGATCCGGCCAAGGATGCCGACGGACTTCACCCCATGAACCTCGGCCGACTCGTCCTGGGTGAGCCTGCTCCGCTGCCCTGCACACCACGAGGGATCGTCGAGCTGCTGCGCCGATACGAGGTGGCCATCGACGGCGCGGAGGTCGTTGTCGTAGGGCGCGGAGTGACGGTCGGGCGACCCTTGGGCCTCCTGCTGACCCGCCGTAGCGAGAACGCCACGGTCACCCTCTGCCACACGGGCACGCGCGACCTCGCCTCCCATCTGCGCAACGCGGACATCGTCGTCGCAGCGGCGGGCGTCCCGCACCTGATCACCGGGGAGTCGATCAAGCCTGGGGCTGCCGTTCTCGATGTCGGGATCACCCGAACCGACGCCGGGCTCGTCGGAGATGTCGCTCCTGACGTCCGCGAGGTCGCGGGCTTCGTGGCTCCGATGCCAGGCGGCGTCGGGCCGATGACGAGAGCGATGCTGATCACCAACGTCGTGGAGGCTGCCGAGCAGGCACGAGATGCCTGACGCCACCGTTGTCGGCAGTGGAATCGTGCCGGAACGGCAGTCGGCGTGAGCTCCCGCCGCGTCCCCCGCATCCCTGAGATCCTGGAGCTCATCGGACGCCCCGATCCCCTTCGCTCGAGCATCCAGCGCAGGCTGGATCGCTGCGCAGGTGTCGTCGATGTCCGCTCTCTCGCCCGACGTCGAGTGCCGGGCGCTGTCTTCGACTATGTCGATGGTGCCGCGATGTCCGAGTCATCGCTGCGCCGCGCTCGCCTGGCCTTCCGAGAGGTGGAACTCACCCCACGGGTGCTGCGTGATGTAAGCGGCGTGGACACCACGACGCAGATCCTCGGTGGCGTCAGTAGCCTGCCGATCGCCTTGGCCCCCACCGGCTTCACGCGGATGATGCACCACGAGGGGGAGTCCGCTGTCGTGTCCGCTGCCGGTGCGGCGGGTATCCCGTATGCACTGTCCACGCTAGGCACGACGAGCATCGAGGATGTCGCGTCAGCGGCGCCCTCGGCCCGGCGCTGGTTCCAGCTGTACATCACCCGAGACCGCAGCCAGGCAGAGGATCTCCTCGCGCGGGCTGCCGGTCACGGCTACGACACGCTCATCCTTACCGTTGACACCCCGGTGGGCGGAATCCGCTACCGCGAGATCCGCCAGGGGCTGACGATCCCCCCTCGGCTGAGCATGGGGGCGCTGGCTGACATCGCCCTGCACCCTCGATGGTGGATGAACGCTGTCACCACCGAGCCGCTCACCTTTGCGTCCATGGCTTCGACGGACGGCACGGTGGGCGATCTGCTCAGTCGTGTGCTCGACCCGTCCGTCACCGGTGACGATCTCGCGTGGATCCGTGAGCATTGGAGCGGGCGCATCCTCGTGAAGGGGGTGCAGAGCGTCGAGGATGCTCGGCTGGTAGCTGACCTCGGCGTGGACGGGATCGTCCTGTCGAATCACGGTGGTCGTCAGGTCGACCTCGGCACCGTCCCCCTCGAACTGCTGCCTCGTGTGGTTGACGCCGTCGGTGGGAAGGTTCAGGTCGCCATCGATGGTGGAATCCTGAGCGGTGCCGACGTGGTGGCGTCGCTGGCGTTCGGCGCTGACTTCGTCCTCGTCGGCAGGGCCTATCTGTATGGGCTGATGGCCGGGGGCCAGTCGGGGGTGGCCCGAATCATCGAGATCCTCCACAAGGAAATCCGGACCACCATGCAGCTGATAGGGGTTAGCACGATCGCGGAGTCCCGGGAGGCCCAGGTCAGGCTCCGATCGTCCTGATCGCCGGCTACCAGCCCCGCCGCTCGTGCCCTCGTCGCCTGCCCTGCGTACGATCTCGTCACTATGAATCCTCGACTGCGTCCTGTTCTGGACTCCCTTCCCGCCTACAAGGCGGGCAAGCCGGCGACCGTTGTCGAGGGTGTCACCTCGTACAAACTGTCCAGCAACGAGAACCACCATGCGCCGCTGCCGTCCGTGCTCGAGGTGGCTGAGCGGGCCCTGGCCGATCTGCATCGCTACCCCGACTTCGCCTCCACGGCTCTCGTCGAGGCCATTGCGGGTCACTTCGACGTCCCGGTGGAGGACGTGGCTGTTGGCACCGGGAGCGTAGGCCTGCTTCAGCAGTTGGTGCAGATCACCAGTGGGCCGGGCGACGGCGTTCTGTATGCGTGGCGCTCCTTCGAGGCCTACCCGATCGTCACCCTGATCGCGGGGGCGACACCGCAGGCGGTGCCGCTGGACTCCGATGACCGCCACGACCTGACGGCGATGCTGGGTGCGATCAATGACACGACGCGGATCATCATGGTCTGCAATCCGAACAATCCCACGAGCACGGCGGTCGATCGGGAGTCGCTCGAGGCCTTCATCGATCAGGTGCCGTCCGACATCCTCATCGTGATCGACGAGGCGTATCGGGAGTTCGTGGACCCGGAGCGCATCCCTGATGGGCTGGACTTCTACCGCGAGCGAGAGAACGTGGCGGTGCTCCGCACCTTTTCCAAGGCGTACGGCCTCGCCGCGCTGAGGGTGGGATTCTGCGTCGCGCATGTACCCGTGGCGGAGGCCCTGCGCAAGGTTCAGGTGCCCTTCGGGGTCTCTACGGTGGCGCAGGCGGCCGCCATCGCCTCGCTCGCTGCAGAGGGCGAACTCCTCGAGCGGGTGCGGGCCATCGCGGAGGAGCGCACCCGCATGGAGGCGGCGCTGCATGGCCTCGGCATGGCTCCGGCAGAGTCCGAGGCGAACTTCGTCTGGCTGCGGCTGGGCGACGATGCCGTCCCCTTCGCTGAGGCCTGCATGCAGGCGGGGCTCAGCATCCGGCCGTTCGCGGGGGAGGGCGTGCGCATCACCGTGGGGGAGCCGGAGGGCAATGACCGCCTCCTCGAGGTTGCCGGAGCCTGGCAGCGGTCATCCGGCTGAGCGGTCGCTCTCCCTGCTGTTCGTGACAGGATGAACTCATGGCGCGACGCAACCCGGACCCGCGGGGCGACAACGTCGTCGAGCTGAGGCGGAGCCGCTCGAATGCCTTCCTGCGGCAGTGGCCGATCACGATCGTCCTGCTGGGCGTGGCCTTGGCCATGGTCTTCATAGCCCTGGACTCGTTCCGACGCGGTTCGGTGGTGCTCTCGGCGAGCGTCCTGCTCGCGGCCTTCCTCCGGCTGCTCCTCTCGGACTCGGATGCGGGCATGCTCGCCGTGCGGAGCAAGCGCATCGATGTGATCACCCTGGGCCTCCTGGGCATCGCGATCACCGTCTTCACCTTCTGGGTCCCGCCGCCCAGCTGAGATCCGGCCGCCCGAGGGCGCGTGCGGCGGATGGTGGCGGCGAGGGGGCGAAGGTTGCAGGCTCCCGGTGACCGATGTGACCTGCTGCACACTGCCGGCGGCTGCCTTCTCCTGCGTCACCGTCGGTCGAGGACCTGCGATATCTTGACGTCAAGATTTCCCGCATCCGCACCTGGAAGGGTCCCCCCATGGCACGCAGCGGCAAGGTCTCCGTCATCGGAGCAGGCTTCTACGGATCGACGACCGCCCTGCGGCTCGCCGAGTACGACATCTTCGAGACGGTCGTCCTGACCGATGTCATCGAGGGCAAGCCTGAGGGCCTTGCGCTCGACCTGAACCAGTCCCGCTGGGTCGAGGGCTTCGAGACCAAGGTCGTCGGGCAGACCACGGGGCCGAACGGTGAGGGCTATGACGCCATCTCGGGTTCCGAGATCGTCGTCATCACGGCTGGCCTGCCCCGCAAGCCGGGCATGAGCCGCATGGACCTCATCGAGACGAACGCGAAGATCATGCGCAACGTCGCGGAGAACATCGCCAAGTACGCGCCCGAGGCCGTGGTCATCAACGTCGCGAACCCGCTCGACGAGATGACTGCCCTCGCCCAGATCGTCACGGGCTTCCCGCACGATCGGGTCATCGGCCAGGCGGGCATGCTCGACACCGCCCGGTTTACGCACTTCGTGGCGGAGAAGCTTGACGTTCCTGTCGCCTCTGTGACGACCCTGACCCTCGGCTCGCACGGTGACACCATGGTTCCCGTGGCCTCTGCCTGCACGGTCGACGGCAAGCCGCTGTCGGACCTCCTCTCGGCGGATGAGATCGAGGAGCTGGTCGTGCGCACCCGCAACGGCGGCGCCGAGGTCGTCGCGCTGCTGAAGACAGGCTCCGCCTACTACGCACCGTCCGCCGCCGCGGCCCGGATGGCTAAGGCCGTGCATGAGGACTCGGGAGCCGTCATGCCTGTGTGCGCATGGGTCTCCGGCGAGTACGGCCTCTCGGGCGCCTACCTAGGCGTCGAGGCGGAGATCGGCCGCGGTGGCATCCGCCGGGTCGTCGAGACGCCCCTCACCGATGACGAGAAGGCCCTCCTCGTGGAGGCCTACGAGGCAGTCAAGGCCAAGCAGGCCGACGTCAAGGACATGTGACCCCAGGCTCGTTTCTCCCGCGACGCGGGACAAGCGAGCCTGATCACCCCCGGTTCGGCCCCATTCGCTCGTTTCTCCCGCGACGTGGGACAAACGGAAAAGGAGACCCGCATGGCGAAGATCAAGGTGGAGAACCCCGTCGTCGAGCTCGACGGCGACGA
>DMPC01000164.1:74898-75656 GCA_003456155.1 Actinomycetota bacterium | reverse complement strand
ATCATCTGGCAGTTCATCAAGGATGAGCTGATCCTGAAGTACCTCGATGTCGATCTGAAGTACTACGACCTCGGCATCGAGTACCGCGACGCGACCGACGATCAGGTCACCATCGACGCGGCGCACGCGATCCAGCAGTACGGGGTCGGCGTGAAGTGCGCCACGATCACTCCGGACGAGGCCCGGGTCGAGGAGTTCGGGCTCAAGAAGATGTGGAAGTCGCCCAACGGCACTATCCGCAACATCCTCGGCGGTGTCATCTTCCGCGAGCCGATCATCATCAACAACATCCCGCGTCTGGTGCCCACGTGGACCAAGCCGATCATCGTCGGCCGTCACGCCTTCGGCGACCAGTACCGTGCCACGGATTTCAAGGTCCCGTCGGCGGGCACGCTGACCATGACGTTCACCCCGGCGGACGGCTCCGAGCCGATGGAGTTCAACGTCTTCGACTTTCCTGGCGGCGGCGTCGCGATGGGCATGTACAACCTCGATGACTCAATCCGCGACTTCGCACGAGCATCGTTCCGCTACGGACTGGCCCGCAACTACCCCGTCTACATGTCGACGAAGAACACCATCCTGAAGGCCTATGACGGTCGCTTCAAGGACATCTTCGCCGAGATCTTCGATGCGGAGTTCAAGGCTGACTTCGAGGCTGCGGGCATCACCTACGAGCACCGGCTCATCGACGACATGGTCGCAGCGGCCATGAAGTGGGAGGGCGGCTACGTATGGGCCTGCAAGAACTACGACGG
>DMPC01000164.1:67088-74734 GCA_003456155.1 Actinomycetota bacterium | reverse complement strand
GGGCCTGCAAGAACTACGACGGCGATGTGCAGTCCGACACCGTCGCGCAGGGGTTCGGCTCACTCGGGCTCATGACGTCCGTTCTGATGACGCCGGACGGTCGTACCGTCGAGGCCGAGGCGGCTCACGGCACCGTCACGCGCCACTACCGCGAGCACCAGAAGGGCAATCCGACGTCGACCAACCCGGTGGCGTCCATCTTCGCCTGGACCCGGGGCCTGGAGCACCGAGGCAAGCTGGACGGCACGCCGGCGGTCAGTGAGTTCGCCCGAACCCTGGAGCGTGTCTGCATCGAGACCGTTGAAGAGGGGAAGATGACCAAGGATCTGGCGCTGCTGATCAGCAGGGACCAGCCGTGGCAGACGACCCAGGATTTCCTCGGCTCGATCGACGAGAACCTGCAGAAGGCGATGGCCTGACGCAGGTCGTCACGAGGCCACCTCAGGGGCACCCGGGTCACCCGGGTGCCCCTGCCTCTTTTCGGCCGCAAGGAGGCAGGCTGAGGCTTCGCACTCTGTTCACTCCGCGGCTGCCGCGGGATCGGCCCAGGTTCTCGACTCCTTGTCACGCTCTCAGCATCGCCACCGAGCGATCCGGAGAATGCGTCAGAGGAGAATCATCATGAAGAAGATCGTCCTTACCGCCCTTGGCGTGGTTGCGACTGCTGCGCTGTCAGCGACGCTCGCCGTGCCCGCTCAGGCCAACGGGCGTCCGGCACATCAGCAGGTCGAGATGCCCGCGTCAGGCACCTGCGCTGACGTGAGCGCCCCCGCGTCGCTCAACTGGAGCGGAGTCGGGTCCGGCGGCTGGACCAGGCAGTGGGGCGCCTGGGCCAACGCGAACAAGGGTGGCTTCGTCTGCGGCCGCACGCTGGTGCTGAACAGCAGCACCCGGAAGTACCAGGTTCAGTAGCCGGTTGGAGCGCCGATCCCCCCGGGCCGCGGTTGACTCCGCGGCTTGGGGGGATGTGCGTCAGGCCGCAGCCGCGTTCGACACAATGACGCCATGACCCCAGCTCAGACCCGACTTCCGCGCGTGCTGTCAGGCATCCAGCCGACCGCCGACGCCTTCCATCTCGGGAACTACCTGGGCGCACTGCGGGAGTGGGTTCGTCTCCAGGAGTCCCACGATGCCTACTACTGCGTGGTGGACCAGCACGCCATCACGGTCGACCACGACCCGGATCTCCTTCGTCGACGGACCTATGTGTCCTACGCCCAGTTGCTCGCGATCGGTCTTGACCCGGAGAAGTCCACGATCTTCGTGCAGAGTCAGGTGCCCGAGCACAGTCAGCTGGCCTGGGTGCTGGAGTGCCAGACGGGCTTCGGCGAGGCGGGGCGGATGACCCAGTTCAAGGACAAGTCCCAGAAATCCGAGCTCGATCGGGTCACGGTCGGCCTGTACACGTACCCGATCCTGCAGGCCGCGGACATCCTCATCTACCAGGCCGATGCCGTGCCCGTGGGCGAGGACCAGCGCCAGCACCTCGAGCTGACCCGCGATCTCGCCCAGCGGTTCAACACGAAGTTCGGACCCACCCTGACGGTTCCGCAGGCGTTGATCGTCAAGGAGACGGCCAAGATCCTCGACCTGCAGGAGCCGGCCGCGAAGATGAGCAAGTCGGCGCCGGCCGGCTGCGCCTTCCTCCTCGACGACGACAAGGCCCTGACCAAGAAGATCAAGAGTGCCGTCACGGACTCTGAGCGCGAGATCCGGTTCGACCCTGAGGGCAAGCCTGGGGTCTCGAACCTGCTGGCCATCCAGCAGGCGCTGACCGGCCGAGGCATAGCGGAGCTGGAGCGCACCTACGAGGGCCGTGGCTATGGCGATCTCAAGGGTGAGACCGCTGAGATCGTCGTCGAGACCGTGGCGCCCATCCGAACTCGGGTCGAGGAGCTCATGTCCGATCCGGCGGAGCTGCGCAGGCTGATGACGATCGGCGCGCACCGCGCCCGGGAGACGGCAGCGCAGACCCTGGATGTGGTCTACGAGCGCGTCGGCTTCGTTCCGATGGACCGGGAGTGAGCCTGCCTCACGGGGGCAGTCGGACGCTGGGTGTCACCATCGAGCTCCCCACGGAGGTGAGGAACGACATCGATGCGGCACGGGCACGATACGGATCCCACGCTGATGACTGGGCAGCGCACGTGACGATTCTGGCGCCTATCGAGGCTGATGACGGGGTCATGGACGCCGTCATCGAGCATCTGCAGTGCGTCGCCGACGGGACAGCCTCCTTTCGGATGGTGCTGCGGGGGACGGGCACCTTCCGGCCGGTGTCGCCGGTGGTGTTCGTCGCCGTGGCCGAGGGAATCTCGGCATGTGAGCAACTGGAGGCGGCGGTCCGGTCAGGCGATCTCGGGGTGGAGGCGCGGTTCCCCTACCACCCTCATGTGACCTTGGCCCACGACGTCCCGGGAGAGGCACTCGACCGTGCCTTCGAGGATCTGGCCCACTACGTCGCAGCGTTCACGGTGTCGTCCATCTGCCTGCATGAGAATGTGGGCGGCGAGTGGACGCTGGTCCGAGAGTTCCCGTTCGGGGTCCTCGGTCCGGAGGAGCTCTCAGTCGACGTGGCGACCTGAGCGGGAGGTTCCGCGCCTCACCAGGAGAACCCCTCCGGCCAGCGCGGCAGCGATGATGAGGCCCATCGCTCCTGCGGGCAGCAGGGACGCCGAGGAGCTCTCCTGAGTCTCGAGATCACCCGCCGCCGTGGCCTTCGGTGATGGGGAGTCCTCCGATACGCCATCCACCGGGGCATCCTGCGAGACCGGGACCGTGCGCGATGAGACAGCCAGATCAGTGTCCGTCGGCGCCACCAGAACGCCTACGGGCTCCACCCGGTCGGCGTTGCGGAAGCCCCACGACAGCAGCTTGGTTGCGGCGCCCTCGGTGGACTCCTTGATCCCCATGAGCGAGACGATCAGCGTTCGTCCCTTCCGCTCAGCCGCCCCGACGAAGGTGCGTCCGGCCTGACTGGTGAATCCCGTCTTGACTCCGATCGCGCCCGGCCATCCGTTGAGGAGCATGCGGTTGGTCGTGTAGATGGTGTGGGAGCCCTTGCCACGCAGATTGGGAAACGGGGCCCGGGCTGTCCTCGCGTAGGAGGCGAAGTCATCACGCGCCAGCCCGGCTCTCGCGATGAGGGCGAGGTCATAGGCGCTCGAGACCTGCCCGGGGGCATCGAGGCCGTTGGTGTTCTTGGCCACGGTGTCGAAGGCACCGAGTGCTGCCGCGACCTCGTTCATCTGCTTGACGGTCGTGCGGACGCCTCCGTTCACCTCGGCCACGGCGATGGCAGCGTCGTTGGCACTGGGCAGGAACACCGCATTCCAGAGCTGGTGCATCGTGTAGGTCTTGCCGGGCTTGAGGCCGACCTTGGATCCGTAGATGTCGGTCGCGCGGCGGGTGGCGACGTAGGTCTGGTCAGGACTCGTCTGGGGCAGGACGGTGAGCGCAGTCAGGGTCTTCAGCGTGCTTGCCGGTGCGCGCTGGACGTGTGCCCCCTTGTGGGCGAGAACCTCGCCCGTCTCGGCGTCGGCGAGAAGCCAAGTGGCGGCCCAGACCTCCGGCAGCGGGTCGGCCTCGGGGCCGAGGTTCACGCTGCGCTTGACGGAGTCGAGCTGCTCTCCGCCGATTGTCTCCGCTTGGGCAGGGGGCGCGGCGAGCAATGCCGCGAGGGCAATCGCCAGGATGGCGACTGCCCGTCTGTGCAGGCGTCCAGATGGGAGTGATCGCATCACCTTGCATGCTAGGCCGACGAGTAGGGTCGGGGAATCAGCCCACGCGGAGGAGTCGCCATGTCATCGGTCACCACCCCCACAGGCCTGCTCATCGGCGGCGCATGGCAGCAGACCCAGGATCGGCTCCAGGTCGTCGATCCTGCGACGTTCACGGTGCTCGCGGAGATCGGCAACGCCACGGTCGCCGACGGCCTCGATGCGGTGACGGCTGCGCACGACGCCTTCGCGACGTGGTCCCAGACCCCACCCCGGCAGCGCGCGGAGGTGCTCCGCAAGGCCTTCGAGATCATGACGGCCGAGATCGAGACCTGCGCCCGGATCATCTCCCTGGAGAACGGCAAGGCGTGGCGTGATGCCCTCGGAGAGGCGACCTACGCGGCCGAGTTCTTCCGCTGGTTCTCCGAGGAAGCCTGCCGGGTGCAGGGCGACTTCCGCTATGCGCCCAACGGCGACAAGACGATCGTTGTCGACCACCGCCCCATGGGTGTGGCCTACATGATCACGCCGTGGAACTTCCCCGCGGCGATGGCGACCCGCAAGCTGGCCCCTGCGCTGGCTGCTGGCTGCACCGCCGTGCTCAAGCCGGCGAGCGAGACCCCACTGACCGCCCTGTGGATCGGTGAGGTCCTGCAGCGAGCGGGAGCGCCGGCCGGCGTCGTCAACATCATCACGACCAAGCAGACGGGAGCAGTCTCCGAGGCCATCCTGATGGACCCCCGGGTGGCAACGCTCTCATTCACCGGCTCGACCTTCGTCGGCAAGATGCTGCTCAAGCAGACGGCGGAGCGCGTGCTGCCGTCATCGATGGAGCTCGGGGGCAACGCACCATTCCTCGTCCTCGAGGGCGCCGACGTCGACGCTGCCATCAGCGGGGCGATGGTGGCGAAGATGCGCAACGGCGGGGCCGCGTGCACCGCCGCGAACCGCTTCTACGTCCATGCTTCGCTGGCCGAGGAGTTCGCCACGAAGCTCGAGGAGGCGTTCTCCACCCTCAAGGTGGGCCCGGGCGTCGATCAGGGCAATGACCTCGGAGCCATGGTCTCGGAGAAGGAGCGTGACAAGATCGTGGAACTCCTCCAGGAGGCCATCGGCGAGGGTGTCGTGGCGAAGCCGGCATCGAATGTTCCCTCGCTCGGAGCGTTCATCGCCCCCTACGTCGTCCGCGACGTGCAGCATGGATCCACGCTGACCAGGAATGAGATCTTCGGCCCGGTGGCTCCGATCATCACGTTCGAGAGCGAGGAGGACGGCATCCGGATGGCCAACGACACCGAGTACGGCCTGATCTCCTACGTGTATGCCAAGGATCCGGGCACCGGCATCCGCATCGCGCGTCGGATGGAGTCGGGCATGGTGGCCGTGAATCGCGGGCTCGCCTCGGACCCGGCTGCCCCCTTCGGCGGCATGAAGGAGTCCGGCCTGGGGCGCGAGGGCGGTTTTGCCGGGATTCACGAGTTCCTCGAGACCCAGTACTACGCCGTCGATCTCTAGGCGGCCCCGGCGGCCGCACCCGTCCGGGTCGCATTCTGCCTGATGCAACGCGCGCACGTTCTGGGTCGTTATGCCCCGCTGTCGTGCCACACTGAGGCATGACGACCGCCGTGGACACCACGCCCTCGAAGATCAGCATCACCGGCCTGCGCAAGCTGAACATCGTCGCGGGATTCGCTCACCTCACCCAGCTGATCCTGATTCTGCTCCTGGCCACGGACTTCACCCTTCCCGTGACGGCTGCCTATGTGGAAGGCCCTCCCGGGACGCCAGCCTCGGCCCCTGTGACGCTCTTCGACACGCCGATCGCCCTGGGCGTCGCGCTCTTCTTCGCATTGTCGGCCGTCTTCCACTTCGCTGTCGCATCGCCGTGGTTCTTCCCCCGTTATGCGGCGGGGCTGGCCGAGCGGCACAACTACTTCAGGTGGGTCGAGTACTCGCTGAGCTCGTCGGTGATGATCGTCCTCATCGCGCAGATCGTTGGGATCACCGATGTCGCTGCCCTCATCGGGATCTTCGCCGTCAATGCGTCCATGATCTTCTTCGGCTGGCTTCAGGAGAAGTACGAGACTCCCGGCTCCGGGGGATGGCTCCCCTTCGTCTTCGGCTGCATGACCGGGATAGTCCCCTGGATCATCATCGTCCTGTGGGTGATGACCCCCGGCTCGAGTTCCTCGAACGAGACGCCCGGCTTCGTCTACGGAATCATCATCTCGCTGTTCGTCTTCTTCAACATCTTCGCGCTCGTCCAGTTCCTGCAGTACAAGCCGGTCGGCAAGTGGTCGGACTATCTTCGAGGTGAGCGGGCCTACATCATCCTGAGCCTCGTGGCCAAGTCACTGCTGGCCTGGCAGGTGTTCTCCGGCACCCTCGTCCCGCCCGCCTAGCAGGCAGCAGGCAGGGACTAGCGGCGGAAGATCAGGGCCCGCTTGACCTCTTGGATGGCCTTGGTCACCTCGATGCCGCGTGGGCAGGCATCCGTGCAGTTGAAGGTCGTGCGGCAGCGCCACACTCCCTCCTTCTCGTTGAGGATCTCCAGGCGCTGCTCGGCACCCGAATCGCGACTGTCGAAGATGAACCGGTTGGCCGCGACGATCGCTGCCGGACCGAAGTACTGACCATCGGTCCAGTAGACGGGGCAGGATGTCGTGCAGCACGCGCAGAGGATGCACTTGGTGCCGTCATCAAAGCGAGCGCGGTCCTCCGCCGACTGCAGGCGCTCCCGGCTCGGCTCGTGTCCGTCGGTGATGAGGAACGGCATCACTGCCCGGTAGGCCTCGAAGAAGGGGTCCATGTCGACGATCAGGTCCTTCTCGAGCGGCAGCCCCTTGATCGCCTCGACGGTGATCGGCTTGGAGATGTCGAGGTCCTTCACGAGCGTCTTGCAGGCCAGACGGTTGCGGCCGTTGATCCGCATGGCGTCCGAGCCGCAGATGCCATGCCCGCATGACCTGCGGAAGCTCAGGGTCCCGTCGATCTCGCCCTTGATCTTCTCCAGCGCCGTCAGCACCCGATCCGTGGGGAAGAGGCCGACCGTGTACTCCTCCCAGTGCGGCTCGCTGTCGATCTCCGGCAGGAACCGGCGGACGCGGAAGGTGACGTCGGTGGCGACGGGGGCTGCGATGGGGGCTTCGGCAATGGCGGTCATCAGTACTTGCGCTCCATCGGCTGGTATCGGGTCACGCTGACGGGCTTGTAGTCCAGCCGCACCGAGGCGCTGCCGTCTGCCTCTGATCGCCGGTAGGCCATGGTGTGCCGCATGAAGTTGACGTCATCGCGGTTCGGGTAGTCCTCGCGGGCATGACCGCCACGCGACTCCTTGCGCTCGAGGGCACCGACAACCACGAGCTCGGCAAGGTCGAGCAGGAAGCCCAGCTCGATGGCCTCCATGAGGTCGGTGTTGTACCGAACGCCCTTGTCCTGGATCGACACGTTGGCGAAGCGTCGCTTCAGCTCCTGCACGTCGTTGAGCGCCTGCTTGAGGGTGGCCTCGGTCCGGTACACCTGGGCGTTGAGGTCCATGGTCTCCTGCATCGCGCGGCGCAGGGTGGCCACCCGCTCGCCGCCGGTGCTGGAGCGCAGTTGCTCGACGAGGGCGATGGTCTGCCCCTGGGGGTCAGCAGGCAGTTCCACGAGATCGTGGTTGTTCGCATACTCGGCTGCGGCGATCCCGGCCCTGCGGCCGAAGACGTTGATATCGAGCAGGGAGTTGGTGCCGAGCCGGTTGGCCCCGTGGACGGACACGCACGCGGCCTCACCGGCAGCGAACAGGCCCGGGATGACGTGCTCGTTGTCGCGCAGGACTCGAGTGTCGATGTCGGTGGGGATGCCACCCATGGCGTAGTGCGCGGTGGGGAACACCGGCACGAGCTCGGTCACCGGATCGACCCCGAGGTAGGTGCGGGCGAACTC
>DMPC01000164.1:66325-66908 GCA_003456155.1 Actinomycetota bacterium | reverse complement strand
ACTCGGTGATGTCGGGCAGCTTCGCCTCGATCTGCTCCTTGGGCAGATGGGTCAGGTCGAGGTAGACGTAGTCCTTGTTGGGGCCTGCTCCGCGGCCCTCGCGGACCTCGAGCACCATGGATCGGGAGACCATGTCGCGCGGGGCGAGGTCCTTGATGGTGGGGGCGTAGCGCTCCATGAAGCGCTCGCCGGACGCATTGCGCAGGATGCCGCCCTCGCCGCGGGCTCCCTCGGTCAGGAGGACTCCGAGACCCGCGAGACCGGTCGGATGGAACTGGTAGAACTCCATGTCCTCCAGCGGGATGCCCCGGCGATAGCAGACGCCCATGCCGTCGCCGGTCAGCGTGTGCGCGTTCGACGTGGTCTTCCAGACCTTGCCGAATCCGCCGGTCGCGAAGACGACGCTCTTGGCGCGGAAGACGTGGATCTCTCCGGTGGCGAGCTCGTAGGCGACGACGCCTGCGGTGACCGGACCCTCGGGGGTCTCATCGAGGATGAGATCGAGCACGTAGAACTCGTTGTAGAACTCGACGTTCTGCTTGATGCAGTTCTGGTAGAGGGTCTGCAGGATCATGTGGCCGGT
>DMPC01000164.1:0-66067 GCA_003456155.1 Actinomycetota bacterium | reverse complement strand
GCTGGTCGATGCGGCCCTCGGGCGTCCGGTTGAAGGGCAGGCCCATCTTCTCGAGGTCGAGAACCGCGTCGATGGCCTCCTTGCACATGATCTCGGCGGCATCCTGGTCGACCAGGTAGTCGCCGCCCTTGACGGTGTCGAATGTGTGCCACTCCCAGTTGTCCTCTTCCACATTGGCCAGCGCGGCGCACATGCCACCCTGAGCCGCACCGGTGTGTGACCGGGTGGGGTAGAGCTTGGTGAGGACGGCCGTGCGGGCTCGCCCACTGGCCTCCAGTGCTGCTCGCATGCCAGCACCGCCGGCCCCGACGATGACGACGTCGTACGCGTGCGTCTGCATGGGTGCGTCTCCTTGGGAGTCTTAGCCGATGTTGGGATCGAACGTGAAGATCACGAGGGTGCCGAGGATGATCGTGAAACCGGAGGCGATGTAGAGGATCATCTTGAGCCAGAAGCGGGTCTGGTCCCGCTCGGCGTAGTCATTGATGATCGTGCGCATGCCGTTCGTGCCGTGCAGCATCGCCAGCCACAGCATCATGAGGTCCCACACCTGCCAGAACGGGCTGCTCCAGCGGCCGGCGACGAAGGCGAAGTTGATGCGCTGCACGCCCCCGTCGAGGATGTTCATGATGAACAGGTGTCCGAGCACGAGGAAGATCAGGACGACGCCTGACACGCGCATGAAGACCCACGAGTAGAGCTCGAAGTTGCTGCGCTGCCGGGTGCGCTGGCTCGACCGGGGAGCGGGGATGCTGACGGGACCAGGCTGGGCTGTGGTGCTCATACGGTGCTCCCGAACATGGCCTCGACGGTGTGCTTCATCATGAAGAAGGTGCCGGGGACCATGAGGGCGAGCCAGATGGCCGCGATCACCCAGGTCATCTGCCGCTGGTAGCGCGGGCCCTTGGACCAGAAGTCGATGAGCACGATGCGCAGACCGTTGAACGCGTGGTAGAGCACTGCCCCCACTAGTCCGACCTCGAGCAGGTTCACGATCGGCGTCTTGTAGGTCGCGATCACAAGGTCGTAGGCCTCAGGAGAGACCCGCACGAGCGCCGTGTCCATGACGTGGACGAGCAGGAAGAAGAAGACCGAGACGCCGGTGATGCGGTGGAGGACCCAGGTCCACATCCCCTCGCCGCCGCGATACAGCGTGCCGACCGAAAGCGTGGCCACGCGACCTCCTCTGGTCTCGCTCGCCGGGTCCTGGCTTCTGGTGCCCGGGGTTGCGCCCAGACTAGCGAGGTTCGGGAGGGGCGGCGCGGCCGGATATATGTGGACGTCCTATGTCGTGGGTCACAGGCGGTGGGGGAGCGGACTAGCCTGAGGGGCATGCGTGCGGTCGAGTGGGATGTGCAGGACGGCAGCCTGGTGCTGATCGACCAGACCCGGCTCCCGGGGGAGCTGGTCTACGCGAGGTGCCGCTCGGTCGACGAGGTCGTCGATGCCGTCCAGCGGCTGGTCGTCCGCGGCGCTCCCGCACTCGGCGCTGTCGGTGGGTTCGGGGTCGCCGTGGCCATGCTCCAGGGTGCCCGCGAGGGATGGGCACCGGGGCGGCTGGCGGGTGAGGTGCGTCGGATCCGTGATGCGCGACCCACGGCCGTCAACCTCGCCTGGGGCGCCGATCGGGTATCCCCGCTCATCCACCGGGGCGTCGAGGCCGTCCTCGCGGAGGCCGACGCCATCATGCGTGAGGACGAGGCGGCCAACCGTGAGCTGTCCCGGCTCGGCGCCGACTGGATCCTGGCGCGCACCGGGAGGGGTCGCGTGCGCGTCCTGACCCACTGCAACACCGGCTTCCTGGCGACGACCGCCTGGGGCACTGCCCTCGGGATCGTGCGTGAGCTGCATGCCCGGGATGCCCTCGAGATCGTCTACGCGGACGAGACCAGGCCGCTGCTGCAGGGCTCGCGGCTCACGGCCTGGGAGCTGCAGGAGGACGGGATCGACTACGTCGTCCAGGTCGACGGAGCGGCCGCAAGCACCATCCTTCGCGGTCTCGTCGACGTCGCCATCATTGGAGCCGACCGCATCGCGCGCAACGGCGACACGGCGAACAAGATCGGCTCGCTCGGCGTGGCCCTGGCCTGCGCTGATGCCGGAATCCCCTTCGTGGTGGCCGCCCCCTCCTCGACGGTCGACCTGTCGACGCCGTCGGGCGATGACATCCACATCGAGCTCCGCGACGGTGCCGAGGTCACGTCCCTCGCCGGTGTGGCCACGGCGCCCCCGGGTGCGCGGGGATTCAATCCGGCCTTCGACGTGACCCCATCGCGTCTCATCGATGCCCTCGTGACCGAGTGTTGCGTCGTCGAGCCGGACGGTGTGAAGCATGTCGATGCCCTCGTGGCGGAGAGACCATGACCGCCGCCGAGGCGCTGAACGACGCCCTGCGCTGGCTCGACGAGCGGGGCCTGAACGCGGGCACGTCCGGCAATCTCTCCATCCGCGTCGACGATGGCCTGCTTGTGACGCCGTCCGCCATACCGCCGTCGGAGCTCTCACCGGAACGGATGGTCCTGCTCGGCCTCGATGGTGCCTGTCGTTCGGACGGCGTGCCGACGAGCGAGTGGCGGATTCATCGCGACATCTACCTGGCCCGGCCTGATGCCGGCGCCATCGTGCACACGCACTCGACCTATGCCACCGCGCTGGCGTCCCTGCGGGAGAACCTTCCCCCTTTCCACTACCAGGTGGCCAAGGCGGGAGGGCGCGAGATCGTCTGCTCCGCCTACGCCCCCTACGGCACCCAAGAGCTCTCCGATGCCGTCAAGGCCGCTCTCGGCGACCGTCGCGCCTGCCTGATGGCCAACCACGGGATGCTGGCCCTCGGCCCGGATCTGCAGAAGGCCGTGTCCCTGGCGCTGGAGGTCGAGGTGCTGTGCCGTCAGTACCTGATCGCTCGTGCGGCGGGCTCGCCCGTCCTGCTCACCGACGAGCAGATGGACATCGCTCGGGACAGCTTCCTCACGTACGGCCAGCCCGAGAGTCGTCGCGTCCCGCTCTGACGACGGCCAGCTCGTCGAATCGCGAGAGTCGTGGTGCGCCCGTGACCGTCGCCTGTGCCTCCCCGGCGCGCAGCACCCCCACGGCCTGCCAGCCGGCAGTGCGTGCTGCGTCGATCTCCGCCTGGATGTCGGAGAGGAACAGCAGTCGATCCGCAGGGATGCCGAGCGCCGAGGAGATGCGGCGGTAGGAATCGGGCTCCTTCTTGGGGCCCGCAGTCGACAGGTCGAAGTTCGCCGAGAACAGCGGGTTGAGGTCACCTCCGGGGGCATTCGCGAAGAGGGCCCGCTGAGCGGCAACCGAGCCCGACGAGTAGACGGCCAGCAGCAGGCCCTGGTCGGCCCAAGCGGCGAGGGAGGCAGGCACATCGTCGAAGACATGGGAGGTGAGATCCCCACGGGCGTAGCCGTCCGACCAGATGAGGCCCTGTAGTGCCTTGAGCGGCTCAGCCTTGATGTCCTGGTCTATCCAGCGCTGAAGCTCGGCGACGATCGCGTCGATGTCCTCTGGGGAGGCGTTGATCTGCTCGGCGACCCGCGCCACCGCATCCGCAGTTGCCGGGTCATCGGGGTGGGAGGCGATCCACTCGCGCAGGCGTCTGCGGGCGTAGGGGAACAGGACGTCGTAGACGTGGCTCGCTGCACTCGTCGTCCCCTCGATATCGACGACGATCGCGTCGCAGGTGATCGGCTCCATGGCTCCCTCCTCGTGCTGTCGTTCCCCCCGAGGATCGAACGCTAGCCCCGTGGCACGGGCGCTAGTGTCCGGGCATGTCCCTCGAGCATGGACGCGCGGTGCGGCTGGCCGCCACCACCCGGCACCTGTACGACCTCGGCTGGATGCGCGGAACCTCCGGCAATGTCTCCGTGGTCGCCCAGGAGGACCCTCGCCACCTGCTGGTCAGCGCCAGCGGCATCGCCAAGCACGCGACCCAGCCTGAGCATGCGGTGATCACGGATGCGATGGGACAAGCCCTGGAGGGCCAGAGCCACGCCCCCAGCGCGGAGGCGCCCGTCCATGCGGCCATCGTCGACGTCTCGGGGGCGAGGTCCGTGGTCCACGTGCATGCGATGTCGTCGGTGCTCGCAGCGGCCCGTTGGCCGAGCGGCGTGGCACTCACCGGGGTCGAGCAGATGAAGGGGCTCGGCTGCTCGGCGGAAGGGGACGTCTACACCGTTCCTGTGGTGGAGAACAGCCAGGACATGGCTGTCCTCAGTGAGCGCATCCGGAGGGCTCTCAACCCCGCCGTGCCCGTGGTGCTGGTCGCCGACCACGGCATGTATGTCTGGGGCGCCTCGCTGGACGATGCGGCGAATCGCACCGAGAGCGCCGACTGGCTGCTGCAGCACGCGCTGCTTCTCGATCTCGTCGCGCCCCCGGGGCGCCGTCCATAATGATCTCCACGACACCCCGGAGGTTCCCGTCATGACGATGCTCACCATCTGGTCCGAAACAGAGCCGACCGAGCCGGTGCTGCGCACCTCTGATCCCCTCCGCATCGGCGACGAGCTGGCTGCCGTGGGCATCACCTTCGACCGACTCGAGGTGCGTGACGATGTCGATGCGTCGAGCAGCCAGGAGCAGGTTCTCGACTCGTATGCCGCGCTGATCGAGCGTCTCTGCGCATCACAGGGCTACACACTCGTCGATGTCGCCCAGCTCCACCTGACGCCGGAGAGCCCCGAGGAGCTGCTGGAGACGGCGACCGCCGCACGTGCCCGTTTCCTGAACGAGCACACCCATGATGAGGAGGAGATCCGCTTCTTCGCCCACGGCAGCGGAGTGTTCTACCTGCACATCGGGGAGCGTGTGCTCGCGATGCTGTGCACCAAGGGCGACCTGCTCAGTGTTCCCGCCCTCACCACGCACTGGTTCGACATGGGGACGCTGCCCGACTTCACGGCGATCCGCTTCTTCCGCAGCGATGACGGCTGGGTCGGCTCCTTCACGGGAAGCGACATCGCCTCTCGATTCCCGACCTTCGACGAGTTGACCCAGGCTCCCAGTAATGCATGAGATCGACGAGGGCATGTGGGAGCAGCTCCGGCAGGCAGCCCGCAGCGCCCGCACTCTCGCCTATGCGCCCTATTCGAACCACCCGGTGGGCGCTGCGGCCCTGACGGATGACGGCCGGATCGTGACCGGCAGCAATGTCGAGAACGCCTCCATCGGGGTGACGCTGTGTGCTGAGTGCTCGATGCTCGGGGATCTCGTCCGCACGGGACGCCCGGGAGACCGCGGGCGGCTGGTCGCCTTCGCCTGCGTCGGCCCCAACCCCGGTGCACTGCTGCCCTGCGGTCGCTGCCGTCAGCTTCTCTTCGAGCACGGTGGCGGCGATCTGCTGGTCGACCGCGAGGGCGGCCCCGTGCCGCTGTCCTTTCTCCTCCCCGACGGCTTCGGCCCGGATCAGCTCCCGTGAGCGCCCTCGGCGTGATCGCCGGTACCGGCTTCTACTCGTTGGACTCCCTGGACGATCCCGAGCAGATCGACGTCGACACGTCGTACGGGCTGGCGCGGGCGGTCGTGGGAGGGATGCACGGTCGACGGGTCGTCTTCCTCACCCGCCACGGCGCTGACCACTCCGTTCCGCCCCACCTGGTCAACTACCGGGCCAACATCGACGCCCTGCGCATGCTCGGGGTCACGGAGGTCATCGCCGTCAACGTCGTCGGTGGCATCGGCCTCGACTCGGGTGCCATCGCGGTGGTCGACGACTTCCTCGACTTCACGAAGTCACGTCCGTCCACCTTCTTCGACGGCTCGACTCCGGAGGGCGTCGTCCATGTCGACATGACCGAGCCCTACGACAGGCGTCTGAGGGCAGTCCTGCTCCAGGCTGCCGACGCCCTCGGGATCGCGGTCGAGGACACCGGCATCTACGCCGCATTCGAGGGACCGCGCTTCGAGACGCGGGCGGAGATCCGCATGGCGCAGGCGATGGGAGCGACCGTGGTCGGCATGACGGGCGTGCCGGAGGTGGTCCTCGCCAAGGAGCGCGGACTGCCCTACGCGTCGATCTGCCTCGTGGCGAATCCGGCGGCGGGGCTGGGGCCGGAGATCACGATCGAGGACGTGATGGCCGTCGTCGCCGACGGAGCGGAGACGGTGAGCAGGATCCTCGTGGAGGCAGCGCGGAGGCTTGCCGATGCGGGCTGACCTGCTGCTCGATTCCGCGCGTTTCGTGCTGGTGTGCGACGAGCAGGCCACGGCGCTCCCGGATACGTCTGTGGCGATCGCCGACGGCCGCATCGTGGCGATGGGTCCGGCGACGGAGCTGAGGGACGCGATCGAGGCTGATCGGGTGATCGACGCCCGAGGGCATCTGATTCTGCCCGGCCTCGTGAACCTCCATACGCATCTGCCCATGACCCTCCTGCGCGGAGTCGCGGAGAACGTCGACCTGCAGGGATTCTTGTCTCTGGTGTGGGCTGAGGAGGCCCGCGTGATGGATCCGGAGGGCGTCGAGCTCGGTGCTCGTCTGGGCGCTGTCGAGGCTCTGCTCGGTGGCACCACGACGGCGCTGGACATGTACTTCCATCCCGAGGCGGCGCATCGCGGTGCGGTCTCGGCGGGTCTGCGTCATGTGATCGGGCCCGTGTTCTTCTCCTTCCCCGGCCCTGACGGGCTGTCGTGGGAGCAGCGGATGGAGATCGCGCGCGCCTGGCCGGAGGTCGTCCGGCGCATCGGGGGACCATACGTGCCCGTCGCCTACATGCCGCATGCACCCTTCACGGTCGACATCGAGAATCTCTCCCAGATCGCCGAGCTTGCTCGTGAGACCGAGGGC
The DNA here is from genome assembly GCA_003456155.1 of Actinomycetota bacterium. Classification (GTDB taxonomy): domain Bacteria; phylum Actinomycetota; class Actinomycetes; order S36-B12; family S36-B12; genus UBA10649. The sequence continues at coordinate 59,274 of DMPC01000164.1, read as the reverse complement.
ATCATCACGACGCACACGTCGGAGAACGAGTCGGAGAACCGCGACACGTTGGAGTCCCGGGGGATGCGCCCGACAGCCTGCCTCGATGTGAGCGGCGTCCTCTCGCTTCAGCCGGTGCTGGCTCACGGTGTCCGGCTCGATGCGGACGACAGGCGGGTGATCTCGGCCGCGGGAGCCAGCGTCGCGCACTGCCCGGGATCGAATCTGAAGCTGGCCAGTGGTGCCGCGGACATCGTGGGCTACCGGTCAGATGGCATCAGGGTCGGCCTGGGCACGGATGGCTGCTCGTCCAGCAACGATCTGGACATGTTCGCGGTGATGCGGCTTGCGGCGAATCTGGCCAGGCTCGTCCGGGACGATCCCGCGGCGATATCCGCGGCAGACGTCGTACGGATGGCGACCCTGGAGGGGGCCCGGTCCCTGGGTCTGGGCGATCGCCTCGGATCGGTCGAGGTCGGCAAGGAGGCGGACCTCGTCCTGATCGACGCGCGGGTCCCGCACCTGACCCCGTTGCATGACCCCTACACGGCGGTCGTGTTCGCGGCCGGTCGCTCGGACGTGCGGCATGTTCTGGTGGCCGGGCAGGTGGTCGTGGACGATCGCCGGGTGATGCGCGTCGATGTCGACGCAATCTTGGCTGCTGCGCAGGCGAGGGTCGGATCGTGAGCGTGACGGGCGACTGGGCGGCACTGACGGCTGCGGAGGTCATCGAGCGCCTCGGCCTGGAGCCGCTGGAGGGCGAGGGAGTCTGGATCAGGCTGCTGTGGCGCAATGACTCGGGCAATGCCATCTACGGGATGGTGACGCCGACGGACTTCTCCGCCCTGCACCGTCTCGCCGAGGACGAGCTCTGGGTGCATGTGGCGGGGGCATCGATCGACATGCTGCAGCTTCATCCCGACGGTCGTTCGGAGCGGGTGCGGCTGGGACGGGCCGAAGGCGAGGTTCTCCACGCGCTGGTGCCCGCGGGCTCATGGCAGGGATCGAGCACGTCGGGCGACTGGGCGCTGGTGGTGTGCGCGCTGGCGCCGGCGTTCAGTGGCTTCGAGCTCGCCGGCCCGGATACCGACCTGACTGCATGGCCGACAGAATCGGCGCGCATCCAGGAGCTCATCCGTGGCTGACATCACTGACCTCGCCGGCCGGACCGCACTCGTGACGGGGGCGACCTCCGGCGTGGGTCACGCGATCGCCCTGACCCTCGCGGCCCGCGGTGCCCGAGTGGCGGTTCACGGACGCACCCCGGAGGCCACGGCCGCGGTCGTCGCGCTCATCACGGGCTCGGGAGGTGCAGCGGTGGGCGTCCACGCTGACCTGGCCGATGCCGCAGCGGCGGCTCCCCGACTGGTCGACCAGGCAGAGGCGGAACTGGGCACGGTCGATCTGCTGGTCAACTGTGCCGCCGACCAGCGACAGGACGGGGGAGCGACCTGTGCCCTGGACCTGTGGAGGCAGATCCTCGAGGTCAACCTGCTTGCTGCCGTGGAGCTGACCCGTCTGGTCTGCCAGCGATCCCATCACCCCGCGGAGGTGAGCGTCGTCCATGTGGCGTCCGTCGAGGCGCTGGCTCCCTTTCCGGGTCACGCGGCGTACGCGGCATCCAAGGCTGCCCTGGTGTCGTTCACCGCGGCTGCTGCCGGAGAACTGGCACCATCGCGCATCAATGCCGTCGCTCCAGGCCTCATCGGTCGGCCGGGACTCGCGGAGGCATGGTCGACGGGAGTGGAGTGGTGGGCCGACGTGACCCCGCTGCGCCGCCCTGTCGAGGGCCGCGAGGTGGCCGATGCTGTGGCCTTCCTGTCGTCGCCGGCAGCCTCAGGAATCACAGGAGTCACACTCCCTGTCGATGGCGGCTGGGCGTCGTCCGCACGCACGAGTGGGCCCCTTCGCGGAGTGTGAACCCGGGGACCGGGTGAGGCAGGTCACGAAGTGGTTTCTTCCTGTTGCCCGGGGTGCTGGCGGCCGATTTCCTCAGTTAGGGTGACGGCAACTCTCGCTTACGAGATTCACCTATCAGAAGGGGATGCATATGCATCGCAAGCTCCTGGCTGCCGGAGTGATCGCAGCCGCGTTGGTGCTCGCCAGCTGCAGCAGCAGCACGGACGAGGCCGCCACTGACTCCACCGCCGCCGCCTCCGAGGCAGCTCCGGCCGAGTCGACCGAGGCCGCTCCGGCCGAAGAGGCTCCGGCCGAAGAGGCTCCGGCCGACGCGGCCCCGGCCCTCACGACCGACGACAGCAACTGCGCCGCGCCGGAGAACTTCTGCATCGGCCTGGTCACCGACACCGGCAAGGTCGACGACAAGTCCTTCAACCAGTCCGCGTGGGAGGGGGCCCAGGAGGCTGCCAACGTCACCGGTGGCTTCGCGAAGTTCATCGAGACGACCGATCCCAAGGACTACCTGAACAACATCGCCCAGTTCACCTCGAAGGCCTACGACGTCATCGTGACCGTCGGCTTCCTCATGGGCGAGGCCTCCATCGAGGCGGCCAAGGCCAACCCGACCACCAACTTCGTCGGTGTCGACCAGTTCCAGGGTGAGGCGATCCCGAACCTGACCGGGCTGGTCTTCCCCGAGGACAAGGCGGGCTACGCCGCCGGCTACCTCGCCGGCCTGATGACCAAGACCAACAAGCTGGGGGCTGTCCTGGGCACCGACACGGTTCCCCCGGTCAAGCTCTTCGGTGAGGGCTACAAGGCGGGCGTGCTGGCCGCGAACCCTGAGGCGGACGTGACGATCGTCTACCACGAGCCGAACAACGCCTTCAACGATCCTGAGTGGGGTGCGGCCGAGGCCAAGAAGCAGCTCTCCCAGGGCGCCGACATCATCTTCGGTGCGGGTGGCAACACCGGCAACGGGGCGCTCATCGAGATCGCGAAGGCGCCGGGTGCAGGCGAGACCATCTTCTGCATCGGCGTCGACACCGATCAGTTCTTCACCGTTCCGCAGGCGCAGAAGTGCCTGCTGACCTCGGCGGAGAAGAAGCTCAAGCAGGGCACCGCCGACCTCATCCTCGCGGCCAAGGACGGCGCCTTCCCCGGTGGCAACTTCCTCGGAAACACCGGCCTGGCCCCGTACCACAACACCGAGGCGGTTGTTCCTGATGACGTGAAGTCCCAGGTCGATGCCGTCATCGCGGGTCTCGCCGATGGCTCCATCGAGACGGGCGTGACGCTCGGCTAGCACGTCGCACGACGGGACCGGGGGTGATGCGCAGCGGCGCGTCACCCCCGGTTCCCTGTTCCCCGGGGCATTCCGAAACCGGCCCTCGCTGCTCTTGCCCTTGGCGTTCCGCGACAGCCTCGTCTGTGACAGGATTCTTCGATCATGACGACCACCGACCCGGCACGGACGGATCTGGGGTTCACCGACCCCGATCCCCGCCGATCCGGACCCCTCGATCGGATCCCGGGCATCCTGCTGCCGATCGTCTCGGTCCTGCTCGCCTTCGCGATCGGCGGCATCCTCATCTGGCTGCAGGGCGTCAACCCCTTCTACGCCTACTGGGTGCTCTTCAGCAACGCGCTGGGCTCGAGCGAGGGCCTCATCCGCGTCATGGAGAAGTCGACCCCGCTGATCCTGACCGGACTCGCTGTCACCGTCGGCCTGAGGGCGGGCCTGTTCAACATCGGAGCCCAGGGGCAGCTCCTGGTGGGTGCCGTGGGAGCGGCCTGGGCGGGATACGCCTTCACGGTCCCCGCCATCATCCACCTGCCCGTGGCCATCATCTTCGGCATGCTCTGCGGGGCAGCCTGGGCGTCCATCGCCGGTGTCCTGCGCGCCTACCGGAGCGTCTCCGAGGTCATCACGACCATCATGCTCAACAGCATCGCCATCGCCCTGGTCGACTATCTGGCCAGCCGCCCCCTGAAGGAGCCAGACCAGCCCCTGTCGCGCACGCCAGCCATCGCCGAGTCCGCTGCCCTGCCCTCGTTCGGCATCATCCCCTCGGGATTCGTCCTCGCCGTCATCGTCGCGCTCTTCTTCGGCTGGTTCCTCGTGCGCACCACGAGCGGATTCCGCTTCAACACCGTCGGTCTCAACCCCAACGCGGCGCGCTACGCCGGCATCTCGGTCAAGGGCACCATCGTGCTGGCCATGGCCGTGAGCGGCGCCCTTGCCGGCATGGGCGGCGCGATCGAGACCCTGGGCGTGACTGGCAGGTTCGAGCCCGCCTTCAATGCCGGCCTGGGATTCGACGGCATCACGATCGCGCTGCTGGCACGAGCGAATCCGATCGCGGCCATCCCGGCAGCGCTCCTGGTCGGCACGCTGCGGGCGGGTGCGGCCACCCTCCAGTTCGAAACCGGCATCGAGCCGGAGGTCGTGGACGTGATCCTTGCGATCACGCTGCTCCTCGTCGCGGCCCCCATCGTGGCCCGCCTGCTCTTCCGCCGGCGTGCCATGAAGCAGACCACCGTCACCTCGAGGTGGGGCTCGTGAGCGCGCGCTGGGCATACATCCTTGGTGGCGTCATCGTCGCCGGGATCGTCGTCGCCTTCTTCATGGACGAGATCCGCACCGTCTCCGTCCTGTCCTTCTCGCTGCGGTACGCCGTGCCTCTCATCCTCGCGGCGATGGTCGGCATCATCTGCGAGCGATCGGGAGTCATCAACATCGGCATCGAGGGCCAGATGCTGATGAGCGCCTTCGCGGGATTCTTCGGCGCGGCGATCACCGGAAACCTGATCCTCGGCACCCTCATCGGAATCGGCACCGGCATGATCATGGGCGGCTTCCTCGCCGTCGGGGCAGTGACCTGGAAGATGGACCAGATCATTGCCGGCACGATCATCAACATCCTCGCCACAGGACTGACCAGCTTCCTCTATGCGCAGGGCTACGTCCTGCCCGGCGTGACGCCGACTGTGCGCATCCCGCTGCTGGCCGACATCCCGCTGGTCGGACCGGTCCTGTTCAACAACGGCCTGTTCACCTATGCGGCGATCATCATCTCGATCGTCCTGTGGGGACTGCTCTTCAGGACCATCTGGGGTCTGCGGACCCGGTCCGTCGGCGAGAAGCCGAGCGCTGCCGACACCTCCGGCATCGGGGTGCAGCGACTTCGCTTCGTGAACGTGACCTTCGCCGGTGGCCTTGCCGGTCTCGCCGGCGCCTACCTCGCGCTCGAGGCTGCAGGCACCTTCGAGCGGGGCTTCACGGCCGGACGCGGATTCACGGCGCTGGCCATCATGATCTTCGGTGCGTGGAACCCGCTGGGGGCGATGTTCGCGGCCATCTTCTTCGGCCTCACGCAGGGCGTCGCCAGCCAGCTCCAGGCCGACGAGGTGCTGGCGATCCCGCCTCAGTTCGTGAACATGCTGCCGTACGTGCTCACCATCGTCCTGCTCGCCGCGGTCTCCGGTCGGATCTCTCCGCCCGCGGCTGTGGGCAAGCCGTATGAGAAGGACTGACCGGGATGACAGACATCGGCGAAATCGTGCTCGAGGCACGGGGCCTGACGAAGCGGTTTCCGGGCGTCGTGGCGAACGAGGACGTCTCCCTGACTGTCCGGTCCGGTCAGATCGTTGCACTGCTCGGGGAGAACGGTGCCGGCAAGAGCACCCTCGTGAAGATGATCTACGGGCTCTACACCCCGGATGAGGGCGAGATCCTCGTCCATGGCACGCCGGTCAGCTTCTCGAGCTCGCGCGACGCCATCCGCGCGGGCATCGGGATGGTGCATCAGCACTTCCAGCTCGTGCCGGTGTTCACGGTGGCTGAGAACGTGGTCCTCGGTGACGAGCCGCGGCGGTGGCCCTTCGTCAACATGCGCAAGGCTCGCGAGGATGTCGCACGGCTGGCCGAGGAGTACGGGCTGCAGGTCGATGTCGATGCGCGGGTGGCGGACCTCCCGGTAGGTGCACAGCAACGAGTCGAGATCCTGAAGGCGCTCTATCGCAAGGCGGGCATCCTCATTATGGACGAGCCCACTGCGGTGCTGACTCCTCAGGAGACCGATGAACTGCTGAAGACGATGCGTGCCTTCGCAGACTCCGGCGTGGCCGTCATCTTCATCACGCACAAGCTTCGTGAGGTGCTCGCGGTGGCGGACTCCATCGAGGTGCTGCGCGACGGCAAGGTCGTCGGCACGACCGTCCCGGCAGAGACCGATCAAGCGGGACTCGCGCAGATGATGGTGGGACGAAGCGTGCTGCTGACGGTGGCCAAGAATGCGGCGACACCGGGGGACGTCATCCTCGACGTGGCCGGACTCAGCGCGAACAACGATCTCGGCCTGCCTGCCGTTCGCGATGTGAGCCTCCAGGTGCGGGCCGGGGAGATCCTCGGAATCGCCGGGGTCGAGGGGAACGGACAGCGCGAGCTGGTCGAGGCTCTCACAGGACTCAGGCCGTCCAGCTCCTCCACCATGACCGTGGCAGGACGCTCAATCGCGGGTGCGACTCCGCATGCCATACACGCCATGGGCGTGGGGCACGTGCCTGAGGACCGCGAGAAGGACGGACTCGTCGGGCCCTATTCGATTGCCGACAACATGGTGCTCAATCGATTCGACGAGGCGGAGTTCGCTTCGCGAGGCGTGCGCAACCGAGCGGCGGTCGATGCGCTGGCGGTGGGCCTGGTTGATGAGTTTGACGTGCGCACCCCGTCCATCGCCACCACGGTCGAGTCACTCTCCGGTGGCAACAAGCAGAAGGTCGTGATCGCCCGTGAGCTGGCAGCGAAGCCGGACCTGCTGATCGCATCTCAGCCGACGCGGGGCGTCGATGTCGGGTCGATCGAGTTCATCCACTCGCGGATCATCGAGGCCCGCGACCGTGGCGCGGCCGTCCTCCTCGTCTCGGCAGAGCTGGACGAGGTGCTCGGCCTGGCGGATCGAGTGGCCGTCATGTACGGCGGCGAGCTGGTGGCGCAGATGGCTTCCGCCGACGTGGACCGGGCCCGGATCGGGCGACTCATGGCTGGCGGCGACGCCCACACCTGAGGGCCCTACGATGGGGGGGAAGGCCGCTGCGCAACGAGCGGCAGACCACGTGGAGGAGAGACGTGAGCGAGCACAGCGAGCACAGCGACAACAAGCAGGCCTCGGTCGGAGCAATCGTGATGCTCCTCATCCTCGCTGCGCTGGTGGTGCTCGGCATCGGCACCATGAACGGCGGGGACACCGTCTCGGCTCTCATTCCCGGCGGGCTCCTCTTCCTGTTCGGCCTTTACGCCGTCTTCTCCCTCGGCAAGGACTAGTCGATGGAGCCGCTGCGGATCGGCGTCCTGGGCGCTGCTCGCATCAGCGGTTCCGCCATCGTCGAGCCGGCACGTGCCACAGGCGCTCGTCTGGTCGTCACAGCAGCGCGTGACCATGGTCGCGCGGAGGCCTTCGCGGCCGAATCGGGCGTGGAGAGGGTGGTCAGCTCCTACGACGAAGTCATCCACGACCCAGAGGTCGAGGTTGTCTACAACCCCCTGCCCAATGGATTGCACGGGCCCTGGAACTTGCGCGCCATCGCGGCAGGCAAGCACGTCCTGACCGAGAAGCCCTATGCGAGCAATGTCGACGAGGCTCGACGAGTGCGGGACGCAGCCGCTGCGGCAGGGATGCACGTCATCGAGGCGTTCCACTACCGATACCACCCGGTGATGAACCGGTTGCTCGAGGTCGCAGCGAGTGGGGAGATCGGCGACATCACCTACGTGGATGCGCGGATGCTGATGCCACCTCCGGGGGCGGGGGACCCTCGATGGATCGGTGCCCTCGCCGGGGGAAGCCTCATGGATGTCGGCTGCTACGCCGTCCACGGAATTCGCGACCTCGCTCCGCTGATGGGTGGCGAGCCCCGGGTCATCCGGGCGGCGGGGGGATCGCTGCCGGAGCATCCCGGCGTGGATGCCTGGATCGCCGGTGACCTGGAGTTCCCGAACGGCGTCCCGGCTCACCTGGAGTCGTCGATGACCCACGGAGCCTGGGACTTCTCGTTGCGGATCGTGGGCACGCGGGGCGAGGTCTTCGCCCCGGCATTCGTCCTGCCTCAGACGGACGACCGTGTCATCGTCACCGTCGGCACCCAGCAGCGGGTGGAGCAGCATGGCACGCGATCGACCTACACCTACCAGCTCGAGGCGATGGCTCGGCTGGTTCGCGAGGGAGTCCCGATGATCACCGACGGTGACGATGCGGTCCAGAACATGCAGACGATCGACGAGCTCTATACGGCTGCCGGCATCCCCGCACATCCGGTTTCCGTCATCTGAACGAGGAGAGACATGCCCGAGCTGATTCCCGGTCCTGCAATCGTTCCCGTCCCCGGCGGCAAGGTCATCGAGGAGTACGTGGGGCACGCATCGAGTGGTGACGATGCGGTGTCCGTGGCACAGATGCTCGCTCCCGCGGGATGGGAGGAGCCTGCCCAGGAGCCCGAGTTCGACGAGTTCACCGTGGTCCTCGAGGGCTCGATCGACGTCGAGCATGACGATGGCGTCGTCCACGTCCGTTCAGGGCAGGCGATCATCACTCGGGCGGGGGAGCGGATCCGGTACACGACGTCGGAGGGTGCACGCTACATCGCAGTCTGCCTGCCGGCCTTCCACGGTGACCTCGTGCACCGGGAGGATGACGACGAGTACGACCGCGATCCGGTGGAGTGACGAAGAGTCGTCGGCGTAGGCGACATCAGCTGACGAGGGTGAGCGCAGTCACGGAGACCACCAGGATCGCCACGCCGGTGATCTGCAGCCGTCCCAGTTTCTCCCGGAAGATGAAATAGGCCAGCAAGGCTGCGATCGGCGCGAACTGGGAGGCCATCACTGAGGTCACGGCGACCTGGTACTGGGCTCCGATGGCGAAGAGGACGAAGCCGACGACTTCCAGGACGCCCATGGCTCCCACGAGGGGAAGCGCCCTCCGGGTGAGCAGCAGGCGACCGAGGATGAGCAGGGGTATGGCGAGGGCCACGACTCCGACGACGCGAGCGGGGAGCAGCACCCAGGCGATCGGGAGGTCGTCGCTGATCGTGCCGGTGGCGTAGAGCGAGAGGCCGAAGGCGAGTGCCCCCGCGCTGGACAGCACCACGGTCAGCACGGGTCGCTCATGAGGGAGGGGCTCGGGATCCGGAGCGGTCGCGGAGATGACGATGCCGAGCACGATGGCCATGAGAAGCAGGGCGACAATGGGCGCGATGCTCTCACCCAGAATGGCGGCCGCCACGGCGGCGACTGCACCCTCGGTGGCCAGGATCGGGGTGGCCACGCCAACCTTGCCGACGCGGAAAGCGGCCGCGGCGAGTACGAGGCCCGTGACGTTGCCGGCTCCGGCGAGCAGCATCCAGCCCACATGGTCGCCCAGGTCCTCCGGGATTCCGGCCAGGACGACGAACGGCAGGCTCAGCAGCAGGCCGATGAGCATGGTCCACGCGGCGACCGACCAGGGCCCGATCATGCGGACGGCCCGGGAGGAGAACAGGGAGCTGCTGGCGAAGCAGACCGCCGTGCCGAGACCGAAGACGATGCTGATCACCGCCGGACTGTAGCGTGCCATCCCGTTCTCACCCCGCGTCCGCCGAGAGGCAGCCAGGGGTCGCGACACGCCGAGGGAATCACCTCCTACGCGACCACTCGCTGCTTCTCGGCGGTGAGAGGTGATGGGCTAGGTTCGGTGCGTGGAAGCCGGACGCGTCGCCCCCGTACCTGAGGACCTCATCGCCCGCGCACCCAAGGTGCTGCTGCACGATCACCTCGATGGTGGTCTCCGGCCCCAGACGATCCTGGATCTGGCTGCCGAGAGCGGGTACGCCGACCTGCCCGCGCACGACGCCGAGTCCCTCGGGAGCTGGTTCGCCGAGGCAGCATTCTCGGGCTCCCTGGAGCGGTACCTGGAGACCTTCCGCCACACGGTAGGGGTCACCCAGACTCCCGAGGCGCTGCGTCGGGTGTCCCGGGAGTGCGCGGAGGATCTGGCGGCTGATGGCGTGGTGTACGCGGAGGTTCGCTTCGCCCCTGAGCTGCATCTCCAGCGCGGGCTGACTGAGCGCCAGGTCGTTCGTGAGGTGCTGGTCGGGTTCGAGGAGGGTCAGGCCCGCGCCGCTGCGCAGGGGCACCCGATCCGCATCGGCGCCCTCCTGACGGCCATGCGCACCGCCACGCACTCCCGCCAGATCGCTGAGCTGGCTGTTGAGTTCCGGGATGAGGGAGTCGTGGGCTTCGACATCGCGGGCGCCGAGGCGGGATTCCCGCCGACGCGTCACCTTGACGCGTTCGAGTATCTGCGCAAGGAGAACGCTCACTTCACTATCCACGCGGGGGAGGCCTTCGGGCTCCCCAGCATCTGGGAGGCGATCCAGTGGTGCGGCGCGGATCGGCTCGGCCACGGTGTTCGTATCGTCGACGACATCGAGATCGATGCCGACGGGCATGCCAAGCTCGGCCGACTAGCGTCGTACGTGCGTGATCGCCGCATACCCCTGGAGATGTGCCCGTCATCCAACGTCCAGACAGGCGCTGCGGCGAGCATTGGCGAGCATCCCATCGGACTGCTGCGCCGGCTTGGCTTCCGCGTCACGGTCAACACCGACAACCGACTCATGTCCGGGACCTCGATGACCAGGGAGATGCAGCTGCTGAGCGAGGCTTTCGGCTACGGACTGGACGACCTGCAGTGGTTCACGATCAACGCCATGAAGAGCGCATTCCTGCCCTTCGAGGAACGACTTGAACTGATCAATCACCGGATCAAGCCGGGGTACGCTGAACTTCGCAGCGAGCTGGCCGACCGACTGGCCAGCTAACCGCCATCGCGAACGGTCACTGGGCGTCACGGCGAACGATCGGAGGCACGACATGGCGATCCTTGAGGTCATGGAGAACGGGCACGGGCACGTCACGGACCTGCGCCACGAGTTGGGCCGGGTTCGAGAGGCCCTCGATCGCACCGATGCCGTCCTCGGGGTCACGGATGAGGCCCTGGTGCGTGCGGAGCACGCTATCGAGACCTCGCGAAGGATGGCACCAGTCGTCATTTCTGTCGTGGGCGTGGCTGTTGCCGCTGTCGCTGTCGTCCTCGTATGGAGGGCACGCCGGCGAGACGAGTAGACGGTGAGCCTGCTGGATGTCCTCGTTCAAGGGATGCGGGAGTGGAGTCCTCCCTGGGTAAATCCGGGAAGGGCGCCTGTGCGCCCCCCGGCCGGTGCCGAGTCGGGGACGACCATCCAGACCCTGTCCTGAGATGAGACAGCGCCCGGGGTGGACTCTGCCCCGAGGATGATCCCCAAGGCGGTGATGTGCCCCGGTCAGCCACCCAGAAGAGGAACTCACCACGGCCCAGAGGGACGTGGAAGCCGGTGCACGACCCTCCGGAGAGGGGGCGACGATGAGCACGGCTATCAATGCCGATGGCCTGCGTCAGACCGCCAGGGCGCGTGATCGCTTTCTCAGCGGGGACCACGAGCGGCTCCTCGAGGGGGGCTCCGAGGCCGTCCGCAGCGTCATCGCGACGAGTTGGCTGCGCAGCGCCCAGTTCGGCGTAGACCCAAGCCGGCGCGAACTGCCCCTCAAGTCGTCCATCGGGTCACGGACGAAGTTGCTCCACGCCGCTCAGCCGATTCTCGATGACATGTCACGCCATCTGGCGGACATGTCCACAGCTCTCCTGCTTGCTGACCGCGACGGCATCATCATCGGAAGGTGGGTCGGCCAAAAGGCCCTGACACGGCTCATGGATCGGACCAACTCGGCCCCTGGCTTCTCCCTGAGCGAAGAGGTCATCGGCACCAATGGTCTGGGGAGCGTCATCGAGGAACTGCGTCCCTATGCCGTCATCGGGCCCGAGCACTACGCGGATCTCTTTGTGGACTATGCGTGCTACGGGGCGCCGATCGTTCATCCCCGCACCGGGCGGCTTGAGGGGGTGCTGACCTTCGTCTGCCGGGTGAAGGACTCAAGTCCCCTCATGCTTCCGTTCGTGGCGACGACGTCAGCGCAGGTCGCTGAGCGAATCACCAGTGCCAGTGAGCGCCAGGACAAGCGGGCATTCCATGAGTTCCGCGCGGCGACGCGAAACTCCCGTCATCCCACGTTGATGTTCGGCGACAATTACGTCATTGCCAATGCCCAGGGTGCGGATCTGCTTGGTGAGGCAGACCCAGAGATTCTGTGGAGCCTCGCTCAAAGAGAAGGGGGCAAGACGTCTTCCGGTGACGCCGTTGAGCTCCCCGGTGGTCGCCATGCATTTGCGACGGTCAGGTCGGTGAATGATGAGGAACTTGAAGTGGGCACCCTCGTCAGGCTTGTCCTGGCCGAGGATCCTGACGACCACAATGCCCCGACAGACTCACGGTCGGAGCTGCTCGTCGAGCTGCGTGATCGCGTGTGCGCTCACGACAGTGTGTGGGACACACTTCTTGATCCGGTACTGAACGCGGTGGATGTGCAGGCTCCCGTCCTCATCGCTGGGGAAAGAGGCTCGGGCAAGGCCGAGTTCGCCCGAGCGCTGCACGAGTGCACCCACCCGTCAACACCCCTGATCGTCCTCAACGCTGACCTAGCGGACATCTCGGGCACGCGTCGGTGGTTGGCCCATGCGCGGGAGTACCTGCGTGAACCAGGAACCATTCTCGTAGAGCACGTGAATGCCCTGGGTGAGCATGCTGCTGAGATTCTGGCGACCCTGATCGAAGAAGCGAGTCGCATCGAGGGTCGTCAGATTCTGTCGACCCTCGCGGGTGACCCCGATGTCGTCGAGATCAATCAAGCCCTTCAGGATCTCCTCGCTGCCCACATCATCACCCTGCCCCGCGTGCAGGACCGGACCGGAGACCTCGCCTGTCTCCTGTATCGCTTTGCGGAGCAACTGGGAGTAAGCCCCCTGCAGTTGACCCCAGATGCGATGCAGACCCTGCGTTCATATGCCTGGCCGGGCAATCTCAAGCAATTGAAGCGTTTTGTGCAGATGACGAGGACTGCGGATCCGCACGGCACCACCGGTGTCGGTGATCTCCCGACGGATATGCGACTCATCGATCGCAGGAAGCTTGGCGAAATCGAGCGCCTGGAGCGACAGGCGATCGTGAACGCCCTCGCCCGATGCCACGGGAACAAGAGCACGGCTGCCGAGGAACTGGGTGTCTCGCGCGCAACGCTCTACCGCAAGATCAAGACCTACCGTTTGTCCTGAACCTCCCCGAGCAGTAGGTCACGCCCCCATCGGCCTCCCGAGGGTGGGGGAGCCCAGCCTGCCGGCACCACGGCCCAGGCCCGTGACCAGTTCGTTACCAGAACGTCTCAGGCTGAGAACGACCTACGTTCCGGACGTCTCAAAGTGCGAACCGTGGTCGAAGGCAAACCGAAGCATTCTTGCCCCACGTGCACGACGGGTCATGGACCCCGAGTCTGATGCGAAGGGATGAGCATGAGTCGTCTGGAGGGCAAAGTCGCGATCGTGACCGGTGCGGCCCGCGGCATCGGCTACGCCGTCGCCCAGTTGTTCGCTGACCATGGGGCGACGGTGGTCGCCACTGGTCCCCAGCAGAGGGACCCCTACCGGGGTCCTGTTCACTTCGAGGAACTTGAGGTCTCCGATCCAGCTGCCTGGAGTCGGGTCGTCGAGTCGACAGTCGATCGCTTCGGCGCTGTCGACGTGCTCGTCAACAATGCCGGGATCATCGTCTATGAACCTGTACACGAGCTCACCCAGGAGGGGTGGGACCGGGTTGTGGCCGTGAACCAGACCGGAACCTGGCTGGGGATGAAGGCCGTGATTCCGCACATGCTCAACCAGGGTGGCGGCTCCATCATCAACATCTCGTCCATATGGGGCAACGTCGCTGTCGCTGGAGCCCACGCGTACCACGCCACCAAGGGTGCAGTTCGCAACATGTCCAAGAATGTGGCGATCACGTTCGCGGAGCAGGGAATCCGCTGCAACTCCGTGCATCCCGGCTTCATCGACACGCCTCTGACGCAGTCGCAGGATCCTGACATCAATGCCTGGGTCGTAAGCGCCACGCCCATGAAGCGGGCAGGCCTCCCCGTTGAGATCGCCTATGGCTGCTTGTACCTCGCATCTGACGAGGCCAAGTTCGTCACGGGCTCAGAGCTGGTCATCGACGGTGGCTACCTCGCTCAGTAGATCGTCCGTGGCCCCATGGGGGAGCACGGCTGAACCATCAACCGCCGAGGGACGGGCTTCCGACCCGGGCACTATCAGGAGGTACCAGTGAGGACAAGTACGAAGGGAATGGTGGTGGCACTCGCGGCTGGCGCACTGCTCGTCGCGAGTTGCGCCACACCGAGTGCAGACTCCGAGGGCGGCGCGTCCTCCGAGGCGGCGGCTCCGGCAGAGGAGGCTCCTGCGGAGGAGGCTCCCGCAGAGGAGGCCCCGGCAGAGGAGGCTCCCGCAGAGGAGGCTGCAGCGGCCGGGCCCACGACGGGCACAACGGCCGACCTTCTCCCCGACATCACCTCCCTGTGCGGTGACAAGGAGATGGTCGTGGCGCTTGCCGATGGCTTCGGAGGCAACTCCTGGCGGAAGATCACACGCGCGGAGTTTGAGGACGAAGCAGCGAAGTGCCCCAACATCACAAAGGTGCTCTACACGGACGGTCAGGCTGATCCCCAGAAGGCCATCGCGGACATGAACGGCCTCGTGGCTCAGGGCGCCAATGTGATCATCACGTTCGCTGATGCCTCCGAGGCGCTCCTGCCTGCAGTCAAGGCGGCGACCGAGGCGGGCGTCGCGGTAGTGCCCTACGTGGCCGGTCCCGGAGGCACGCCCGGTGAGGACTACGCAGGCTTCGTGGCAGAGGACGTCAAGGCCTACGGGAAGTCCCTCGCCGAGTGGACCATCAAGCAGATGGGCGGGGAAGGCAATCTCGTCATGCTCGGTGGTACAGCCGGCAACGGATACTCCCAGGCCGTCTTCGACGGCGTCCTTGAGGCGGTGGAGGCCAACCCGGGTGTGACGCTCCTCAACCGGGATGAAGGGTTCGCGGTGACCAACTGGGAGCCGGGCGAGACTCAAAAGGTGGTGGCCGGTCTCATCACGAAGTACGGCGAGATCGACGGAATCGTGTCTGACTACGGCGGCGGATCAGTGGGTGGCATCCGAGCCTTCCAGGCAGCGGGGAAGCCGATCCCACCGTGGTCGGCTAATGACTCCAACGAGTTCGCCTGCCTCTGGTACGAGAACAAGGGTCCGGATAATCCCGACTACCAGATCGCGACGATCTCCTCGCGGACGTGGATCTCTCGCTTGGCTCTTCGCCGCGCTGTCGCGGAGTTCCAGGGAATCGACAACCCTGAGCCCTCCATCATCAGCCTTCCCCTGAGCGAGGACTCCACGGAGCAGGATGCCCCGGCACCGGTCTGCAACAAGGACCTTCCTCCGGACGCCATCCTCTCGTCGCAGCTCACCCCAGAACAGCTGACGGTGCTGTTCCAGTAGGGGATCCGCGCAAACGAAGGGAAGTATGAGATGACGGATCCTGTGTCTGGGGAGCTCCTCCTGTCGCTTGAGGGTGTATCGAAGTCGTTCCCGGGCGTTCGCGCTCTGTCCGACGTGTCACTCGAAGTGCGCAGGGGCGAGGTTCACGCCCTGGTAGGCGAGAACGGTGCCGGGAAGTCCACGCTGATGGCGGTGGCTTCAGGGGCGCTCACCCCAGACACAGGGTCCGTTGTCATCTGTGGACACACGCTGGAGACGGCTGATCCGATGCTGGCGCAGGCATATGGGCTTGCCATCGTTCGCCAGACTCCAGCCCTGCTCCCGCAGTTGACGGTCCTGGAGAACATGGAGCTCTCACGGGGCACGCGCTGGATCTCCAGCGCCAAGCGAGCCCGCGCATGGGCGCGGGAATGCCTCGACCCCTGGGAACTCAACGTGGATCCGTCATCCCGTGTCGAGGATCTCACTGTCGAGCAGAAGCAGATCGTCGAGATGACCCGGGCGCTGGCTGCCGCGCCGCTCGTTCTCATTCTGGATGAGCCAACGGAGCACCTCAATCTGGAGGAGTCCGAGCGTCTCTTTGCCAAGGTACGTGAACTCGTCTCAGCTGGCGGATCCGTCGTCTACATCTCGCACCGCATCCATGAAGTGAAGGCGATCGCCGATCGCATCACCGTGCTGCGAGACGGCAAGGTTCGAGGCACCTTCCAAGCTGATGATGTTGATGAGCACCAGATCATCTCGCTGGTTATCGGCCGGGAACTTGATGCTGTCTTCCCGCGGAAGGCCGATGAGTCGTCGATAACAGGGGGTGGGATCGAGGTAAAGAACTTCCGTGGAGAGGGCTTCGGATCGGTTGACTTCCATGCGAGGAGCGGAGAGGTTGTCGGCATTGCCGGCGTGCAGGGTGAGGGGCAGGACGAATTCCTGAGGGCCCTCTGCGGTCTTCGCGAGTCCTCTGGAAGCCTTCGGGTGAATGACCATGCCGTTCGCAGTGGATCGGCAGCAGCCTTGGCATCGGCAGGGCTCGCCTTCATTCCTGCTGATCGTCATGCCGAGGGTGTCTTCATGCCCCTCAGCGTGGCCGACAACCTCGCTCTCGGAGACATCTCCGCTACTGCCACGGGTGGAGTTGTGCGGGCAGGACAAGTGCGGACCGTGGCGTCTACGGCCGTTGATCGCTTCGCCATCAAGACCCCGAGTCTGACCACCGCGGTCTCATCGCTCTCGGGTGGGAATCAGCAGAAGATTCTCATGGGGCGCACATCCGCTCAGAAGTCGGTCATCATCGCTGACGAACCGACTCAGGGCGTCGATGCCGGAGCAAGGGTGGAGATCTACAACATCATCCGTCAGGCAGCCGATGATGGCGCTGCCGTGGTCGTGAAGTCGTCTGACAACCTCGAACTTGCAGGGTTGTGCGATCGTGTCGTGATTTTTTCGCGGGGACGAATCGTGAGTGAGCTCACGGGCGATGACATCAGCGAGACAGCGATCACGACAGCAGCACTTGTATCCACATCCGTGCGCGAGAGGGTGGCGTCCACGCGTCGACGGATTCAGATCCCTGCCTGGCTTCGAGGTGACTACGCGGCGTCAATCGTTCTGGTCTTCCTCATTGTGGCCCTGGGCGCCTACGTTGCCTCCCAGAACGAGTTCTACCTGACGGCTCGCAACTTCACGGGCCTTCTGGCGCTTCTCGCGCCTCTCGCGGTGGTAGCGATGGCCCAGCAGACGGCAATGCTCGGGGGTGGATTCGACCTCTCCGTCGGTCCCTTATCCGGCTTCATGCTCGTCGTCGGATCGTTCTACATCATTGAAGGCGTTGCTTCCTACTGGATCGCGGTCGGCTTCGTGCTCGTGATTCTCGTGGGGCTCGCCGTTGGAGCCATCAATGGCGGAATCATCCAAGGACTGAATGTCAACGCGGTGATCGTGACCCTCGCGATGTTCATGCTGCTCAGAGGCCTTTCCCTCACGCTGCGAGATCGGCCGGAGGGATCGATCGATGAGCGTGTCACCGACATCATCAGCGCGACGATCGGGCCAATCCCGGTGGCCATCATCGTGGTGATCGTCGGCATGCTCTGCTTGGAAGTGCTCCTGAGAAGATCGCGCGCGGGCCTCGCACTTCGGGCCATCGGCTCCAACCCTGAGGCGGCTGCTCGTATCGGAGTTCGCGTCGGAAGAGTCCGGTTCTGGTCCTACGTCGCCACGTCAGCCCTCGTGATCCCGGCCGGCATTCTCCTAATGGCTCAGGTGGGCATCGGAGATCCGTCTTCGGGGATCACGTATACCTTGGCCAGCATCACCGCTGTCGTCCTGGGTGGAGCCAGAGTCATGGGAGGCCGGGGTTCGTACATCGGTGCATTCTTCGGCGCCTTTCTCATCGTTCAGGTCCAGACTGTGACGACGTTCCTACAGCTCGGACAGTCATGGCAGTACTGGCTCATGGGCATACTCCTCCTGGGCTCCACCGTCCTGTTCGCGGCTACGCGACGGAAGAAGGCCTGACATGGACGAGAATGCTGGACGCCCTCGCGGGTTCAATATCTGGAGCCTCTTCTACGGGAGTACCGCCTCCATCGTGATAGCCACGGTGGCTCTCTTTCTCATCAGTCCACTCCTTGCTCCAGGGAGCACATCGTGGCCTGCCATCAACGGCATGCTTCCGTTCGCTGCCGTGCTCGCGCTTGTTGCCATCGGGCAGACGCTGGTGGTTCAGCAGAGGGGATTCGACCTCTCCGTCCCCGGGATGATGTCCTTGGCTGCTGTTCTGGTGACAGCCCTCCCCAACAACGACGACAGCAGGCTCTGGCTGGGTGTGCTCGCTGCGGTCCTGGTTCCCGCGGCCTTTGGGCTCATCTCGGGTATCACGGTCTCATGGCTCAAGGCCACCTCGCTGATCGTGACGCTGGCCATGAATGCTGTCCTCTACGGCTTTGTTCTGTGGATCACGCAGGGCACCCCTTATGGTGCTACCGAAGCGCTCAAGTCGTTCACCCTCGAGCGCGCTCTCGGAATCCCGAACACCCTGGCCATCGCGCTTGTCGTGATCGTGGTCATTGCCTTCATCACGAAGAAGACGACGGTCGGATGGCGCTTGACGGCGATGGGCGTGAGCCCCCCGGCAGCGGAGGTTCTCGGGCTTCGAGTGGTGCGTTACGAGACCCTCGCCTATGCGGCTGCTGGTGCATGCTACGGAATTGCGGGTGCTCTGCTTGCTGGTTACGTACAGACTCCGAACATCTTCATCGGTGACCCCTACCTCCTACCCTCTGTTGCGGCTGTGGTTCTGGGAGGCACTGCCCTCAGCGGTGGAATCGCCTCCGTGATCGCCAGCAGTGTCGCCGCCCTGTTTCTCACGCAACTGAACCAGATCGTTCTTGCTGCGGGATGGCCGACGTCGACTCAATTCATCGTTCAGTCACTGGTCATCCTGATCGTCGTGATCATCAGGGAGTCGGTGTACCGCCTTCTCTCCGCACGTGCCCGGAGGAGAACGGCGTCGATGGAGGAGGCACGTCCGCGAGAAGAGGCCCGTGCTCCTGCCTGAAGGCGCTCGGATGTCTGAGATTCGCCGGCCTTGCGGCGTGCAACGGCTGTGTCGCCCAGGTGGCTACATGCGCAGGTGCGAGGCGCCATTGAGGTCGAGGATGGCCCCTGAAGCCCACTCGGCGGCCGGACTCGCGAGATAGAGAATGGCGTGAGCGATCTCCTCGCTCGTGGCGACTCGATGGAACGGACTCTGCCGACGAATAGCCTCGCCCTGCTCACCGTCGAGCACGAGACGTCCCATGTCGGTTTCCACGTAGCCCGGTGCCACCGCCGTGACGGCGATACCCCGTTCCGCCAGCGACTGCGCCAGTGATTGCGACATGGCCGCCACGGCCGCCTTGCTGGCGGCGTAGGGAATGCTGTCTGGCATCCCTCGAAAGGCTGCGCGGGATGCCATGTTCACGATCCGGCCTCCCGGACCCATGAGGCGTAGGGCATGCCATGTGAGCACCGCGGGGCCCAGGACATTGACCTCGAACGTGTCATCCCACGCCATGGACCACTCAGCCACGTCCTCACACGCAGTGTCGACCCGATGAACGATCCCGGCATTGTTGACGAGAACATCGAGGCCACCCCACTCCTGCTGTATTGCCTCCATGAGCGCCTGGATCTCGTCGCGGCGCCGCAGGTCCGCCCCCACCACGAGGTGCCCCTCGCCCGCTAGGGCTTCCAGGACGGCTTCCGCATCGGACTTGGCCGTGGAATAGTGGATGGCGACGCGGTCACCCTCCTGGGCGAAAGCCCTGGCGATGGCGGCTCCGATGCCGCGAGAGGCCCCCGTGATGAGGACCCTACGCTTCGGCACAGCCTGATTGTGGCACCACCGATTCGGGCGGAAGTGTCTCAAAATGTGATGGGTTTTCCATCCGGCTGACGGCTGCCGCATGCTGTGATGAGGACGTGCTCACCATCTCTGTCGACACGGGAGGGACCTTCACGGATGTCGCCGTGGCGGATGAGAGCGGGCAGCTCCAGATCGCCAAGGCGCTGACGTCTCGTGACCGCGCCTATGACGCGATAGCAGAGGCACTCGACGCCATTGCCCGACGCATGTCCACCTCCAGGGGGGCTCTTCTCGAGCAGGCGGCACGATTCAACTACGGCACCACGCGCTCGACGAACGCCGTCGTGGAGGGCAAGGCGAGCAGGACGGCATTCTTCACGACCAAGGGATTCCCGGACGTCCTCCTGCTGCGCGAGGGAGGAAAGCCCGATCCCTTCCGACAGATTCCCTACGGGCAGCCGTACGTTCCTCGGCACCTCACCTTTGAGATCGATGAGCGCATGGACGCGGAGGGCACCGTCTTCCGACCCCTTGACGAGGCCTCGGTCATCACTGCGATCAGGTCCGCTCAGGAGCAGGAAGTGGAGGCTGTCGGAGTCTGCCTTCTCTGGTCGATTGCCAACTCTGCCCATGAACTGCGGGTGGGCCAACTCATGGAAGAGCATGCTCCAGACTTGGCCTTCACACTCTCGCACCAGCTCAATCCCGTAGTCCGCGAGTACAGACGGGCCTCTGCCACGGTGATCGATGCCTCCCTGAAGCCCTTGATGCAGCAGTTCATCAGAGGTCTGGAGCAGGATCTTCGTGGCGAGGGCTTCATGGGAAACCTCTTCATCTCCACGTCCTACGGGGGCTCTTGGTCACCGCAGGACGTTGCTGAACGGCCGGTGTACTCCATCGGATCGGGTCCCTCGATGGCACCCGTCAGTGCCGTCCATGAGGCGAATCGCGATCTAGAGGGCGGTGCTGCGGAATTCGACCTCCTCGTCGCGGACACCGGTGGAACGACCTTTGACATCGGAATTGTGCGCTCGGGGCAAATCGAGTTCACCAACGAGACTTGGCTTGGCGGTCGATGGATCGGGAACATCACGGGAACACGAGCCGTCGATGTCAAGAGCATCGGGGCTGGGGGAGGGTCCATCGCCTGGATCGACTCCGGGGGGCTCCTCAAGGTGGGGCCTCAGAGTGCGGGGAGCAGTCCGGGACCTGCCTGCTACGGGCGCGGTGGCTCCCTGCCGACTGTCACGGACGCCGCTCTGCTCCTGGGTTACCTCGATTCGAGCAACTTCATGGAGGGCAGCCTCCACCTGGACCGTGATGCCGCAGAGAGAGCCTTCGCGCCCCTTTCCGAAGCCCTGGGCATGACTCTCCTTCAGATGGCCCATGCCACCCTGACGATCGCATGCGACAACATTGCGGCGTCGTCGCGCGAGGCCACGGTTGCTCGCGGAATAGACCCGCGTGAGGTGGTCATCGTCGCTGGAGGCGGAGGCTCCGGCATGAGTATCGGTCGGATCGCGGAGGAGCTCGGTACTCGTGGAGTGCTCATCCCACAGACGGCCGGAGCGATGAGCGCATGCGGCGCCCTCTTCGCGGATGTCATCCACGAGTTCACCTGCGTGGCCTACGTGGAGACCGCAGCCTTCGACAGTCGGGCAGCCAACGCAGCCCTCGCGCAAGTGAGCGAATCTGCTGACCGTTTTCTGTCGGGACTGAGCCCGGGGCTCGCCATTGAGACGGAGGTGCAGTTCGCTGCTGAGGCTCGATACCGACAGCAGGCCTGGGAGCTCACGGTGCCCCTGCCCGATGCTGCACTCAGCGATGGCGATGTGGCCCTCATCGAGGAGACATTTCACGATACTCACGAACGGATGTTCGGAGTGCGTGAGCCGAACCAGACCCTGGAGATCCTCTCGTGGACGGCTCGCGCCACCGCACGCCTACGGCACCCGTCACGCTCAGTGCCTGACGCAGAGCGGCAGCCTGTTCTTGAGCCTTTGCGTGTGCAGGATTCCAGTTTTGACGGGGTCCATCTGGTGCCTGTCCCCGTCTACTGGGGTCCCAGCATGCCGGTAGGGCACTCGCTGCTCGGGCCGGCGATCGTGCATGAGCCCACCACCACGATCGTCCTGTACCCCGGACACACGATCACCGTGATGCCCAGTGGCAACTACTACATGGAGACTCCCCATGAGCATGCCTGACATCGACCTCGTTCAGATGACAGTCATCGCGAATCGCCTGGATGGAATCGTCCGCGAGATGGAGAACACGCTGCTGCGCAGCGGCCGATCGGCAGTGCTCAACATGGCGAGGGACTTCTCCTGCTCCATCATCACCGCAGATCACCGACTGCTGGCCACCGCTGAAGGACTTCCCGTTCACGTCATCGGCGGGGAGCGCCTTGGCGCTGCCGTGGCAGAGTTTCATGACGACATCTCCGAAGGAGACGCCTTTCTCCACAACGATCCATACCTAGGCAACACTCACGCAGCCGATCACACCATCCTCGTCCCCGTCTTCTATGAGGGAGAGCACATCTTCACTGCCCTCGCCAAGGCGCATCAGGCAGACATCGGAAACTCACAGCCGACGACCTACATGCCCTTCGCCAAGGACATCTACGAGGAAGGAGCCTTGATCTTCCCTGCTGTTCGGGTGCAGCGGGATCGCCGTGACATTGACGACATCATCCGAATGTGCAAGAGACGGATCCGTGTACCCGAGCAATGGTACGGCGACTACCTCGCAATGATTGGCGCCGCCCGCATCGGCGAATCGGCACTCAAGGAGGTGTGCAAGCGCCACGGCAAGGACACGGTCAAGGCGTTCATCGAGCAGTGGTTCGACTACTCCGAGCGAAAGATGGCTCACGCCATCGGGAAGCTCTCGGCAGGGACAGTCACGGGTCATGGAATGGCTGATCCGCTGGAGCCTGTGATGCCCGATGGAATTCCTATCCAAGTGACGATCACCGTGGATCCCGGTGAGCAGCGCATCACCCTTGACCTGCGCGACAACATCGACTGTCTCGAGGCTGGACTCAACGAGTCCGAGACCTGCTCTCGCAATAACGTGATGACGGGGCTTCTGAACAGCCTTGATGCGGATATCCCGCGCAACAGCGGAAGCTTCCGCCGCATAGACATCCTGCTGCGCGAGGGGTGCGTTGTCGGCATTCCCACCTTCCCGCACTCGACGTCCGTAGCGACGACCAATCTGGGTGAGCGGCTTGTCACCATCACGCAGAAGACCTTTGCGGACCACTGGGGGGGTATGGGGCTCGCGGAAGGCGCCTGCAGCGTCGGAACGGGCTTCTCGGTCATCTCCGGAATGGACGAGCGGCATGTCCCCGCCCGCCCCTATGTCAACCAGGTCTTTCTCGGTTCGCAGGGAGGGCCTGGCGGCCCTGAGGTGGATGGCTGGCTGACCTACGGAAATGCCGTGACCAACGGTCTGATGTTTCGCGACAGCATCGAGATTGACGAGCAGAAGTACCCGATCAGAATCGAGGAGCTGCGGATCAGGACTGATTCCGAGGGGGCCGGGAGACGACGCGGGGCGCCGGGAACGGTGCTGAGGTTCGGACCGAAGACGGGAACCATGCAGGCCTTCTATGCGAACGACGGAGTCGTCTACCCGCCTCGCGGTGCCCAAGGAGGAGGAGATGCCGCACCGCAGGAGCCCTTTCTGCTCGACCCCCTTGGGCAGGAGCACCCGGTTCCGGCCGTTGGGGGCGTGACGATGTCGGTAGGAGAGACCCTCGGGCACCGCCTCAGTGGGGGAGGTGGCTACGGCAGCCCATACGAGCGGGAGCCCGAATCCGTCCGGCTGGACGTCCTCGCCCGATTTGTCAGCCCCGAGCGCGCAAGGGATGTCTATGGGGTGATCTTCACCGGCACGACGCTCGACGACAGCCTTCAGGTGGACGACGTCGCGACTCGAGAGCTCCGCCAGCGGCACCAGGCCTCAGGCGTGGGCTGATCGTGACGGGAATGCCCCTCGACCTCGTGGTGGACCACTTGCGCGCGAGGTACGGAATGGGGGGCACCGTCTCCTGCCTCCCGGGCGAGCATGACGACAACTTCCTCGTCGACTCGGCCGGGGAGCGGTCTGTCCTTCGAGTCGTCGCTCGTGATCAGGAGGAGGAGCGTGACCGTTTTGTCCTGGCGCTGCTTCGGGCTCTCGAGGGTTCTGCCATCGCGTGCCCAGCCCTCGTGCCCGCCACAGACGGCGCCATCGACCTCCTCATGCGTGATGGAGCAGGACACGAGCGACGCAGTTGGGTGACGACGTTCGTTCACGGAACGCCGTGGTCGGAGCTGCTCGACCGGCCTGGGGCGGCCGCCGTTGTAGGTCGAGGGCTCGCCCATCTGGACCAGTGCCTGGCAGAGGCGCCTGCTCCCTCGTCATCAGGACGAACCCCGTGGGACCTCACTCGACCCGATGGAGCCCTGACGCTCATCGACCAGGTGCCGCTGGGCTCGGATGACGGGCGCATCCGTGCGTCTCTCCTGGAGCTTCAGGACACGGTCCTCCCCGCGTTGCACGACTTGCCGCGTCAGCCGATCCACAATGACGCCAATCCCGACAACGTGCTTCTCCAGATCGGCGGAGGAGTCGGCTTCATCGACTTCGGCGATGCGGTGTGGGCACCCCGCATCGTCGAACTTGCCGTTACCGGGTCGTACCTTGCCGACATAGGAGACCCATCGTCACCGGATTCGGCGCTCGCGTCTCTCATCCATGGCTACGGCAGTGTCGTTGCACTCAGACCCGACGAACTCCGTGTGCTTCCGGGACTCATGCGGGGTCGTCTGGCCCTCGCTCTCGGCAATGCGCTCGCCCGAGCCCACTATCGCCCGGAGAGGGCAGAGTACGTGCTCAGGCACGCGGATCGCGCCCGTCGACGGATGGATGCCCTGGGCGCCCTGAACGAGGACCATGCCCTCATGGCATGGAGGAGCACAGGAGTGAAGACGTGACACCGCTGCCCGAGGATCTGGGACGCTCCGAGATGCGCGAGGATTTGCTGCAACGCCGCCAGAAGGTCTTGGGACGCGCCTACCGCCTGTTCTATGAGTCACCCGTGGTGCCGGTCCGCGCCTTGGGTGTCGAGATCATCGAGGCGGACGGTTCCCGACTGCTGGACGCTTACAACAACGTTCCCGTAGTCGGTCACTGTCATCCTCGAGTGGTGGAGGCGCAGTGTCGGCAGGCTGCCATCCTGAATACGCACACGCGCTACCTCACCGAGGACATCGTCAGATATGCGGAGAAGCTGCTGGCCACCTTCGATGAGCCTCTCGAACGGAGCATGTTCACGTGTACCGGCAGCGAGGCGATCGACTTGGCTTTGCGCATGGCACGCATGCCTGGACGACCTCAGGGCATAGTCATCTCATCCCATGCCTATCACGGAGTGACCGCACTGGCTGCGTCCGTAACCCCCTCTCTGGGCGCGTCCTGGCAGCGGGAACCGTGGATCCGGACCGTGACGTTCCCTCGCGAGATCAATGACGAGGACCGTGGCGAGGCATTCGCCCGAATCGTGCGCGAGGCAATCGATGACCTCCAGAGATCGGAATTCGGGTTCTCCGCCCTTCTCCTGGACATGGCGCTCGCTTCGGACGGCGTGTGGTTGGAGCCAGAGGGCCTGCTGGGGCCCGCCTCCCGGGAGGCGCAGGCCGCAGGTGGAATCGTGATCGCCGATGAGGTGCAGGCCGGCTTCTGCCGAACCGGGACGCACTTCTGGGGGCACCAGCGCCAAGGAGTGACTCCGGACCTCGTCGTCATGGGAAAGTCCATGGCCAATGGCCTTCCCGTGGCAGGGATCGTGGGAACCGCGGAGCTGGTGGACGGGTTCGGATCCCAGGGGCGCTATTTCAACACCTACGGGGGCAACCCGGTCTGCATGGCTGCGGCAGAGGCGGTTCTTGACGTCATCAAGGATGAATGTCTGCTCGACCATGCTGGCCTCGTGGGCGCTGAACTGCAAGGGGGCCTGCGCTCCGTTGCCCGTGCTAGCGGAGCGCGCGCGCGGGTTCGGGGGAGTGGCCTCTTCGCGGCAATTGAGTTCGCTGATGCGAAGGGTGAGCTGGACCCGAAGGCATGTCTACGAGCGTTGAATGCCTATCGCCGCGCCGGAATCCTTGTCGGTCAGTGTGGACCGGACAACACATCGATCAAGATTCGACCTCCGCTCCCCTTCTCCCGCCGCAACGTCGAAGAGATTGTTGCTGTCACCCGCGATGTTCTCGCGAGCGAGGCAGCCGATTGATCGGTCACCATGTACGGGCCATGCAGCGATGGTTCGGGGGGCATCGGTCCGGTCCGAAGCCCCGGCCGGGGCACGCACCTCTCCGTCTCTCGCCTGGCAGAAGGGTGGTGCTAGGAGGCCAATGACGTCTGGGCGGGACGATCCCCGCTGGCAATCCACTCGCTCCACGATCCGATATAGAGCCGTGCATCCATGATTCCGGCATGCGTCATGGCCAGCACATGCTGTGCTGACCACACGCCACCCCCGCAATAGGCAATTCGCGTGGTGACCGGCTCGTCCAATGCCCCCAGTGACTGGTAGCGCAGGACCAGAGTCTGTGCTGAGGCGAGTGTGCCGTCCGGTGCTTGGATCGCCTGCAGAGGTAGGCATCGTGCCCCGGGGATGTGGCCCGGCACCCGGTCCTCGGACGGCTGAGTTCCCCGGTACACCTCGGTGGGTCGTGCATCGATCAGGACAGTGTGTGGATCGATGAGTGCCGATCGGACCTGATCGGTGTCCGCTATCCAGTGAGGCTGAAGACGTGGCTCGAAGGCCCCATGGGTCGGTCGAGGCACCGCCCGTGACAAGGGGAGGCCAGCTGCCTGCCAAGCCCCCAATCCGCCATCGAGCACAGCAGCGTCCTCGTGTCCGAGCCAGCGCAACAGCACCCAGAGGCGGGCTGCAGCCATGGAGCCGCCATGATTGTCGTAGACGACGACCTGGGTTCGGGGGCCGATACCCCAGCGGCGGATGGCCTCGGTGAGGTCACCGGCCTCCGGCAGAGGGCGGCGACCGGTCTCGCCTGGGACCCGAATGCCCGTCAGGTCACGATCCAGATGCGCGAATATCGCTCCGGGTATGTGCCCGCTCTCGTAGCCGGCATGACCCGCTCGGGGGTCGTGGAGATCGTGCCGGGCATCGATGACGACCCACGTCGCATCGCGATGCTCATGGAACTCCGCAACGCTGATCAGCGTGTGAAAGGGGGCTGGGCCACCTTCCTCAGCCCCCTTTCCGAGTCCCATGGCTACGCCGAATGCGACAGGGCCCCGCCAGTGCGGAAGCCGGGGTAGCCGGCTTCCTTGGCCCCGCCGACCACATCGTTGTAGGCGCCCATGCCGCCCATGTAGAAGTAGTTCGTCACAGGCTTGCCGACGACATTGGAACCATTGATCCAGGAGTTCACCTTCATGAAGAGTGTCTGGTAGGCGATGTCATCGCAGGTCTGCATCCACTCCTCCTCGAACTCCTCGGTGGGCTCAATGGTCTGCAGTCCATTGTCTCGGACGTACTGAATCGCGTCAGCCATCCAGTCCACCTGCCATTCGTGGACCGGCGGCTGGTTGGTGAACGGTCCCATGGGGCCATAGACCATGAACATGTTCGGGAAACCGGCACTCATCATCCCGTAGGCGGTGCGTGGCCGTTCCTCCCACTTCTGCTGGAGGGTGATGCCCTTGCGCCCTGTCTGGTCGATCTTCAGGTACATGCCTGAGACTGCATCGAACCCTGTGGCAAGGACAATGACGTCAAGCTCGTACTCGGCGCCGCTCTCGAGCCGGATCCCCTTCTCGGTGATCGCTGCAATCGGATCTGCCTTGACGTCGACAAGGTGCACATGATCCTTGTTGAAGGTCTCGAAGTAGCCGTCATTGCACAGCGGCCTCTTGGCCCAGAGGTCCTTGGGAGTAAGCGTCTCCAGAGTCTTCTTGTCCTTGATGGTCTCGGCCATCTTCTTCTTCAGGAAGTCGGTGGCCGCCTTGTTTGCCTCCGGGTCCACCCCAATGTCGCTGAACGAGGCGAACATGAACC
The DNA here is from genome assembly GCA_003456155.1 of Actinomycetota bacterium. Taxonomy (GTDB): domain Bacteria; phylum Actinomycetota; class Actinomycetes; order S36-B12; family S36-B12; genus UBA10649. Next base: position 31,463 of record DMPC01000164.1, on the reverse strand, counting down.
GGAATCCGTTCCCTTGTCTCCAGGAGTCCTCGAACACCCGTTCGCGCTCCTCCGCGGACACGCTCATGGCCGGGACCGGGCTCTCTTCGAAGCCGAACGAGGTGATGGATCGCAGAACCGACTCGCGGTAGCCCTCGAAGTCATCAAGGATCCGCTTCATCTTCTCCGGGTCGAGCGGGCCGTGGTTGGCAGGCACGCAGTACTGCGGTGTCCGCTGGAAGACAAAGAGCTCTTGTGCCTCCTTCCCCATCTCGACGATCACCTGAGTGCCGCTCGATCCTGTACCGATCACGCCGACGCGCTTGCCCGTGACGTCCACCTTCTCCTTGGGCCAGCGGGCGGTGTGGTAGATCTGCCCGGCAAAGGTGCTCTGGCCCGGGAAATCCGGGTAGTTCGTGGAGGAGAGCAGACCCACTCCCTCAATCACGAACTGCGCCGTGAACTTCTGACCCTTGTTCGTCTCGATCTCCCAGCGGCCAGTCTCCTCGTTGAAACGAGTGCTCTCGATCCGTGTGCTGAACTGGATGCTGCGGCGAAGATCCCATCGGTCAGTGCAGTGGTTGAGGTAGGCGAGGATCTCCTTCTGGCGCGGGTACCGCTCACTCCACTTCCATTCCTCGAAGAGCTCCTTGTCGGTGAGATAGCAGTAGGCGTTGACTTCTGTGTCGGAGCGGGCGCCCGGATATGTGTTCCAGTACCACGTGCCGCCGACGCCATCGGCCTCCTCGAAGGACTGGACGTTCAGCCCCAGCCCATCCCGAAGCTTGTGAAGGGCGTAGATACCGCTGAATCCCGTACCGATAACGACAACATCGACATCCACTACATCCGGCATCGCTTCCACGGTCCTCTCTCATCGAGCCGAGCCATCGTGCCCCGTCTTGGGCGGCAGACTTCATCCTGAGACCCTCGTTCAGCGGCGGGTGTCCCATCTCTGGACACGTCGCCAGAGCGGGAGAGACAGGCGTCCGAAACTGGGTCAGTGGGCGGCCATCGTCGGCTGCGACCCTCCTCCCATGCCTCGGGTCGCGCTCGTGACCGGTGGCGCCCAGGGCCTGGGCGCTGCGGTCGCACGGCGCCTCCGGCTGGACGGGCTCGCTGTTGCGATTGCCGATGTCAACGGCGTCGGGGCGGTGGCGCTGGCGGAGGAACTGGGCTCTGCGGACGAGTCGATCGGGATCGTCATGGATGTGACGCTGGACGAAAGCGTCGCCCACGCCGTTTCAGAGGTTCAGGAGCGCTTCGGTCGGCTGGACGTCCTCGTCAACAGTGCGGGAATCATCAGCAGGCGTCCGGCAGAGGAGACCGAGACCTCAGGATGGCAGCGTGAGCTGGATGTGAACCTCGGGGGAACGATGCGGTGCTGCCGCTCTGCCTTCCCGCTTCTTCAGCAGGGCGACAACGCGGTGATCATCAACTTGGCATCGGTCGCCTCGACCTTCGGGCTTCCTCTCCGGCTCGCATACAGCACGACGAAGAGTGGGATCACCGGCCTCACTCGAACGCTCGCCGCAGAGTGGGGCGAGCATGGGATTCGCGTGGTCGCCATTGCGCCCGGCTACATCGACACGGACCTCATGCGGTCAGGGTTCGATCAGGGAGTTCTTGCTGAGGAGGCAATCCTTCGAAGGACACCTCTGCGTCGACTCGGCAGACCCGAAGAGATCGCTGGTGTTGCGTCCTTCCTTGCTTCCTCGGATGCATCCTTCGTGACCGGCATCATGCTCTCGGCCGATGGCGGGATCACGATCTCTGGTGATTTCCGCCCCGGCTAGGCACGCAAGCCCTCGAGCGCCCCGCGGCTCATGACCTCTACGCCAAGCGCCGCAAGGCCCTCTGCGGCGGCACCCATGTCCTCGTTGCGTTCTGTCGTGGCTCCCATCTGGTGTCCGGCTCGGCTCCGGTAATGGATGGACTCCATGATCACGGCAAGCTTGTAGCAGGCGAGAGCCACTGCGAACTGAAGATGGGAGAGGTCGAAGCCTGTGGCGCTCGCGTACTCGTCGATCACTCGCTCACGTGACCAGAAGCCGGGACCGGACATCAGGTCCTGTGCGACCGGAACGGCCCTGCGCAGCACGTCGCCGGACTCCGTCCAGTAGACGAGGGTGATCGCCAGGTCGGTAACGGGGTCGCCCAGTGTGGACATCTCCCAATCGAGCACTGCGCGCAGACTGCGCAGACCTGGGTCGAGGATGACGTTGTCCAGCCGGTAGTCACCATGCACGAGGGACGTGGGAAGCAGGGTCGGAAGGTATGCCACGTGTTGGGCCAACCACCGCGCCAGGGCTTCGATCTCCGGCATGTCTCGCGTCTTGGTGTTCTCCCACTGGCGACCCCACAACGCGACCTGGCGCTGCAAGTAGCCCTCCGGTCGACCGAAGTCCGAAAGTCCCGCAGAAGCGATGTCCACCTTATGGAGTGCTGCAAGGCCTGCGATGAGGGTGGCGGAGACGGTGTCTGCCTGCTCCGGTGTGAGTGTCGCGGTGTCCGCGCTGTCGGCGATCACGCGGCCGTCGACGAATCCCATGAGCATGAACGGCACTCCCATGACGGTCTCGTCCTCGCAGAGCGCATGCACGTCTGGTACGGCGAAGTTCACGGCTCCTAGTCCGGCTAGGACGCGATACTCGCGGGCCATGTCATGTGCTCTTGGCATGACATGGCCCAGAGGGGGGCGACGCAGGGCGAACCGCTGACCGGCCGCGTCGACAATCTCGTACGTCAGGTTCGATCGGCCGCCGGTCAGCAACCGTGCCGTGAGCGGAGCAGAGGAGTCGAGTACCGGGACATGCCTTGACAGCCAGGGGGTGAGCAGCTCCAGGGGTAGGCCGGGTGGGCTGTCTTGGTGCGCTTGGCCATCGAGAGAGGAAAACCGACCCGTGGGTCGGTTTTGTGGGGAGGTCACTGAACCAGCGCCTCGGTCCATGACGAGGGAGAAGCCAGAGGGCCGGGGCCCTCGATGCCACGGATGAGATAGTCCCAGAAGTGAACAGCGATCTGTCGGGATGTGAGTGGCCCTCCACTTCGGTACCACTGGTACGACCAGTTGGCCATGCCGAAGAGGGCGAGGGTGACCAAACGGGGGTCCACGTCGCGGAAGGATCCAGAGGCAGCACCTGCCCGTACTGTGTCCTCGACCCAGGACTCGTAGTTGTCCCTTTTCGCCCGGATCACGCGCTGCTGGGCCGCGGGCAGTTCCCGGTAGTGCTCGAAGAAGACGCGCACGTGTCCACGGTGAGAATCCATAAGTTCGAACACATCTCCGAACACCTCGCGCAGTTCGTCCTCGGGATTCAGCCCCGTCGCCGCCCTCTGGTCCCGGCGGGAGATCAGCAGGCCGATGAACTCCTCGTGAATGGCGAAGAGGATCTCGTCCTTGCTGGCAAAGTAGTGGTAAAGGCTCGCCTTGGCGAGGCCTGAGGCACGCGCAATGGCAGCCATGGTGGTGATGGTGTAGCCCTCGGTCTCGAACAGCGCCGCAGCTGAGTCGATGATCTCCTTGCGCTTGTCCGCCACACGCTGATGGACCATGCCGCCCCCCTCCCGAGGCGAATTCAGCGGTTTCGCAGCACTTCCCATGACCGGCATCGTAGGTTATCGTCAATCGACCGGTCGGTCGGATTTTGGGACACCTTCCCAGCCGCCCGGCTAGCCTCAGCAGGAGGTGGCAATGGCGAAGTTGACGCTGGAGCGGGCTCGCGAAATTGTGCTGTCCGAGGGGGATATCCCTGAGGTTGTTGCTCGAACCGTCCGACCGGAGGTGGTGACCTCCTGGCGTCGGTCCCTGCTCAGCGGAGCTGAGGTGAGCCGCCCGGAACTGCCTTTCGTGGGCGAGCTGGATACGGAGAATGCGCTCTGCGCGGCGGCCGATCCTGTCCTGAGCAAGCTCGCCGATCGCCTCTCAGGCTTAGGCGCGGGAGTGCTGCTCGCCGACCGCAACGCAAGGATTCTGCGGCGCTGGGTCTCGGACGCGAACATTCTTCCCCTGCTGGACTCCCTACGGTCGGACGCGGGCTTCACGGGCTCGGAGGAGATCGTGGGCACCAATGGCATCGGCACGGTCGCAGAGACGAGTCGACCGGTGCAGATCGTCGGCCACGAGCATCTGATGGAGTCCATGACTCCCTTCGCCTGTGTCGGGGTTCCCGTCTTCCATCCGATCACGCATCGGCCTGAGGGAATCATCACCATGTCGTGCCGGGCCGATGCGGGAAGTGCCCTCCTGACTCCGCTCATGATGAGCGCGGCTGCGGACGTCGAGCACCGCATGCTCGAGCAGGCCTCGCGCCGGGAGCGCATGGTCTTGGACGCCTATCTCGAAGCCAGCCGCGGCGGCAGTCGCAGGGTCGCCGGAGTTGGTCAGGGAATCTTCATCGCGGGGCCCCGAGTGACGACGCTTCTTGGCGGTACGCATCAGGTGGTGCTCTGGGAGACGGTGCGGGAGGCGCTGGGTGGCCGTGCATCGGCAACGGCTGAACTGAGGGTCGACGATGAGCAGGTGGTGCCCATCAGCTGCACGCCTATCACCAATCAGGGACAGATCATTGGTGCGCTTGTTGACTTCGGCAACCCGATGACGCGTCGAGTAGCAGCCGCAACGGTCGGTCGCACGGTGCAGAGGGCTCCCAGCATGCCCGGGCTCGTGGGTACCTCTGTCGCGTGGCTTGAGGCGGTGGCATCCGTGCGATCAGCTGTGGCCTCCGGCGACCCAGTTCTTGTCTCTGGGGAGATGGGATTGGGCAAGACGACACTTCTGCTCCGGGCCCTGGCCGAACAGCATGAACCGTCACGGGTGGAGACGGTCGAGCTGGCCAGTGCCGCATGGAACGAGCTCGCAAGTGCCATGTCCGCCCTGGATGAGGTGACCAATCGCCGTCCTGATGTGGTGCTCCTGAAGCACATTGAGGCGCTTCCTCAACAGGTCGCGATGGCGTTGGCGTCCCGGATACTCGACGGAGGGCACGACGTTCGGTTCGTGGCCACCTTCACCTCCGCCACAGGGACCGCTGCCACCCCTGAGCATGAGAGGCTGCTCGCTGCGCTCGGCGGTCATGCTGTTCATGTGCCACCGCTTCGGGAGCGTGCTGAGGACATCCCCTATGTTGCCCATGCGATTCTGGCAGATGCGTCAACTCGGCGATTGACTCTGTCATCAGGTGCGCTTCGGGCATTGGTCCGAGCTCCGTGGCCCGGAAACGTGATGCAGATGAAGACAATGCTGCGTTCATTCCCTGCCGAAGTATCAGGCGAGATTCAGGCTTCCGATCTGCCATCCGAGATTCAGGCATGCGCAACGCGTCGACAACTCACCACGTTGGAGCACGTCGAGCTTCGTGCCATCCTCGATGCCCTCAAGCAGGCTCAGGGCAACAAGGTGCTGGCGGCCAAGATTGTCGGGGTATCTCGTTCGACCCTCTACCGCAAACTCAGCTCCTATCGAATCGACCCGGACGCCGACTACTTCTAATGCCTAGAGCTTTCCTCCCAGAGTGAGGCCACCGTCGACGACGATCGTTTGTCCGGTGATCCACTCCGCGTCCTCGGAGGCGAGGAAGGACACTGCTCCGGCCACATCCTGGGGCGTACCGAGTCGGCCAAGTGGGTAGGTGGCTACGACCGCCTCCTCATTGCCCTCGTACAACGCGCGTGAGAAGTCCGTCTTGATCACTGCCGGAGCCACAGCGTTGACCCTTACCTTCGGACCGAGCTCGTCACCAAGCTGTCGAGTAAGGGCGATCAGAGCGGCCTTGCTCGTACCGTAGACGCCGAGTCCCCGTGCAGCTGTCAACCCTGTCACAGAGGCCACGTTCACGATGCACCCGCCGTGGGTCTCCATCCACGCGTGGTACGCGAGTTGGCTCCAGCGCAGGCTCGAGACCACGTTGACTTCGAAAACCTTCCGAGCCGCTCCGATGTCAACATCCATGAGCGGGCCGTAGACCGGATTGATGCCGGCGTTGTTTACCAGAAGGTCAAGGCGCCCGAACGCCTCAACTACCCCTGCGACTGCCGCCTCCTGATGCACGGGATCGTCGGCCTTGCCGGCGAAGCCCACAGCGGCTGTTCCCAGGTGAGCGACGGACTCCTCCAGTGTGGCCGCCGTCCGCCCCGTTATCGCCACCTGCCAGCCATCCTCGACAAGTCGCTCGGCGATGCTGAAGCCGATGCCCCGACTGCTGCCGGTGATCAGGGCGACGCGGTTGGACATCGGGTAACTCCGGTTTCGCTTGGTGAGGTGTGCTCTGCCCAGACGATGAGGTCAGCGGGCCAGATAGTCCTGCGCGCGCTCTGCGATCTCGTCCAGTCGCCTCAGGTCGTCATCGCGTGACGTCGTCACGAGGCCGATGTTCACGTAGGCCACGCCATTGGATGCGTAGGTGTTCAGGTCTTCGCGAGTCGCATCGCCCGGTGCGCAGCCGATGGCGACGGACTCGGGGTCACGCCCGACCTCCTCGACGAGGGCCCTGAAGGCTGGAGCCGATTTCGTCAGCAGCGGATCGTCTCCGGGAGGGGTGGGGTACCAGACATCAGCCCACTCGGCTGCATTCTTCATCGTGATCGGTCCGTTCCCGCCCAGGAAGATGGGTGGACCGTCGATGGGCTTGGGCCAGGACCAGCTCGGCTTCAGTGAGACCAGATCCCCCTCATAGCTGGCGACGTCGTCCTCCCAGAGACGCTTCATCAGCTGGACCTTCTCCTTGACGAGGCGGTGCCTCCCCTTGAAGGGGACACCGAGGTTCTCGAACTCGTCGGCGTTCCAGCCGAACCCGACCCCGAAGTTGAAGCGCCCGCCAGACAGGTAGCTGACCGATGCCACCTCCTTCGCCGTATTCACCGGCTCGCGCAGAGCCAGGAGCGCGATGCCGGTGCCCACGCGAATGGTGGACGTGGCCGAGGCTGCGAGGGTGCAACTCACGAAGGGATCGAAAGTACGCATGTAGAAACCCGGAAGCTCGCCGCCGCCGTAGACCTCGGGGTAATTGGTGGCTCGGGACACGGGGATGTGGGAGTGCTCGGGGAACATGAGGGCGGCCAGGCCGCGGTCTTCGACCTCACGTCCGAGCTCGTCTGGTCGAAGACCGTCTTGGGTGGCAAAAGCGTAGACGCCAACCTGCATGGGGACCTCCTCTGGTCTCCGACATGGCACCGCATCAGACGGCCTTGTGAATGTCCCATAAAGGAACGTGCGGCTGCCGAAAGTCTCAGCGGGATAACGATTCGATCCGGGTGTCGAGCGAAGGTGTCGCTCGTCTCACAATGACACAGTGCCCATTCTTGCCAATATGACACCTTCCGAGCAGTAGGGGATGCTCGGTACGCAAGGAAGGGCAGGTCAGGGTGCATCGTCCGGCACGCGGGTTCGTCACTCCGCTCACCGTGATCTCGATCGGTGTCATCGCGATGCTGCTCCTTGCCGCGCTCCAGACGCAGGGAGCGGTCTTCTCACAGAGCATCCTCTCGGCCTTCACCCCGCTGATCGGCGTGATGATCCTTGCCGCAGCCGGGCAGGCGCTCGTCATCGGAACCGGCGGCATTGACCTGAGCGTCCCCGCGGCGATCACGGTGACGGGCATCATCCTGACCACGTACACGGACGGCGATGCCAGCAAGCTTGCACCAGCCATCGTCATCGTTCTGATCGCCGTCATCCTGATGGGTCTGGTCAACGGCATCCTGGTGGAGGTCTTCGGCCTCAACTCCCTCGTGGTGACCTTGGCGGTTGGGTTGCTTGCCATCGGTCTGGGTCGCCTCTACCGCGGAAAGCTGCTGTCTGTGGTGGGAGTTCCGGAGCCCCTGGTCGCTTTCAGCGGCAGCAACTTCGGGGGAATCAGCTTTGTGCTGCTCGCGAGCATCGCGCTGGCGGCTCTGGCGACCTTCTTCGTGTGGCTGACAGTCCCTGGTCGTCGGCTCGTTGCCAGCAGCGCCTCCGCTGCGGCCGGCACCCTCGTCGGGCTCCGCGCGACGGCGTACCGCATCACGGCCTATGCGGTGGCCGGGGTTCTCTATGGCATTGCCGGGATCATGCTGTCAGGCCTGCTGACCACGCCGGATCTTGCCATCGGTGAGCCCTACCTGCTGGCACCCATCGTTGCCGTCGTCCTTGGCGGCGCAGTGCTCACCGGCGGGCGAGTCAGTTTCGTGGCAACGCTGTTGGGTGCGGTCTTCGTCTCGCTGCTCAACCTCAACCTGGCGGTCGCTGGGTTCACCGGCGGGATGCCCGCCCTTGTCCAGGGTCTGGTTCTGGCCCTTGGACTCACCTTGGTCTTTCTCCTGCGCGACAAGCGGCTCCTTAGCCGTGCTTTCTCCCGTCGCGCCCAGGGAGAAGGGGCCCTCCTGGGCTCAGTCCACTAGGAAAGGAAATCGTAGATGGTCCACAGCACACCTCTCGGGGGCCGCTCTCCGAAGCATCGGAGCCGGAGGATCGCAGCTGCACTGGCGTTAGGCGCAGCTGCCTCCCTCGTCCTTGCGGCCTGCAGCTCCAGTGATTCCGCAACCGAAACGCCCGCATCGGAGGCTCCTGCCGCCGAGGCTCCCGCCGAAGAGGCTCCTGCCGCTGAGGCTCCCGCCGAAGAGGCTCCCGCTGCCGAGGCTCCCGCCGACGCAGGGGCGATCCAGAGCATCGTCGATCAGGCGCTGCGCACGAACGCCATCCCCGCTGACAGTCTGGATCCGGTGATCCAGTCAGCGCTCACCCGCGCGTCAGAGCCGTTGTCGCAGGAACAGCTCGACCTGGCACTCGAGTGCTGGAAGAGCATGGACTGTGAGGTTCCGGGTGGCGGCGACGTGACCGTGGGCTACATCTCGCCCGAGGTCAACACCTGGCGCAAGGTCAGCCGCATGGAGGCCATCCTTCAGGCGCTGACGTACCCCGAGGTCGGCCGAATCATCTCGGTGACCCCGGAGTTCGACCTTGCCCAGATGCAGGCCGGCGTCCGCAGCCTCGCGGCTGATGGCGCACAGGTCATCGTTGGCTACAACGACTTCGGAGCGGCTCTTGCTCCTGCGTTCAAGCAGGCTCAGGACGGCGGGGCACTGGTCTCGACATTCGTTGGCCCGGCCCCGGATGCGCCTCCCGGCTCCATCACCACCCAGGTGACGGGTGACGTGTGCGCTATCGGCGTGGAGATGGCCCAGAAGGCCGCTGAGCTGGTCAGCAACAAGGGCGACATCGTGTTCTTCAACGGCACCCCCGGCAATCCGCAGGGTGCGACGTGGAACAAGTGCGCTGAGGACGAGCTGGCGGCGAACTTCCCCGATGTCAAGGTCGTGGGCAAGTACGACACCGGCTGGACCCTGCAGGGTGCCTTCGAGGCCGCCACAGCCATGCTCGCCTCTGGCCAGGACCCGCAGGTCGTGCTCTACGACTACGCGGACCCGATGCCGCAGATCGTCAAGGCGTACGAGCAGGCCGGCAAGGGCTCGCCCGACATGGTCACGTGGACGAGCAACAACGACCTCTACCGCGTCTGGGAGGAGAACCAGGGCACGGAGACGGAGTTCGCTCTCGCGGACACCAACTCCATCAACTGGCCGGCTCGTGTTTCGGTGACGGCCCTGATGGACCAGATCGCCTCGGGAACTCCTGCTCCTGAGCTGGTGATCTACCCGCTGCCATTCGTCAACGCGACGGCTGGTCTGTACGACCCGAACTTCGGTGCTGACTACCCGGGCCCGACCCTGGTACCCGGTTCCGTGATGTCGGGAATGCTGAGCGGTTCCTGATGGAACAGGCTGCGTGCCGGCCCTTCGGGGCCGGCACGCAGCACCTTCCCCCAACCCTGTCTGACCGACCCACGTAACGAAGGGCTATCGCGTGTCGACGGAAACCAGAGGCGACCTCGAGCCGGCGCCGTCCCACTCCACGGATGTTGTGGAAGTGACGGGCGCGTCAAAGAGCTATGGGGTTGTCCAGGCGCTCAAGGACATGAGCCTGTCGATGCCTCCCGGTCAGATTCACGCGCTGGTGGGGGAGAATGGGTCGGGAAAGTCCACCTTCGTCGGTATCGTCTCCGGCACCGTCAAGCCGGACAGCGGAACGGTCAGGATTGGCGGGGTCGCCATCCGCACAGGCTCGCCGCGAAGCTCCCAGCGTGCGGGTGCTCTCACGGTCTTCCAGGATGGCTCCCTGGTGCCCGGTCTCTCGGTCGCAAACAACCTCTTCGTCGGCACGCCCCAGCATCTGCGTCCCCGTTACCGAGAGATGGTCAGCTGGTCCCGGGATCTGCTGGAATCCTTTGGTCTCGGCAGCATCGATCCGGAGGCCAAGACCGCCACAATCGCGCCGGGTGACCGGCAGCTCATCGAGATCGTCCGGGCTGTAGCGGCACAGCCGCGACTGCTCATCCTCGACGAGGCTACCTCGGCACTGGACTCTGCTGGTGTTGATCGCGTTCTCGCTCTGGTGGAGCAGGTGGCCGGTTCCGGCTCGGCCGTGCTCCTGGTCACGCATCGGCTCGGCGAGGTCTTCCGCGTTGCTCAGCAGATCACCGTGCTTCGTGACGGCATCGTGCGGGGATCCATGCCGACCGTCGACACGGACTACAAGGGACTGGTCGAACTCATGGCGGGAAGCTCGGTGGAGCTGGAGTTCCCGGAACGCGGCCTGATCCCCGGGGATGCTCCGGTGCTCCTGTCCGCCCATCGACTCGTCGGAGACGGCTTCGGCCCTGCGGATCTGGACATTCGGGCCGGAGAGATCGTGGGTATTGCTGGAGCGGATGGCAACGGCCAACGTCAGTTCATGCGAGGGCTGGCGGGCATCGGGGATCCGCAAGGCGATCTGACGACCAAGGGAACCACGATCCGCTCCTACGGTGAGGCCGTGAGAAATGGAGTGCTCTTCCTGAGCGGGGACCGGCGTCGCGAGTCGCTCTTCCAGTCCCTGTCAATCCGAGAGAACCTCATGGTGGGAATTCTTCGACGCATCTCAAGCGCCGGTGTCGTGAGTCCCACACGGCAACGGGATGCGGTGCAGGCAGAGATTGACACCTTCGGTATCAAGGCAGGCAGCCCATCCCTTCCCATCACCTCTTTGTCCGGCGGAAATCAGCAGAAGGTTGCGCTGAGCCGGGCACTGGCCACCGATCCCAACGTCATCCTGATCGAGGAACCGACTCAGGGTGTTGACGTGCGCTCGCGTATGGACATCTATCGCATGCTTCGATCCGCCGCTGACGGTGGCATCGGTGTCGTGGTCGAGTCGTCCGACGCAGGGGAGCTCGCTGGACTTGCCGATCGCATTGTCGTCATGTCGCGCGGCAAGATCATCCATGAGATGCCGGGCATCGGCTCATCCGAGGAAGTCATCGTCGGCAGTTTCGCCGTTGCCTCTCAGGTGGAAGAAGTCGCACAAGGGAAAGCCACGGAGGCAGCCGCAAGTTCCCGCGGGCGGCTGCGCAAACTGCTGGGCGGTACCGAGGACTTCGTCCGCTTGGCGATCCTGACGTTGATCGTGCTGGCGATCTGGGGGGCAGCGATCCTCATCGAGCCCAACTTCGGGTCGATGCTCAATATCTACAACGTCTTCCTGCTTGCGCTTCCCTTGACCGTACTGGCAGTGGCCCAATTCTGCGTTCTCCTGCTTGGCGGGATCGATGTCTCGGTCGGAGCCATGGTCAGCCTCACGGTCGTGGTGATGTCCTTCTTCATCACCGAGGGAGGACTCTGGCCTCTCGTGCTGCTCTCATTGGCGATCGCCCTCGTGCTGGGGCTCGCCGTGGGAGGCATCAATGCCTTGCTGACCGAAGGTGCGAAGCTCTCACCTGTCATCGCGACCATTGCAACTCTGGGCATCGTAGGAGGTTTGGCGCTCCTTCTGAGGCCGACGGCCTCAGGCCTGATCAACTTCGATGTGATGAATCTGATGACCCAGAAAGTGGGGTTCATTCCTCTTCCCTTCCTGGTCATCGTCCCCCTCCTGATCCTTGGAGACCTGCTGTTGTGGCGCAGCAGGTTCGGTTTGGAGGTCCGCACCGCTGGTCTTGAACCGAACTACGCGGTCCGCCTCGGGCTGAGTGTCCGCCGGATGCGCGTGATGTCCTATCTCGCATGCTCGGTGATTGCCGGCCTGGCAGGCATTGTGGTCGCTGGCCAAGTGGGGACAGGTGATGGAACTGTGGGTTCCGGCTACACCCTTCTGGCTATTGCAGCTCCTGTTCTCGGCGGTGCGAGCCTCCTCGGGGGACGAGGCTCCTTCATCGGGTGTCTGGTCGGTGCCGTCATGCTGGCACTGGCGACTGCTGTCGTCCCGGCCCTGAAGCTGTCGGATGCCGTGAGTTTCCTCATCATCGGCAGCCTCACCCTGATAGCCCTGCTCGCGTACTCCAGCGGTGGGGGCGTGTTCAAGCGGCGCAGGGCCCGCGCCCAGAACTGAGCTTCGGATGCGCGGCACCGACCGAGTGTTTGTCAGCCCGGCGCGCTATGTCCAAGGCCCTGGTGTCTTGGACCACTTGGGTGGTCACCTCGTCCGCTTTGGCGAGAGCCCCGTCCTGGTCGTCGACCCACCAGTGCAGGAGTTGATCGGGGAGCGGATCCTGCGCTCGTGCCAGGAGGCGGGCCTACGGCCTCGACTCGTCATCGCGAAGGGGGAGATCACGTACGCCGCCGTCGAGGACGCCCTCCTCGAATGCGCGGGCTTCGATGTGTCGTCCGTGGTGGGTCTTGGTGGTGGCAAGGTGCTCGACACGGCAAAGGCCTTGGCTGGACGGCTGAGTGTTCCTGTGATCACGGTACCCACGATTGCGTCGAACGACAGTCCCACGAGCAGTGCGATCGCGATGTACGACGAGCAGCATCGGCTCATTGCCGTCGACATGCTGCCTGCCAACCCTGCGCTCGTTCTCGTGGACACCCAGTTGATCGCCGGTGCACCGACGCGGTTTCTCCGGTCAGGGATCGGCGACGCGGTGGCCAAGGTGTTCGAAGCGGAGGGATGCGCGCGGGGCACGGGGGTCACTCCTCTCGGCACCAGACCGCTCGGGATTGCGCTGGCGATCGGTCGCGCCTGCTTTGACACGCTGCAGGCTGATGCGGTGCAGGCTCTGGATGACTGCGAAGCCGGACGGGTGTCCGATGCGCTTGAGCGGGTTGTCGAGGCCTCCATCTTGATGAGTGGTTTGGCCTTCGAGAATGGTGGCTTGTCGCTGGCGCACTCGCTGACGCGCGGGCTGATGCGTGTCGAGGGGGCGCAGATGCTGCTCCATGGCTATCACGTCGGATGGGGTGCGCTCGTTCAGGTAGTGGCTGAAGGTCGCTCAGAGTCAGAGGTGGGTGCACTGGCCGATTTCCTGGGATCGGTAGGTCTACCGGTCTCCTCGGCTGATCTCGGGCTCAGGGCTCCCTGGCATGATCAGCACGTGCTCATCGCCGAAGGCACAATGACCGCACCTCACCTGGCCAATCTCCCCATGCGGCTCACCGCAGACGACGTAGTTGCCGCGATCGCAGAGGTTGACCGGCGCGCAGGTGTGCGAACCCTCTAGCCCATGATCGCGCGGATGAATCGGGGCAGGTCAAGCCCGTAGCGGGCCTCCAAGTACTCCTGCGAGCCGCACTCGAAGAAGGAGTCAGCGAGGCCGATGCGCTCGACCGGCTTGAGGACACCTGCGTCGAACATGGCCTCGGTCACCAGAGTGCCCAAGCCACCAGTCGTCTTGTGATTCTCGGCAACGATGAGCCTGTCGTAACGAGCGACAAAGTCGAGCACCCCCGCGGTGTCGAACGGCTTGATGGTGGGTACATGCAGTACGCCCACCTGCACGCCGCGCGAAGCGACCTCCTTGGCTGCGTCGAGCGCTCGTCCAGTCATGTAGCCGGTCGAGATGATGCCGATGGTCCCGCCAGGACGCAGTACCTGAGCCTTGCCCGGAACGAATCGATAGGACGCGTCCAATTCCACGGGGACGTTGCCGCGCAGCAGTCGGACGTAGACGGTGCCCTTGATGTCGGCCACTGCCCGAACCACCTGGCGCAGTTCCACGGCATCACAGGGATCGATGATGGTGAGGTCCGCGATACCCCTCATCATGTTGAGGTCCTCAGTTGCCTGATGCGTGGCTCCGTAGCCGTTCATCAGGCCTGGCATCCCAGCGAAGATCTTGACGTTGGCCTGTGAATGAGCGCATGCGATGGCCACGAAGTCATAGGCGCGCCGCGTGACGAACACGGAATACGTCGTGCAGTAGGCGACTTTGCCGGTCTTGGCGAGGCCGGCAGCGACGGCAATCAGATTCTGCTCAGCCATGCCCACGTTGAAGAAGCGGTCGGGGTACTCGTCCCTGAAGGGCAGGATGTCACTGTATCGGCCCATATCTGCGGTCAAACCCACGATGTCATCCCGCTCTCGGGCCAGCGCTGCGAGCTCTCGTCCGAAAGGAGCGAAGTCGCTGGCCTTGTCGGCGACATCGATGAGCTCGCCCATGCCGCGGGTGCGACCCGCCACCTCAGCCACGGGTCGCTCCTGGACGCCCGGCTTCAAGTTCGTCGCGCATGACCTGCCACTCCTCATCGGTGATTCGCACGAAGTGCGCCCGCTCCCTCTTTTCCAGGGTCGGAACGCCACTTCCTGGCTGCGTCCGCATGATGATCGCCTTGGGTTTGCCGTCGCGCACCCGTGAGACCTCGAGAGCCCTGACAAGTGCCTCCATGTCGTTACCATTGATCTCGATCGATGACCAGCCGAAGGCGGAGATCTTGTCCAGGACGGGCTCAAGTTGGACGTGCACCGGTCCGTCTGCCTGAACTCCATTGCAGTCGAACAGTGCGACCAGGTTGTCGCAGCCGAAGGTTGCCCCAGACATGAGGGCCTCCCAGGTCGACCCCTCCTGAAGCTCCCCATCAGAGACCTCGCAGAACACCCGAGCCTCGCGACCGTCGAGCCGCAGGCCGAGGGCCATGCCGACTGCCTGGCCGAGTCCCTGGCCGAGTGAACCGCCGACGATCTCGAGGCCTGGGAGGTCATCGAAGGTGCTCATGGGGAGTCGTGAGCCGTTCAGGCCGTAACTCGGAAACTCTGCACGGTCGAGGTAGCCGGCCTCCGCAAGAACCGCATACATGGCTATTGAGTAGTGTCCGGTGGACAGCAGGAATCGGTCGCGGTCATCCCAATCAGGGTTTGCGGGGTCGTGGTGCATCTCGTGGAAGTACAGAGCGGCCAGGCAGTCAGCCATGCCCAGCCCCTGGGCCACGTATCCCTCACCCTTGCCTGCTGCCATCTCCAACATGGCGACCCGGAGGTCGTAGGCACGCAGCCGCAACATGTCGATGTCTGTTGTGGTGACGCCTGAGGCAGTCATCATCGGGCACCTCCGAAGTGAGCAGGGATTCGACCACATCGTGTCGTGGGGGCCCGATGGTTGCGTGTCCCAAACTGGCACGTCCGGCCCCTTTCGAGGGTGGCGATGCTGGCGGCATCGGCACTCACGGAAGGATCCAGGATGTCTGTCGGATTCGCGCGCAAGATGTGGGCACTTGACTGCCCTACGCTCACCGTCGACGCAGTCACCTTGATGTACGGGCTCACCGGGAAGATGACCATCCCGATGCCCGCCTTTCTCATCGAGCATCCCAAGGGTCTTGTCCTGTTCGACACTGGCATCCACCCTGATGCGATCGAGGATCCGGTCTCGATCTATGGGCAGGAGCTCGCTGACGGCCTGGGTATCGGCGGGACGATCGACCAGCGGATCGATCGTCAGATCGAGGCGCTCGGCTACAAGACCTCGGATGTCACGCACGTCATCTCCTCGCATCTTCACTTCGATCATGCCGGCGGCCATTTCCTGTTCCCCAATGCGACCTTCTATGCCGGACAGGGCGAGCTTGCCTTTGCTCACTTCCCTGCCAAGCTGGGCAGCTTCTGCTTCATTCCGGAGCAGGTCGCCCAGTACAAGAACTGGACGTGGCGGGAGGTGGCTGCTCGCACTGACCTGGATCTCTTCGGTGACGGCAGCATGATCATCATGTCCACGCCTGGCCACACGCCCGGTGAGGTCAGCCTCAAGGTTCGACTCGCCAACCGCACGTTTCTGCTCACTGGCGATGCGATTCACCTGCGCGCCGCTCTCGACCTCGAATGGCCCTTCCCGCTCGACTACGACACGCTGTCGGCTGTGCACAGTCTGCTGCGCATCAAGCGCATGGCCGAGTCGGAGGAACTGAGCCTATGGATCAATCACGATCCGGATGATTGGGCTCAGTACCAGCATGCCCCCTACTGCTACGAGTGACATGGGCATCCTCAACGACTATCGCTGTGCGGGCTGCGGGGCCACGGGCGAGCGCTGGACAGAGAGTCCGGCTCCGTCCAGCCTAACCTGCCAGTTCTGCGGTGCCGAGGCCAAACGGCTTCTTGCTGCTGCTCGCCTCGGCGGTCTGGCGCCGAAGCCGACGGCCTCGAGCCCTGCGCCCAAACCCTCGATGTGCAGCCGCTATCCCATGGTTCCGGGCCTGTGCCACATGTCGGAGGATGCCGGCCGAATGTGGGTCGCGAAGTACAAGGGTGACGACCGAGCCATTGACCGTGAGAGCGAGCGCCAGGAGAGCATGGCCAAGGAGAAGCCTTTCGTGCTCGAGGATGCGATCTCGCACCACCATCACCACGAGCCGGCGGCGCCGCAGGCGCAGTCGACGGCTTGAGAGCCTTGGGGTAACCGCACCGGACGTGCGTCAGCCTATCCGGCGGAAATCACGATGGGCATGGCGCGGCCCGCCACGGCACCCATGGCGAGTTGCACCGGCATTCCCGAGCGGAACTCGGTCATGGCGAGCGAGGTATGCACCCTAGCCTCCAGCAGCGTGCCTTCACTGACCGTGACCAGCGCAATGAGGTACGGAACCTCATCCGCGAATTGAGGCGCGGGAGCGCGATGGACGTTGGACCAGGACACCAGCGTTGCCTCCGGCGTGATGTCGCACAAGTCCCAATCCGTTGATTTGCAGGCCGCGCAGACCTGCGAAGGTGGATGTTGGAGGCGTCCACACGAACGGCAACCCTGCAGGCAGAGTCGATCGTCAGCCCATGCCTGCCACACACGTGCGCTCGGGTCCGTCGGGTCCACTGCCATGACTACCTCCTGCCCAGGATGAGAGTGGTCTGAGCTCCAAGAATCCCACCGTTTCCGTGGACCAGAGCAGTGTCGGGGCGAGAGTCCAGTTGGTGTGCGCCTGCCGTTCCCCGCATCTGGCGGACTGCTTCGGTCACGTGGAGGATTCCACCAGAGCCGCACGACAGCAGGCCGCCATGCGTGTTGCTGGGAAGGGGCCCGTCCCTGTCGAGGAGACCGGAGCGAACGGCCGCTCCAGCCTCTCCCCGCTCACACAGTCCGAAGTCTTCCATCAGCAGGAGCACTGTGGGTGTGAAGCAGTCGTAGATCTGAGCCATCTGCAGGTCAGCCGGACCGATGCCCGCCATCTGGTAGGCCAGTCGCGAGGAGTCCGCGGCGGCGGTGCGCCCGGTGGTGAAGAGCTCCGGGTTGCGCAGGATGGACGAATGGGACAAGGCCTCGCCGAACCCGAGGACATCCACCGCATCGGCTCCCGCTCGGTCAGAGCGAGTGACGACAACAGCTCCGCCATAGTCGGTGACCAGCGCACACTCCAGACGGTGCAGTGGTGAGGAGACCATGGGTGAACCGAGGACGTCATCGATCGTGATGAGGGCTCGGTACTTCGCGCTCTCATTGAGGGCGGCATGTTTGCGAAACTGGACCGCCACGGAGGCGAGGTCTTCCTCTGTGGCGCCAGTCCTGTTGAGGTATGCCTGTGCGATGAGCGCATACTGCGTAGTGATCAGAGGGCCATTGGCGAGCTCGAAGGGATTCAGGGATGCAGCGAGAGCACCCGCCATGTCCTCCGGCTCTCCGGAGACTCGATTGTCCGCCCATACCGCCAGTGCGGTGGTACACGCGCCCCCGAGGACAGCAAGCGCGGCATCGACAACGATAGATGCTCCTGTGGCTCCGCTGCGCGAGATGGTCTGGGACCAATAGGGGCGAAGCCCCAGCGCCTCGCTGAGGCTTGCGCTGAAGTCCAAGTGGCGCTCTGCCAAGGAGTAGCCGGTGACGACACCGTCGACCTCTCCGAGCTCGACGCCGGCATCTGCCAAGGCTGCCAGCGATGATTCGACAGCCATGTCGATGGCAGTGCGGCCGGGTCGGGGTGTCCGATTCGACTCACCCGCGCCAAGGATCGCAGCCTTCATCGTGTGCTCACCTGATCAGCCGACATGCCCGATCGAGATGAACTTGTACTCCATGAACTCATCGAGACCGAGGAAGCCGCCCTCACGCCCAAGGCCGCTCTCCTTGTACCCACCGAATGGCGCCTGAACCGCGGAGAAGGTCGAGTCGTTGATTCCCACAGTGCCGAACTCCAACGCCTCACTGACCCGGATTGCCCGGTTGATATCCCGAGTGAACACGTAGGCTGAGAGCCCGAACGGCGTTCCGTTCGCGCGAGCGACCACGTCTGCCTCGTCGGTGAACGGGACCAGCGGCGCGACCGGGCCGAATGTCTCCTCCTGCATCACCTGCATGGACTCGTCGACCCCGACCAGGAGGGTTGGCTCGAAGAACTGATCTGACTTCAGGTGCGCTGCTGTTGCCCGGTTTCCTCCGACGACAACCCTGGCACCCTTGGCTACGGCATCATCGACGTGCCTCTGGACCTTCTCCAGGGCGGCAGGCTCCACCAGTGGGCCGACCGCGGTGTCGGGCTCGAGTCCGTCGCCGATGGGCATCTGGGCCATGGCGGCCTTGAGGCGGTCAGCCAACTCGTCAATGATCGACTCGTGGACGTAGATCCGGTTCACGGACACGCATGTCTGCCCCATGTTGCGAAACTTCGAAGCCATGGTCTCGACGACGACAGCGTCGAGGTCAGCGTCCTCGAAGACGATGGTGGGAGCCTGGCCTCCCAGCTCGAGGGACACCTTTTTCACGTGGTCAGCTCCCCGCCGCATGAGCAGCTTGCCGACTTCGGTGGATCCGGTGAACGACACTGCACGTACGCGCGGATCAGCCATGATCACGTCCGTGAACTCGTACGGCTCTGGTGCACACACCACGGAGAGAAGGCCCTTGGGCAGTCCAGCCTCGTCGAAGGCCCGCGCGATCTCCAGCGCCGACAGGGGTGTCAGTTCCGCGGGCTTTGCGATCATGGGACAACCGGCTCCCAGAGCCGCACCTAGTTTCCTGAGCAACTGGAGCGACGGGAAGTTCCACGGAGTGATCGCAACACTGATCCCTATCGGCTGGCGGATGATCACGATCCGCTTGTCAGGAACGCTTGCGGGGATGGTCGTGCCGTAGGCGCGCCGTCCCTCTTCTGCGAACCAGTCGATGAAGCCGCAGCCGTAAGTGATCTCGCCCTTGGCCTGGGCCAGCGGCTTGCCCTGCTCCTTGACGAGGATCGCAGCGAGCTCGTCAATCCGATCCATCATGATCTGAGCTGCGCGGCGCATGACGACCGAGCGCTCGATGGCGGGCGTGGCAGCCCACGCCGCTCGCGCAGCGTCCGCCCCATCGATGGCGCGGCGGATGTCGTCCGCTGTTGCACACGCGACCTCAGCGATCACCTCGCCTGTGGCGGGGTTGATGACCGGGAAGGTGCCAGAGGCTCCCGGGTCCTGCCACTCACCTGCGATGTAGTTGCCGTAGATCATGATGCCTTCTTCCGCTCGGGCTGTGCAGGTCAGAGGTCAGGGAATGATGGCGGCGCGCGCTACCACGCGGGCCTCACTCAACTCGAGCGCTTGGTTGATGTCGTCCATGCTGAAGACCCGATCGCTGAGTGCGTCGAAGGGGAAGTCGTCGCGGTACTCTGCCAGAAAATTGAGCGCGTCTTTCAGGTACCAGGGGTCATATCTGAGTATCCCAACAATGGTCAGCTGCTTGCGCGTGATCAGTGCTGGGGCAAAACTGATCTCAAAATCCTTGCCCACATTCAGATTGCCGATGGAGGCGATGCTCGCTCCGACGCGGGAGTAGTCAATGGCTTCCGCGAACGCGGATGGACGGCCGGTCACCTCGATGATTGCATCTGCTCCGATTCCGTTGGTGAGTTCGAGGATGCGGGCGGTTCGAGCCTCGACGGTGGGAAACTCATTGATGTCGATGATGTGATCGGCGCCAAAGGTTCGAGCTGACTCGATGCGCACGGGCTCCTTCTCCACGACGATGACGGTCGCTCCCGTGCTCTTTGCCACGGCTGAGGCATAGAGCCCCAGTCCGCCGGCACCCTGAACCACCACGTTCTGTCCTCGCCGGACATTCAACTTGTCGATGCTGCACATCATCTGCGCGAGACCGCAGTTCGCGCCGGCAGCCGCTGCATCAGTGACGTTGTCGGGCACCTTGTAGAAGAACTGGCCCGGACTCACGAAGTAGTGGGTGGCGAAGGCGCCATTGAAGTGTGGAGGCGTTGTGGGGGGCAGACCCATGTTCCGCCCGGAGTTGTGGCACATGGCGAAGTCGCCGCGTCCGCATGCCGGGCACTTCAAGCAGGTGTGGTAGTAGACAGCGGCTACGCGATCGCCAACGGAGATCAGCTGTCCGCCCGAGTCGGTGGTCACGCCTGGCCCAAGCTCGGCGATCTCCGCTACGAACTCGTGGCCCATGGCCACGTCCCGGAAGGCCACGCTGAGAAAGTGCCAGATGTGCAGGTCAGAGCCGCACACATTGGCACGCCTGACCTTCAGAAGAACGGCCCCCGGGGGAAGCTCAGGTAGGTCATATTCGTGGATTTCGACCTGATCCGGCCCGACGAGTGCGACGAGACGACCCTTCACCGTGTGCTCCTCCGCCTTGTTGCGGCCTCTGTCGGCCAAGGTGATCACACCATCGGGCGGGTGCCCGCCGTTGTTCTAGTTTGGAACAGGCTTGATTCAGGCGATGCGCTCAACGACGGCATCGACTGCTAGCGCCCCGAAGGCGGATTCGCCCTCGGCGGCGCCCACCATCAAGGGGTTGACGTCCACGCTTTGGATCGCCGGGTCAGCCAGGATGAGGCGGCTGAGAGCGAGGGTGGCACTCACCCATGCCTCGATATCGGTGGGTGGTTCACCGCGAACTCCCGCCAGAAGCGGGGCGATCCGGAGACGGCCAATGGCTGCTCGAGCATCCGCTGCGCTGAAGGGCGGGATCAGCGCCTGTACGTCGTCCAGGGCCTCGACGTACTTCCCGCCAGCGCCGACCAGCACGACAGGTCCGAACACCGGGTCCACATGTGCTCCGATGAGTCCCTCTGTGATGCCCGACACCATCGGGGAAACGAGGACCCCCTCGGCCTCAAGCCCGAGCGCATCCATGGTGCGCAGCAGATCGTCCGCTGCGTCTGCCACCGCATCGACGGTGGTGAGTCCGAGGCGGACGAGTCCAAGTTCGCTCTTGTGCGTGGCCTCGTTCGGGCAACCCTTCACGGCGACCGGGACGTCACCGAAGCGCTCGAAGGCTGCCCGGGCTTCCTCTGCCGTCGAGCACACAGCTACCTCAACGGTGGGGATACCGGCGTCGCGCAGGACTGAGAGGGCAGCTGCCTCACTGAGGACCTCGGTTTGCCCGCTGACGGGTCGGCGCGTGTGCAGAGGGCCGTTGGCGAGGGCGTTCGCCATCAAGTCCCTGTGGTGCAGGTACTGGCCCAACGCGGTCAGAGCAGTGGCCTCGTCATCGAAGACAACCAGGCCACGCGCACGAAACTCTGCCGCGACTGTCTCCTGAGGGACCGCCACGACGACTGGCTTGTTGTCGCGCCGGGCAAACTCTGCAGTATCAGCGGCGAATCGGGGGAAGTCGTATCCCTTGCCAGAGACCGGGATGCCGATGAATGCCGCGTCCACCTCCGGATCCCCGGCGAGAATCGGCAGTACCTTGCTGAAGAGGCTGCTGTCGGTGAGGAGCGCCGCCGTGATGTCCACAGGATTTGCCTTGGTTGCGAAGGCAGGAAGGACCGTTGCCAGCGCCTCGGTCGTCTCGCCTGCAAACGTGCTCAGTTCGAGATCGTTGTCGGCCGCCGCGTCCGCTCCGAGAACGCAGATGGCGCCGGAGTTGCTGACGATGGCCAGTCTGCGTCCCCTCGGGCGCCAGTCCTGCAGGTACAGGGCTGCGGTATCCACCATCCCGGCGAGAGATCGAGCGCGCCAGATTCCGGTGCGAGCCAGGAAGGCATCCACTACTCGCTGCTCGTTGGCGAGGGCGCCGGTATGCGAGGACGCAGCGCGTCGGCCGTCCGCACTACGCCCCCCCATCATCGCGACAATCGGCACGTCGCGCTCCAGTGCTAGAGCCGCCGCCCGCTCCAGCGCACGTGGGTCGCGAATGTCCTCGAGATACAGCAGGACGAGTCGAATGTCAGGATCATGCAGCACCGCCTCAGCCAGGTCGCCCACACCCAGATCAGCATCGTTGCCGGTGCCGTGCACATAGCGCACACCCAGCCCGCGGCGACGCAGCAGCCCGTAGGGAACGGAGGCCATGGCACCGCTCTGGCTCACGATGGCGATCGGGCCGTCAAGCGGCTCCTGCTCGACGAACATCGTCGAAAAGCTGAGGATGGTGCCGGTCCCGAAATTCGCCAGCCCCTGGGAATTGGGGCCCACCAGTCGCATGCCCCGGGAATTCGCCCGCGCAACGAGATCCTGCTGTCGCGCGAGGTCGTCTGCTCGACCGGTTTCCCCGAATCCGGAGGCCATCACGACGCCGCCCTTCACCCCCAATGCCGCACAGGCGTCGACGGCGTCGACGGCTGCCTGGCCGGGAAGTGCCACGATGACGGCGTCGGGGACTGAGGGAAGGGAGGCCACGTCCGGGTAGGCGGTGAGTCCCTGCACGGTCGCTCTGGACGGATTGACCGGCATGATGGTTCCCTGATAGCCGAATCGCTGCATGAAGGCGATCGGGCGGCCTCCGATCTTGTCAGGATCATCCGATGCCCCAATGACGGCGACGCTCGACGGATTGTGCAGAAACTCCAAGCCGCCCGAGCTCATGTCACGTCCTCCTCGCGGTGTGGATCCACGGTTCAGGATGGACCGTGTCCGGTCAGGGCAGCGTCCAGCACCGGGGCTTTCTGTGGGTGTCCCAATCCGACACGACGGGAAGCAAGCCGATCTGCCCCACAATGGTGGCGTTGCAACGGCCGCAGTCGGCCGCGTCGACGGGTGAGGGGCGCATGAGCGGCAGGCCGGAGATCTCTTCCATGGCGTGGAGCGCGGAGCTCACCCCTGTCGATCATCTGATTCGCTCAGCTGCCGTCCACGCTTCGAGGCTCGCGGTCGTTGATGGCGACCGAAGACTCACGTATGCCGAACTCCTGGATGAGTGTGGGCGACAGGCAGGAGCTCTCGCGGCGCTGGGTATAGCACCGGGCGACCGGGTGGCCGTTCTTGCGCCCAACACCTCGATCCTCCTCGAGGCCCACTACAGCGTTCCTATGGCTGGGGGAGTGCTGGTGGCACTGAACACCCGGTTGGCGGCACACGAGATCGCCGTCATCGTGGAGCACAGTGGAGCTGTACTCGTCATCGTCGATGAGGACCTGCTGCCCAAGGCGGCGGAGATTCAAGCACGTGTCATGCCAGCAGAGGAGTTCCGAATCCTGGCCGCAGGGTCGTCGTACCTGCATCGGCCGGTCGCGGATGAGCGATCCCTGGTCACCCTGAACTACACCAGCGGCACCACGGGTCGCCCCAAGGGGGTCATGTACCACCACCGCGGCGCCTTCCTGCAGTCCGTGGCCATGGCCTATCACCTAGGGCTGAGTGTGAGCACGGTGTACCTGTGGACTCTGCCGATGTTCCACTGCAACGGCTGGACCTTCCCCTGGGCCGTTGTCGCGGCCGGTGGAACGCATGTCTGCCAGCGCAAGGTCGTGCCGAGCGAGAGCTGGCGCCTCATCCGGGAGGAGGGCGTCAACTGCCTCTGTGCGGCACCCGTTGTGCTGGCTGACCTTGCCCGTGCCCCGGAAGCGTCGCCCCTGGAGATCCGCGTCACGGTGGGGACCGGTGGGTCGCCACCGTCACCGACGCTTCTCTCGGAGATGGATCGTCTGGGGTTTGACGTCATCCACATGTATGGCCTGACCGAGACTTTCGGCCCTGTCATCGTGTCGCCGTGGTACCCGGAATGGGACGAGTTGCCCGAAGATCAGCGTGCACGGTTACGGGCGAGGCAGGGAGCTCCCAACATCATCTCCCAGCCGCTCTGTGTCGTGGCCCCCGATGGGAGTGTCGTCGACAAGGACGGTTCTTCCATGGGGGAGCTATGGCTGCGCGGTAACAACGTCACGCTCGGCTACTTCAACGACAGTGAACAAACGGAGATCTCGTATGCGGATGGATGGTTCCGCACAGGCGACCTAGCGGTTTGGCACCCTGACGGCATGATTGAACTGCGTGACCGGTCGAAGGACATCATCATCAGCGGTGGCGAGAACATCAGCTCCATCGAAGTGGAGCAGGTGCTGGTGTCGCACCCAGCTGTGGCGGAGGCGGCCGTCATTGCAGGTGCTCACGCGCGCTGGGGCGAGGTTCCGGTCGCGTTCGTGACGCTGCGGACTGGGGCGGAGTGCACCGGCGATGAACTCATCCAGTGGTGTCGAGATCGACTCGCGCACTTCAAGGCGCCCAAAGATGTGATCTTCGCGGACCTGCCCAAGACCAGCACGGGAAAGATCGAGAAGTTCGCACTTCGTGCTCGCCTGCAGTCGGAGGGTTCCTGAGGGCCTGCGGCCCTACATGTAGCGGCCGCCGGTGACCTCGAGCACCGTTCCCGTGAGGTAACTGCTCATCCCGCTTGCCAGGAACAGCGCCACACTCGCCACTTCCTCCGGCTCGCCCGCTCGCCGCATGGGGACCTCGGCAAGCTTCGCATCCCAGATGTCCTGAGGCATGGCCTCTGTCATGGCGGTACGGATGAGGCCGGGCTGGATGGCATTCACCCGCACTCCTGCGGCGGCCACTTCCTTGGCTGCCGCCTTCGTCAGCCCCACGATCCCGGCCTTCGCGGCGGAGTAGTTCGTCTGGCCGAAGAACCCCACCTTTCCTGAGATGGAGGACAGGTTGATGATCGAACCGCTGCCGGCCTCACGCATGATTCCGGCCGCCAGGCGAGTTCCATTCCAGCACCCCTTGAGGTGCACGGCGATCACGGTGTCGAAGTCGGCCTCGGTCATCTTGCGCATGGTTGCGTCGCGGGTGATGCCGGCGTTGTTCACCATGATGTCGAGTCCGCCGAAGCGGTCTACTGCGCGATCCAGGAGGCGCTGAACGGCCTCTGCGTCCGTCACGTCGCACGCCTCGGGCTGGCAGTCAGTCTCGCCGATCGACGCGGCTGCCTGCATCGCCGTGTCGGCATTGATGTCGCCAATGACGACTTTGGCTCCTTCGGCCACGAAGGCCTTGGTGATGGCCAGCCCAATGCCCTGGGCCCCCCCGGTAACGACGGCTACGCGCCCGTCGAGTAGTCTCACGCTTCTTCCCTCCAGCTGGTGCCGATAACTCTGACAGTCGCATCCTGCTGCCCGTGAGGCGCAATGGAGTGCCCCACGATGGGACGCTCACGCCTCTGGGAGCCTTCTAGCCTGCATCCACAGTGATCAGGAGAGGGATGAGGTGGCCTCCGTGGCGGAGACGGCATATCTGGTCGGCGGAGTCCGGACACCTGTGGGTCGCTATGGGGGAGCCCTCGCCGAGGTTCGAGCCGATGACCTCGCCGCCATGGTGGTGGGTGAGGCGGTGGCCCGAAACTCGATCCCCGGCGATGCCATCGATGACGTGATCCTAGGAGCAGCCAACCAAGCGGGCGACGACAATCGGAACGTGGCCAGGATGGCGGCCCTGCTGGCGGGACTTCCGGACACGGTGCCGGGCCTCACCGTCAACCGCCTTTGTGCTTCCGGCCTGCAGGCGGTGGCGTCTGCAGCCCAGGCCATCAGGGCAGGGGACATTGATCTCGCCGTTGCGGGTGGGGTTGAGTCGATGACGAGAGCGCCGTGGGTGACCGGCAAACCCTCTCGGGCCTGGGCGAAGCCGGACCACGTGTTCGACAGCGCTCTGGGCTGGCGGTTCGTCAATCCGCGGATGGCAGCACTCGATGGAGGCGAAGCGACCCTGTCCCTAGGGGAATGCACGGAGAAGCTGGCTCGAATGGCAGGTGTGACCCGGGAAGAGGCGGACACCTATGCCTTGCGCTCGCAGACCCTCGCATCTCACGCGTGGGAGCAGGGCTGGTTCGATGACGAGATCGTGCCGGTAGCCACCCGCAAGGGTGAGATCACCAGGGATGAGACGGTGCGGGCAGGGACGACCATCGACTCCTTGACGGCCCTGGATCCTGCCTTTGCCCGGGATGGTCTATGCACGGCGGGCAATTCGTCGCCGCTCTCGGACGGAGCATCTGCCCTGATCGTTGCCGGCGATGCATCTGTGCGCCAACACGGTCTGCGACCTCGTGCTCGAGTGGTGAGCTACGCCGTCGCGGGAGTCGCACCAAGCCTCTTCGGGCTTGGCCCGGTACCCGCCATCCGAGCTGCCCTCGACAAGGCAGGTCTGACGATGGATCACATGGACTGTGTGGACATCAACGAGGCCTTCGCCGCTCAAGTGATCGCATGCGAACGGCAATTGGGCATCCCCCGCGAACGGCTCAATCCCACGGGTGGGGCTATTGCGCTGGGTCATCCGCTCGGATCGAGCGGATCCCGCATGCTGATCACACTCCTGGGTCATCTCGAGCGGACCGGTGGTCGGTACGGGGTGGCGTCCCTGTGCATCGGTGTTGGCCAAGGTGCAGCCATGGTGGTCGAACGGATCTAGTGCCGGTCGAGGGGCGCGGCCCGCAGGCTCACGGCGGGGTGACCCCACGGCATACCCTGATCCCATGGAAGACGCTATCGCCCGTGCCCGCTCCCTGGTCGACGCCGAGCTCGGTCCGGTGGGGCCCATCGATCGTCCCCGGGCCCTGCGCGACGCCGCATCCCTGGCCGGGCGCATCGATCACACTCTCCTCGGCGCTGCTGCGACGTCTTCCGAGATCGTCCGGGTCTGCCACGAGGCACGCGAGCATGCTTTCGCCTCGGTCTGCGTGAACTCCCGGTGGGTGCCGTTGGTCGCGGCTGAGTTGGCCGGTTCGGGGGTGCTCACCTGTTCCGTCGTGGGCTTCCCGCTGGGAGCAATGGCCTCGCAGGCCAAGGCCGACGAGACAGCCCTCGCCGTTGCGGGGGGTGCTGACGAGATCGACATGGTGATCAGCGTCGGTGACCTGAAGGAGGGGAACCTTCACGGAGTCCACGACGACATCCGCGCTGTGGTGATCGCGGCGCAGGGTCGACCGGTCAAGGTCATCATCGAGACCTGCCTGCTCGACGACGTTCAGAAGGCCGTCGCCTGCGAGATCGCCGCTCGGGCGGGCGCTGCCTACGTCAAGACGTCGACGGGAATGTCGACGGGTGGCGCGACCGCGGCTGATGTCGCGCTCATGCGCGCCGTGGTCGGCGACGATCTCGGGGTGAAGGCATCGGGTGGCATCCGCACGACGCAGGATGCCGTGGCGATGATCGCGGCGGGTGCTGACCGGATCGGCGCGTCGGCGTCCATCGCGATCGCGTCGGGCGAACTTCCCGCCGACGGTGCCTCGGCGGGGGGCTACTAGGTCAGGAGGGCCCGAAGGTCCTGCGTCAGAGCGTCCAGGCAGCCCTGGGCGCGGGCGCGCGCTCCGGCGAGGTCACCGCTCTCGACGGGCACGCGCGCCTGGAGGTAGGACTTCACCTTGGCCTCCGTGCCACTGGGCCGCACGATGACGCGACTGTTGCCGGCGAGGGAGTAGCGCAGGCCGTCCGTGGGCGGCAGGTCTCCTGTCGGCTCCTCGAGATCCTCGACACGCTCCACGGCAAGGCCGCCGAGCTGCGCGGGCGGATGGGCCCTGAGGTGGGACATCACCTGCGCGATCCGTGACACATCGGAATGGCGGATCGACACCTGACCGGTGGCGTACACGCCATGGCGCAGCGCAAGGTCGTCGAGGATCTGCGGAAGGGTGGCTCCGCGCCGGGCGAGGTGTTCAGCCATCTCGGTGAACAGCAGCGCTGCGGTGATTCCGTCCTTGTCACGGACGGCGGCGGGATCCACGCAGTAGCCCAGGGCCTCCTCGTACCCGAAGGCGAGATCGGGCACACGGGCGATCCACTTGAATCCGGTGAGGGTCTGGGCGTACGGGACACCCGCATCGTCGGCGATCGCCTCGAGCATGGATCCGGAGACGATCGACTGGGCCAGGACGTGGCGTCCCTGGCGCCGGCGATGACCGGCAGAGATCCACCAGCCGAGCAGCCATCCCACCTCGTCACCGCTCAGCATCCGCCAGTTCCCCGCATCCGGGATCCCGACGGCGAAGCGATCCGCATCCGGATCATTCGCGAGGGCGAGGTCGCATCCCTGCGCGCGGGCCAGCTCGATCACGGCGTCCATGACGCCCGGCTCCTCGGGATTGGGGAAGGGCATGCCGCCGAAGTCCGGATCCGGCTCGAACTGCGAGGTCACCACGTGTGGTGCGGCGAACCCTGCAGCATCCATGCAGCGCAGGAAGGTGGCGCCCCCGACGCCGTGCACGGGTGTGTAGGCGACCTTGAGTGCTTGTGGCGACGGGGCCTCGACGAGGCTGGCTGCCCGTGCGACATACGCCTGCTGGACCTCGTCACCCAGAGTGGTCCAGGTGGTCCCGCGTGGCAGTTCGTCGACCGGTCCGGCCACGGTGGCTCGCGCGATGTGCGCGCTGATCTCGGCATCGGCGGGCGGCACGATCTGGATGCCATCGGCGAGGTAGACCTTGTAGCCGTTGTCCCGACGGGGGTTGTGACTGGCCGTCACCATCACGCCGGCAGCGCAGCGGAGGTGGAGGATGGCGAACGCGAGCAGCGGTGTGGGCAGATGGGGTGGCAGCAGGAGTACGTCGAGCCCTGCGCCGCTGAGGATCTCCGCGGTCACCCGCGCGAACAGTGCAGAGCCGTGGCGCGCGTCATGACCGATGACGACGGTCCCGCCGCCGTTCTCCCGCAGGTAGGCGGCCAGACCCGCCGCCGCACGTGCCACGACGACCTGGTTCATCCGGTTCGGGCCCGGTCCTACGCGGCCGCGCAGGCCGGCTGTGCCGAACTCCAGGGTGCCTGAGAAGCAGTCGGCGATCTCGTCCCGCGCGGCGGGATCTCCCTCGGCTGCTGCATCCATCAGTGCGTCCAACTCCGCGCGCATGTCCGCGTCCGGGTCATCGGAGAGCCAGGCGCGGGCCGACTCGATCAGGGAGTCGGCCATGTCATGCCCTCCTCACCACCTGGGCCAGGATCGCCCCCATCCGCTCTGCCGCTGCGTGGCCGGCGGCGAGCACCTCCTCATGGTTCAGCGGCGATCCGGACATCCCCGCGGCGAGATTGGTGACGAGCGACAGGCCGAGGATCTCCATTCCCGTCGATCGCGCGACGATCGCCTCGAGGGCGGTGCTCATGCCCACGAGAGTCCCGCCGATGGCCCGCACCATCTCGATCTCCGCAGGTGTCTCGTACATCGGGCCGCGGAACTGCGCATAGACCCCCTCGGGGAGCGAGGGATCGATCTCGCGGCAGATCCCCCGAAGCCGGGTGGAGTACAGGTCCGTCAGGTCGACGAAGTGCGCGCCGTGAAGTGGGCTGGTTCCGGTGAGGTTCAGGTGGTCGCGGATCAGGACCGGAGTCCCCGGGGTCCAGCTCGGATCGAGCCCGCCGCAGCCGTTCGTGAGCACGACGACCCGGCAGCCGGCCGCCGCCGCGGTGCGCATGCCGTGGGTGACGGCGTCGACCCCTCGCTCCTCGTAGAGATGAGTCCTGCCGAGGAAGACGAGCACCTTCACCCCGTCCGCGTCGACGCTGCGGAGTCGTCCGCCATGACCGTCCACCACGGGCGCCGAGAAGTGCGGAATCTCCGCGATCGGGATCTCGGCGATGGTGGAGCCGAGGAGGTCCGCTGCGGGGGCCCATCCGGATCCCAGGACAACGGCGATGTCGTGGGTCGGCTGTCCGGTGCGGCGGGCGATCTCGTCAGCAGCCTGCTGAGCGTGCTCGAGGGCCGTGGTGGTCGCAGGATGAGGGGTCACGGGTCGACCCTAGCCCTCGACGGGCGACTCCTCGGCGGCAATGTGGAGGCGTCGCGCAGCCTCGGCTATCGAGCCGGAGAGGCTCGGATAGACGGTGAAGGTCGAGGCAAGCTCATCGACGGTCAGGCGCTGCTCGACGGCGATCGTGAGCGGATGGATGAGCTCGCTGGCATGCGGTCCCACGATCACGGCTCCGGCCACGATGCGGGAGCCGCGTCGGCAGAACAGCTTGACGAAACCGTCCCCCTGCTCGGCCATCTTGGCGCGCGCGTTCGAGGAGAGGGGCAGCAGGACGACGTCGCCCCGGAATCGGCCCTCGTCCAGATCACGCTGGGTGAGGCCGACCGTTGCGATCTCGGGATGGGTGAAGACAGTGCTCGACACGGTGCTCAGCTCGAGCGGGGCGACAGCATCACCCAGCGCGTGCCACATGGCGATCCGGCCCTGCATCGCGGCCACGGAGGCGAGCATGAGCACTCCGGTGCAGTCACCGGCCGCATAGACGCCGCGACGGGAGGTCCGGCTGACGCGGTCCACCCGGATGAAGCCGGCCTGGTCGGTCTCCACGCCTGCCTCCGCGAGGCCCAGCTGATCGGTGTTAGGCAGGGAGCCGACGGCCAGTAGCACGTGGGAGCCCTCGACGATGGTGCCGTCGCCGAGGGTGACCTCGACGCCGTCATCGGTGCGTCGGGCAGCCACGGCGCGAGACGATCCGAGGACCTCGAGCCCACGACGGGCGTAGACCTCCTCCAGGACGCGCGCCGCGTCGGGATCCTCACCGGGGAGCACCCGGTCGCGCGAAGAGACGAGGACGACCCGGCTCCCCAGGGTGTGATATGCGCCGGCGAACTCGGCTCCGGTGACGCCGGAGCCCACGACGATGAGGCGCTCGGGGACGGTCTCGAGCCGGTAGACCTGCTCCCAGGTGAGGATCCGCTCACCGTCGGGCTGCGCCTCCGGCAGGGTCCGCGGACGTGCTCCCGTCGCGATCAGGACGCTGTCGGCCGTGAGGGTCTCCTGCTTGCTGTCGCGCCGATGCACCACGACCGAGCCATCGGGGTCGAGGCGCCCGTGGCCGGGGATCAGATGGACGCCCTCGCTGATCAGGCGACTGCGGATGTCCTCGCTCTGCGCGCGGACGAGCCCGAGGATCCGCTCGTTCACGGCCCGCAGATCGACGCTGAACAGGGAGGGATCGGGAGCTCGGCCGTCGAACAGGACTCCGAGGCTGGCTCCGGCGGAGGCGTTGGTGATGACATCGGCGATGGCGATCAGCGCCTTGCTCGGCACGCAGTCCGTCAGTACGGCCGAGCCACCGATGCCGTCGCTGTCGATGAGGGTCACCTCGGC
>DMPC01000154.1:17604-17802 GCA_003456155.1 Actinomycetota bacterium | reverse complement strand
CGCATGCGGGTACGAGGACTCCGCCGAGGACATGTTCCGCTTCCTGCGCGCCGTCACCACCACGCAGGAGGAGGAGAAGCTCCGCGTCTTCTGCTTCGAGAGCCGAGCGCACTTCGACTGGCTCGAGGCCCACGGAGTGCCGTTCGCCCGGGTGGCGTACAAGCACAAGGCGGTCTACACCCGCACGGGCGAGGGTCT
>DMPC01000154.1:16954-17410 GCA_003456155.1 Actinomycetota bacterium | reverse complement strand
GCAACGAGAAGGCGTGGCCCTTCCGGGACATGGCCGCCCCGGTGCCGCGGGGACATCAGGTGTCGGGCGACGGGGACATCAGCGGCGGAAACGTGGCGATGAAGGCCATTCTCGGCGCTGTCGAGCGCGCGGGCATCCCCGTCCTCTACGAGGCCAACGTGGTGGGCCTGGTCCAGGACGACGAGGGTCGGATCGTCGGGGTCAAGTTCCGCCGCGAGGGAGTCGACTCCTTCGTCGAGGCACGACGCGGGGTCATCCTCGCCGCAGGCAGCTTCAACCTCAACAGTGACGTGACTTCGGAGAACATGCCGCTGTTCGCGCAGTACGGCAAGCCCCTCGGAGAATCGACCAACGACGGGGCCGGGCTGCTGCTCGGTCGCACGGTGGGCGTGGCCGAGCACGGCATGAGCGGCCTGATCGCGACGGCGTCCATCTACCCGCCCGAGGACCTCATCA
>DMPC01000154.1:10328-16791 GCA_003456155.1 Actinomycetota bacterium | reverse complement strand
ACCCGCCCGAGGACCTCATCAAGGGGATCGTCGTGAACTCCGAGGGCCGCCGGTTCGTCGCGGAGGACGTCTACCACGGCCGCATGGCCCACCGGATCGCCCAGCAGCCCGGTGCGCAGGCATTCCTGATCCTCGACGAGGAGATCTTCGGCTACCCCAAGCATGGCTCGCACACCTTCATCGATGCGTTCGAGACGACCGATGAGGCCGAGCAGGCCCTCGGACTGCCCACCGGGTCCCTGCAGGAGACGCTCGCCCGCTACAACGTCGATGCTGCCCAGGGGGACGACACCGAGTTCCACAAGCATCCGGACTGGCTGAAGGTCCTCGAGCCTCCCTATGCGGTGTTCGAGATCTCCATCCCCCGCTCCGACTACCACTGGATGTCCCTGGGCGGACTCATGACCGATGCCGACGGCCGCGCCCTGCGCGAGGACGGCACCGTCGTCCCAGGCCTGTACGCCGCTGGCGCCTGCACGAACCATCTCCCCCAGGACGGCGACGAGTACGCCAGCGGCATGAGCCTGGCCGCCGGATCCCTCTTCGGGCGCCGTGCCGGCCGACATGCCGCCGCCTCATGAGCCCGGCGTCGAGCGCGTGACGCTTCCCGTCGGCCTTCGGCCGCGCCTCATCGCCGTCGACCTCGACGGAACACTCGTACCCCAGAGCGATGGAGTTCCCGACGGGGTCTTCGAGGCGATCGCACGGGTTCAGGACCACGGCGCGGTCGTGGTCGCTGCCACCGGGCGATCGGTCTCGACGACCGGCTACGTCGCCCGAGCAGCCGGCATGCACGACTTCGCCGTGGTGAGCAACGGCGCGATGCTCGTCTCGATCGATCCGGAGTCCGTCATCGAGGCCCGGACCTTCGACGCCCGTGCGCTGCTCACCCAACTGACGGAACTGCTCCCTCGCGCGACCTACGCGGTGGAGCGCAGCGACGGGGTCTTCCTGACCTCGCGCATGTTCGTCGACCGGGGAGTGTCGCTCGACATCCGCGAGGTCACGCACGAGGAACTGGTTCGCGATCCGGTGGTTCGGGTCATCGTGCGCAGCGACGACCACCTCGACGCCGGGCTCGGGTCGATGGCCCGCCACCTGGACATGCATTCCATCGCCTTCGGTGTCACCGATGTCGCCTGGCTGGACCTCGGCATCAAGGGAGTCACGAAGGCCACCGGGCTGCAGGCACTGTGCGACCGTCTGGGGATCAGCGCCTCGGAGGTCCTGGCCATCGGCGACTCGATGAACGATGCCGAGATGCTCACCTGGGCCGGGACATCGGTCGCCATGGGCTCAGCGCGACCCGAGATCAAGGCACTGGCCGATCACGTCACCGGTTCGACACCCGGCGCGGGCGTCGTCGAGGTGCTCGACCAGCTCTATCGGTGATTCTCGACGGACTTCCCGCCGTCCCGGCCGCCGCCGATCAGCAGGTTCTGCCCCGTCACCCACGACGACGCCGGCGACGCGAAGTACAGCACCGCCGCGGCCATGTCGTCCGGGGTGCCGAGCCGGCCGAGGGGCACCGTGCGCGCGAGAGCCGCATGATCCGACTCGGTGAACTGCAGGACCCGGTGGAAGGAGTCCGTCGGCACCATGCCCGGCGAGATGGCGTTGACGCGAATCCCACTCGTCGCCAGTTCCGCTGCCATCGTCTGCGTCAGGTTGAGCAGTGCGGCCTTCGACGCCGCATAGGCCCCGGTGTTCGGTGCCGCTCGCATCCCTGCACCGGACGAGACGTTGACGATGGAGCCACCCTCCCCCATACGACGTGCCGCCTCGCGCGAGCAGGACGCCGCAGCGATGAGGTTGAGCTCGAGCATGTCACGCAGCTCGTCATCGGTGACCTCGGTCATCGGCTTGACGTGCGCGTCGTCGGTGCCCCCAGCGTTGTTCACCCACACGTGGAGTCCGCCCAGTTCGTCGACGGCCACCTCGGCAAGACTCCGTCGCACCTGCGGGTCGCGCAGATCACCGGGGACCTCGACGGCGCGCTGTCCGCGTGCGCGGATCTGCCCCGCCACCTCGGCGACATCGTCGGCCCGGCGACTGGTGACGACGACGTCGGCCCCCGCCTCAGCGAGCGCCAGGGCGATGCCGCGCCCGATGCCGCGACCGGAGCCGGTGACGACGGCGATGCGGCCGTCCAGTCGGAAGAGGTCCAAGATGCTCATGGCTGATTGTGGCTCATGCTCGGGTCGACTCGAGCGGTGCCTCGGGCGCGTCACTGTGGATGGCCAGGCCCTGGAGGATCTCCGTGACCGATGCGTCCACCCGGACTGCGGCGAGATCGTCCCCCCGCGTCGGGCCGATGTTCACGATCGCGACGGGGATCCCCCGCTCAGCCGCCCGCATCACGAACCTGCGCCCGGAGTACACGTGCAGCGATGATCCGAGGACGAGCAGCGCCGACGCGGCATCGACCTGCTCATAGGACCTGGCCACCCGCTCCTTCGGCACCGATTCACCGAAGTACACGACATCGGGCTTGAGCGGACCCTGGCATTCGGTGCAGTCGACCATCGTGAAGGTCGCCACCTGCTCAGCCGTGAGATCGACATCGCCATCCGGGTTTCGTCGATCGGGCTCGGGAGCCCATCCGGGGTTCGCCGCGTCGAGGCGCACGCGGATCTCCTCCCGGGCGGTGATGCGCGCGCAGGACAGGCAGGTCACGCGGTCGAGTCGGCCATGGAGGTCGATGACCTGCCGTGACCCGGCAGTGCCGTGGAGACCATCGACGTTCTGCGTGATGACCGAGGTGACCAGACCGGCGCGCTCCAGGGCGGCGAGCGCACGATGGCCCGCGTTGGGCTGAGCACGCCGCATGACCGGCCATCCCGCGTGACTGCGGGCCCAGTAGCGATGACGCGCCTGGGGGTCATGGGTGAACTCGCGGTAGGTCATCGGCGCATGCCGACGCAGTGCGGCGCCCGTTGCGCCGCGATAGTCGGGGATTCCCGAGTCGGTGGAGATCCCTGCGCCAGTGAGGGCGACGACACCACCGAGCCTCACCAGATCGGCGAGAAGGTCCTGCTCATCGTTGTGATGACCCACGGACGCATCGTGGACCAGAGCCCTCCCGGGCGCACCTTCACCCTTGCGCAGAAGGCCGTATCCCGAGGCCTCCTCGCCCGTCCTTTCCGCGGCTGAGGGGCACCGTTCACCCCCAGTTCCCCTTCTGGAGTCGTCGCCTCGGCGCTACCCGTGCTACCGTCATCGACAGCGGGTCACCATGACCCCTGACGCTGCAGGTTGGCGAGCACTCGTGTTCACTCCCGATGTGCCCCCTCCGTGCGACGTCGCCACCAGACCAATGCGGCGCTGATCGCCGCAGGAGAATGCGGCGCTTCGCGCCACGAGAAAGCGAACCATGATGAGCACCACCCTGATGACCACGAGTTTCACCGGCACGGTGAGCGATGACGAGCGCCGCGCCCCGATGGGCCTGACCGAGCGGGACCGCTGCCGGCGCTGCAACGGTCCGATCCACCGCACGGACCTCTCCGGCCTGTGCTGGAGCTGCATGCCCACCTGCTAGGCATCGACGTGATGCCGACGCATCACCCGCCCGACACCCAAGGGTGCACGTAGAACGCGGCCACCGGCGCTACCGTCTGTCCATGATGCTGTCGATGTTCGTCCTCTGGGCGATCGTGTTCGTCGGGGTGTTCCTGCGCCAGCGCTGGGTCACTCCCCTGGCCATCGTGACCATCGTGTGGACGGTCGTGCTGCTCAGGCTGCACATGACCGACCCGATTCCGCTGAACTTCTGATCGGGACGAGATCACCATGACGGACACCCGAGCGACGCTCATCTCCCGCTGGATCAACATCCTCGCGCTCCTCGCCCTCCTTGGCGTGCTTGCCGGCTCGCTGCACTTGCAGTTCGGTGTCGGCGAGCAGCCGTGCCCCCTGTGCCTGGTGCAGCGGTCAGCGATGATCGGCTTGGCCGTGGGCCCGATGATGAACCTGCTGTGGGGAATGAAGCCCGCGCACTACGCGATCAGCATCCTGGCCGCTGCGGCCGGAGCGGCCGGATCGATCCGGCAGATCCTGCTCCACATCAACGATCCCGCCGGAGAGGGCTACGGCCCGGCCGTGCTCGGCTGGCACCTCTACACCTGGGCCTTCGTCACGTTCGCCATCGCGATCGTGGGCATCGCGATCCTGCTGCTCTGGAACCGGCCCTTCACCGTGGGCGATCAGGGCGTGCTGTCGACGCACGTCGGATCCACTCGCCTGTCCACCATCTTCGTCACCCTCTGGGTGACGCTCTGGGTGTTCTTCGACCTCATCGTCATCGGCATCTCGGTCATTCCCGAGTGCGGCCTGGGCATGTGCCCGGACAACCCGGATGACATCTCTGCCCTCGGCGATGGTCCCGGCTGGATCTTCGTGCTGGGCATCGGGATCATCGCGCTGGCGCTGACACCCCTGGTCAAGCGGCGACTCGTGGATCGGGGTTCGTCCCCGAGTTAGGTTCAGGGAGCGCATCGCCGTCAGAAGGTCGTCACTCGAGCCTGATGGTGGGCAGGATGCGCGACAGCCAGCGCGGCATCCACCAGTTCGATCGGCCCAGCATGCTCATCAGCGACGGCACCAGGACGAGCCGGACGATGAACGCATCGATGATCACGGCGGCCGCGAGCGCCACGCCGAAGAGCTTGATGGTGTCCACCGGCGTCGGAACGAAGGACAGGAAGACGCTGGTCATGATGGTGGCGGCGACCACGACCACGCGACCTGACCCTGCGAGCCCCAGCCGGACAGACGTGCGGTTGTCCCCCGTCTGATCCCACGCCTCGCGCATCCGGGAGACCAGGAACACCTGGTAGTCCATCGACAGGCCGAAGAGGATCGCGAAGACCATGATGGGCAGGAACGGCAGGATCGGGCCGGTTCCCGTCACCCCCAGGAGCGAGTCGGCGATGCCGAGCTGGAAGACGGCCACCGTCACCCCCAGGGCGCCCGCGAAGCTCAGCAGGCTGGTGATCGCCGCGGTCAGCGGAATGACGATCGAGTGGAACAGCAGCATCAGGGCGAGGAAGCCCAGCCCCACAACGAGGAGCAGGAACAGCGGCAACGCCGCTTGGAGCACCGAGGTGAAGTCCTCCGCCACCGCCTGCGTCCCGCCCACGTACAAGCGCGTCTTCGTCTCCGCTTCGACGCGCGGGGCCGTCGTGTCCCTGATCGTCGTCAGCAGATCGGTCGTCTGCTGAGCCGAGGGTGCGGTCTCCGGCTGGACGATCACGCTGGTGATGCGGTTCCCGATGCCACCGAACAGGGACGTGTCATGGGCGAGCAGCGGAAGCATCCCCGAGTTCGGGATCGTCTGTGCGACTCCCGGTGTCTTCTCCAGCGCCTTCACCGTGCTCTCGAGCGCGGCGAAGTCTCGGGCCTTGTGCGTCTCGACAGCGACGAAGAAGGGCCCGTTCACTCCGGGCCCGAAGCCCTTCGCCATGAGATCGAACCCGACCCGAGAGACGCTGCCCGGGGCGTCGGACCCGGCATCGGGGAAGCCGAGCTCCATCGATCGCGCGGGCCACGCCAGCACGCCGATGACCAGCAGGGCCAGCAGGGCAGGCACGAGAGGGCGTCGCTGCAGGAGACGTCCGTAGGAGTTCCAGCGCGAGGCCATCGGGTCGAAGGGTTGCGGATGCCGTGCCCAGGGAAGGCGAATCGCGAGGCTGCGCCGGCCGAGCAGGGACAGCAGCGCCGGGAGCATCCACAGCGCAGACAGCATGACCATCAGGACGGTCGTCGCCGCGGCCAGGGCGAGGCCGTTGAAGAACTCGATCCGCAGCACGAACATGCCGAGCAGGGCGACGATCACCGTGCTTCCCGCGAAGGCCACGGCCTTGCCTGCTGTCCCGACCGCCGTGATCGCCGCGTCACGCGGCTCCTGACCTGACCGGACGCCCTGGCTGAAGCGGTTGAGGATGAACAGCCCGTAGTCGATGCCGACACCCAGCCCGATCATGGCCGCCAGCGTGGGCGCGAAGGATGCGACGTCCGCGAAGCGTGCCACCACGAGCACGAGCAGCTGCCCGGCAACCAGGCCGGTGAGGGCGACGACGATCGGCAGACCCGCCGCGACCAGCGACCCGAAGGCGATCGCCAGGATGACGACCGCGGCGAGCAGCCCGATGGCCTCGGAGTTGTCCGGCCCGCCCCCCGCGGCCGCGATCGCCGAGCCCGTGGCTCCGATCCGCAGGGTGTCCGACCGCGCGCCTTCGATCGCCTCGACAACCCGGTCGGCCTGGCGGATCGACAAGGTGGGCACGTCGAAGGTGACCGTCGCGTAGGCCACGCGATCATCGCGCGACACCGGTGACGTCACCTTCTGCGCAGCTCCCGCTGCCTTCACGATGGTCCGGATGGCCGTCTCCGCCTCGGCGAGCGCCGCACGGGCCTTGGTGACGTCCGCCGGGATCGCACGGGCGAACTGCGCGAGCTCCCG
>DMPC01000154.1:1413-10041 GCA_003456155.1 Actinomycetota bacterium | reverse complement strand
CCCGGAATCTTCATCAGGTCGGCCACCGACAAGGACGCGAGCCCGGCGACCACCTCCGGCGGAGCTGCCGCCCACGCGGCGAGGCCGGGGAGGGCTCGTGCGATCGCCGCGAACTGCGCTGGGTCGCCCTTCTCCAGCGGTGCCAGTTCCGCGAGGATCCTCGCGGCCTGCTCCAGTTGCTTCGCGGACAGCCCCGTGGCCTTGACCAGTGCCGCCGTGATTCCCGCGCGGGCCGCCTCGCGATAGTCCGTCGGCAGAGCCGTCGGACAGTCCCTGCCGTCGTTGCGCCCATAGGGGCCCGCGACGCAGCGCGTGAACGGCAGTTCAGCCAGGCTCTTCAGCAACGGGTCGATCTGGCGTTGCGTCTGCTTCGAGGTGACGGACGAGCCCGGGTGCTCCCACACCACCTGAATCGACGACGTCGTCGCAGGCCCGCGGGAGAGTTCGCCGAGAAGGTCCTGAGCCTTCGTGGAGGAGGCACCCGGCAGTGCGAAGCTGTCGTTGTAGGTCCCGGGGAATGCCGCCGCACCCGCACCGATCCCGATCAGCACCAGGGCCCAGGCGACGAGCGCCCAGATGGGGTGCCGGACCGCCCAACGACTCACCGCTCACCCCTCTCACCGAGGGCAGCGCCTCGTCCGCAGGCTCAGTCTGCCGTGTGGAACGACCACAGGGAGCCAGTCGCGCCATCGCGGACCTCGATCCCCGCAGCCATGAGTCCGTCCCGGAGCGCATCCCCGGTGGCGTAGTCGCCGGCTGACCGGGCACGTGCCCTCGCCTCGAGGACCACCTGCACGACCGGATCGAGGAGGGCCCGCGGATCGCGCAGTCCCTCCTGTGCGGCCGTCGCGAGTGCGACGATCATCGAGCGCAGCGCCTGACGGGCCATCGAGAGGTCTGCTCCCTGCAGGGTGTCGGCCGACCACAGCTGGATCGCCTCCTCCAGCGCCAGGGCCGCCTCCATCGCCCCATCGGCGTCGCCACCCGCGAGAGCGTCGTCGAACCTCGCCCTGAGCTCGGTGGCAACCGAACGAAGGGAGGGGGTGGCGTCACCAGTCTCGTCCGCACCGTCAGGCGTGCGGGGAGCCGCGGCGACGACGGGCGCGGCGCTCGCCGGTGACACCCCGCTGAGCAGGCCGCCCAGCTCACCCAAGGGGAGAGAACCTCCACTGGGCACGACGTGCGTGCGGCCGCCGGATCGCAGGGTGAGCCCACCGGCCCCGTGCACGGTGACCACATCGGCGTCCGAGTCGATGATGATCGCCGTGTGCTCGTCGACGCCCAGCACGCCGACGCCCTCGGGCAGCAGGCGCTCCATGACTTCGAGGCGATCCTCGCCGAGGTAGCAGAACCGCGTGTCGTGACGGCCGCCCTCCTTGTTGTCGAAGTGCGGGATGACGGCCGCGCGGATCCCCGTCAGCGAGCCGAGGATGTCGAGCCCCTCCACCCAGTGAGGCTCCTCGCCCACCTTGTAGATCTCATACACCGGAACCGACCACGCCCCCGTCGTGACGGCCGCGGCACTGCCGAGCACCACGGTCCCCGCACGGCCGAGAACGTCGAGGAACGTCTCGGGGACAGCAGTGGCCTCCCACTGCTTCAAGGCATAGGTGGGGCTGCCGGGGCCGGCGAAGACGAATGCGGCCCGCTGCAGCAGCGCGAGCGCTCGCTCGCGCACGGCCGAGGGCTCGTCGCGCCTGCGCCACCGCGCCACCTCGATGGGCGAGCCGACGGAGTCGGCGAAGTACTCCTGGATCTTCGCCGTGAGGTCATCGGCGTTCGCCTGGAATCCGAAGGGGGTGTCGAGCATGGCCCGGGGCCCGGATCCGGCTTCCTCGATGAGGGAGCGATGAAGCTTCACCATGGTGGGAGCGGTCTCCCCTGAGCCCATGATGACGAGACGTCCGGTCACCCGCTCACCCTGCCCTCATCCGCGCGGGCTCGTCGCCCGTGCCTGTCGTGCGCCGGCAACTAGCCTTCGACCACCAGTCGCTGCTGACGCAGCGACATGATGAGGGCGATGATCCAGCCGATGATCGTCCAGCCCAGGAGCAGGTTCACCCAGAACACGCTCCAGTGGGGCACATCCCGAACGGCGGCGATGGCCCAGGGCAGCATGTAGCCCGCCGTCAGGATGGCGACGATGACCGCCACCACCTTGGTCGTGGTCCAGGAGCGATCGGCCGGCTCTACGCGCACATTTGCCATGGCCCGATCCTAGACACCCGGGACGCAGCCACCGCGAGCCGCCGCGGCGTCCGCCCGGCGGAGTCGGCCCGGGAGCGTAGGGTCGTCGTGCCAGCCGGGCAGGACTGGGCAGCCGAGAGAAGGGGGGCGCCCGTGCGGATCATCCACGCCGCCGACCTGCACATCGACAGCCAGTTCGACGGCCTCTCGGCGGCCCTCAGCGATCATGCCGCAGCCGACCTGATCTCCGGGGCGACCCGCTCGGCCTTTCGCGCGCTCGTGGACTGGGCCCTGGTCGAGCAGCCCGATGCGATGGTGCTCGCCGGCGACATCTTCGACGGGGCCTGGAAGTCGACGGGCACACGGCGCGTCTTCCTCTCCGGCATGACGGACCTCGCCGACGCCGGCATCCCGGTGTTCATGGCCAGTGGCAACCACGACGCCGAGAGCGTCCTGCTGCACGATGTCGTGTACCCGGACTCCCTGCACGTCTTCCCCGTGCACGAGCCCCGGACCTTCGAGCTGCCGGATGCAGGGCTGGCCTTCCACGGTCAGGGCTACGCCACTCCCGCGGTCGAGCACTCCCTGGCCCGGGAGTACCCCGCTCCCCTGCCCGGGCTGGTCAACGTCGGCGTTCTCCATGCGAATGTGGGAGCCACCGCCGGCCATCGCAACTACTCCCCGTGCACCGCGGACGACCTCCGTGCGCTCGAGTACGAGTACGTGGCGCTCGGTCACATCCACGGTCGGCGCGAGTTCGTCGACGGTGACCGCGTCTTCGCGGCCTACTCGGGCAACCTCCAAGGGCGCTCGGCGCGCGAGACCGGCGCGAAGGGCGCGCTGATGATCGACTTCGCCGACCCCACCCGACCTGACCTGATGTTCCGCCCCCTGGACGTGCTGCGCTGGGAGTTCCTCGACGTCGAGGCCGCCACCGATGCGAGCGTCGACGATGTGCTCGACGCTGTCGCGGTCGAGCACTCGCGTGCACGCGACCGACATGCCGGCACTCCTCTTGTCCTGCGCACGCGGATCTCGGCCATGCCGGCCCTGGCAGCGCAGCTTCGCGTCGACGGCGACTTCGCCGAGCAGGTCCGCGACGTCACCACCGGCTCCCTGCTCGAGAAGGTCACGTTCACGTCACTGGAGTCCGACGAGATCGGGCCGCCGGTCGATGCGGAACTCCGGGCCGAGGTGCAGGCGGCCGCAGCGAGCCTGACCCCCGCGGACGTCACCGAACTCCTGGCCGAGGTGCGGATGCGGGCCCGCGGCCCGCTCAAGGGCAGCGAGATCGACCTGTCCAGCGGCGCGTATCTGGCCTCCGTGATCGAGCGGGCCGGCGAGGATCTCCTCTCGCACCTCTCGGTGGAGTCGTCCGGCGGTGACTCATGAGCGGTATCGGCCGCATCACCCTCGCCCCGTTCGGCTCCCTCGACGACCTGGAGTTCACGTGGGCACCCGGACTCACGGTCGTCCACGGGAGCAACGAGGCAGGCAAGACGACCCTGCTGCACGCGCTCGACGCGGTCATCTCCGGGCTTCCCGCGGCATCGGTCCACGGAGTGCTGCCCCGCTCACTGGGCGTGACGTTCAGCATCACCGAGGCCGATGGGTCGATCACGGATCTGCGGCGGACGCTCACCGGCGTCGTGAGCGAACCGCGGATGGTGCCGGTCGACGAGCCCTGGCAGGAGGCGCTGAACGGGTGGGGCCCGTGGCGGCGCACCCACGGACTCGACCATGCGGCGCTGCGCGCCGGCGGGGCCGAACTCTTCACCGGGCAGGGCGATCTCGCCGACGTGATCTTCGCGTCGCACGAGGGATTCAGCGCCCGACGCGTGAAGGAGCGCCTGGTGGCTCGGGCCGAGGCCCTGTTCAAGGCCAGACGCGGCAGCCGGTCGGAGATCTCCGCAGCGCTGGACGACCTGCAGGAGGCTCGTGAACGACTGGCCTCGGCCACGATCGATCCGGCCCGGATGGCGCTGCTCGCGTCGGAGCACGCGGTAGCCCAGCACCGCGTCGAACATGCTCAGGCTGCTCGTGATGCGTCCGCGCAACTGCACCGTGCTCTCGAGCGCGACCTTCGAGCCCTCACCTTCGTCGACCGCGTGCTCCGACTGCAGCACCAGATAGCGACGCTGGCCGCCACTGCGCTCATGGACCCCCGCGATGCCGAGCAGGTCATGTCACTGCTCGCTGACCTGCAGAGCGATCGCACGGAACGGTCGGCTCTCCCCGAGCAGATCGAGGATCTCTCCCGCAGCATCGAGAACTCCCCCGCCCGCGATGCGATCCTCGATCATGCGGCCGGCATCCGAGCCGGCGCGGAGGATCTGGCCCGGCAGCTGGAGCGACGAGAGCAGGCGAGCTCCCTGCGGCTCGAGGAGGCAGAGTCGCGCACCGACGTTCGCGATCTTCTGCTGCGCCTCGGGGTCGAACTCGCGGACGCAGAAGGTCCGGACGAAGCAGCGCTCGCCGCACCCGTCCTGGTCTCCGACGATGTCCGCGCCGCACTCGACGCCCGCGCCGATGACGTGCAGCGCGCGCGCGTGGACGTCGATCATGCGCAGCGCGGACGCCGGGCCGCCGAGGCCGATCTGGAGGAGCGCCGCGAGCAGCTGTCCGCCGTCGATGCAGCCGACCCGGGAGCCCTCGTGGAGGCCCGGCGAACACGGGACTCCCTGTGGACTCGCGTCGTCAGCGCACTGGCGACGCCGCTCGATCCGCAGGAGCAGCACGATCTCGTGTCCGCCTATGCCGACGCCACCCAGATCGCCGACGACACGGCCGACGAACTCGCCGCACGCGCTCATGCCGATGCCACCCTCGCCGAGCTGCTGCGCCGCGTGCAGCAGGCAGCGCGCGTGGAGACCGAGCGCGTCGCCGATGCCGCGGAGGCCGAGCGCCGATGGCAAGACGTGGCCGTGCGAGCGGGCCTGCCACCCGCGGTCACGGACGAGGCGTGGCCGACCCGTCGAGACCTCCTGACGGCGCTCGGCACGGCGACCCGAGCCCTGAGCTCGACCGCCCGGCGCGCGCACGAACTCGAGGAGGAGTGGCAGCGATTCGCGCACGACATCGATGAACTCGGCACACTCCTGGGCGTCGACGGCACGACACAGGAGCAGGTCGCCGAACTCGCGAAACGACTCGACATCGCACGCGAGGCCCGCGAGACCCTCGAGGCCAACGAGAAGGAGCGCACCAGGCTCAACGATCTTTCCTCGCGGCTGGACGATCGGATCGCCGAGCGCAGTGGCGCGCTCGACGAGATCCGCCGACGTGGCGGCTTCGAGCCCGAGGTCGACCTGCGCGAGCCCGCGCAGCGGACCCTCGACCATGCTGCGGCAATCGCTGAGGCGGCCGAGGCTCGCGCACCGCTCGTGGCCCTCTTCGACAGCGACTCGGCCGTCGACGAGGCGCTCGGTCGGCTCACCCACGTCACCGAGGAGTCCCTGCGCGAGGACCTGGAGTTCCGGCGCTCGGAGCTGGCCGAGCGGGAGGCCACCCTGGAATCCGCCAAGGACGCACGCCGGGAGACAGCCGCTGCCCTGCGGGCAGCGGAGGAGTCCGACACCGCCTTCGTCGAGGCCCAGCAGGTCTCGTCCGCGCGATCCCGGCTGGCCGACCTCGTCGACGAGTACGCCCGCACGGTGGTGCAGATCCGCCTGCTGGACGACCGCCTCGACGCCCTGCTGCGCACCCAGGGCTCGACGACTCTCGAACGAGCCGGCGAGCTGCTGGAGGCACTGACCGGTGGACGGTACGTGGCCCTGTCCTCGCGAGAGGGCCACGACGGTCGCCGCACCCTGCTCGTGCACCGGCGAGACCAGTCCCCCGCTGAGATCGGCGAGCTGTCGGAGGGCACCGCAGACCAGGTCTATCTCGCGCTGAGGCTGGCCGGTCTGGACGTCCGACTGGCCCAGCAGCAGGAGCACGGCGTTCGCCCCCTGCCCATCGTGCTCGACGATGTGCTGCTCGCCTTCGACGACGACCGGACCGCGTACGCCCTCACCGCCCTCGCGCAGTGGTCGGAGGGCAAGCAGGTGATCCTGACCACCCACCATGACCATGTGCGCGCGGTTGCTGCCGCC
This sequence comes from Actinomycetota bacterium, assembly GCA_003456155.1. Classification (GTDB taxonomy): domain Bacteria; phylum Actinomycetota; class Actinomycetes; order S36-B12; family S36-B12; genus UBA10649. The sequence continues at coordinate 3,760 of DMPC01000154.1, read as the reverse complement.
CAGGCGGTGCCGGTCGTCCCGCTGCCGACGCCCGCTCCCATCGCGTCGCTGGGCGATCCGAGCGACATCCGCCGCAGCGCGGCCGCGCCGCGCCTGGCCAGTGCGGGTCCTCGACGGGAGGTCACCCGGGCGGAGAAGCTGCAGCTGATCCGGGAGTGGTGCGCGGCGGAGGGTATTCCGGTGCCCGCGAAGCGGATCCCCAAAGAGCTCGAGGCGAGGTTCGACGCCGAGCACCCCGATCTCGTGCTCTCCTGACGGGCCTGGCGCACTCCTGCCCATCGAGGCAGGACACACCCGACGTCAGAAGGGGAACTCCTCCTCCTCGTCCGCAGTGCCGAGGAGATCACGCAGCACGGCATCCGGCGCTGCAGCGTGCCAGTCGGTATCGACCGGCACCCCGGGCACGGTGAGCCCCTCCACCGCAACGGCCAGGGCTCCCTCCGGCTGACGCCCGCACCACCGCGCTACCTCGCAGGTCTGGCACGGCGGTCGCTCGCCGATCGGGTGCACGGTGTCGAAGAGCCAGGAGTCCACCCGCTCGGCCAGCGAGGTCCGGGCGACGAGGACCGTGAGCGGATCGGCCGCGTCGAACGTGACGAGCTCGGCCGCTTCCGGGCCCAGCAGCTCGAGCTCCACCCGGCCGGGGTGATCGGCCGGCTGCTCATCGGGTCGATAGCCGTCGGCGAGCAGGCAGACCGCCGCCGCCACCTGGGGATAGCGGCCCAGCAGCACCGAGGGGTCGCGAGGAATCCCCCGGGGGCTGAGGGTCTTCGTCTCGCGCAGCACCCAGGCGCCGTCGCGGTCGAGGTAGGCGGTGTCGGGGCGCGTCGTGAAGACGAGATTGGCGTCGGTGTCCCAGGCGGTGATGTGGACCTCGGCCCGGATGTCGGTGACGTCACCACCGGCGAGGGGGCAGACCTGCACGTGCTGGCGAAGGTAGGGCCGATTGACGGCGTACTCGTCGTCGGTCCACCCCAGTTCGCGGTGCAGCCCGGATTCCGCCGCCTCGGGCAGGTCGGCCTCACCGCAGGGCACGCCCCGATCATGGGCGAGCCTGAGCCACTCGTGCACCTGCACGCCGCGCCTGAGCGCGTCGGAGGCCTCGCGTCGCTCCCGGGGCAGGCCGAGGTCCCGAGAGAGGTACAGCTGTCGCGGGCAGGCTCCGTGCGTCCAGAGCGTGGCGGGCGAGAGCGCACGCGTGCGAGCGGAGAATCCTGCGACGCCGAGGAACCCCGGGAAGGTGGGGATGCCGGCGCACACGTACCGCACGCTGCAGTCCGCGCAGGCGCCGGACGCGAAGGTGGAGCCCCCACTGAGCGCGCCGAGCGCCGAGGGCACCCGTTGGTCGAAGGCGACGCGGGCGTCCTGCGGGCTTCCGTCGAACCGGACGTCCGCCGAGGCGTCGAGGACCCCGACGACCCGCACGCGCACCCGCTCCGGATCCGGAGGCGACGCGACCGACCGAAGGGGGACGAATCGCTGGTACCACTTGCCGTGCTCGGCGATGAATCCGCCGCCGGCCACCTGGGCCACCAGGGCGACCTCCGCCGGGGCGAGTGGCACCGACGCGGCATCACGCCACCGCAGCAGGTGCACCTCCCGCAGGGCTCCGTCACGGCTGATGTGGTGCACGGCCCAGGCCCAGAACTCGACCCGGTCGGCCTCGGGATCCTGAACGTAGGCGATATCGCTGAACACCAGGGTCTCCGGCAGCTCGCCCGAGGCCCTCAGCGACTCGAGCACCTCGAGGTAGCCGACCACCCCTGCCTCGACGGCAGGCAGGGACTCCGCCGACCACTCCTGCCACGAATCCGCGGCGGCCTGCTGAACGGCCGATCGCAGGAGATCAGCCGTCGGGAGGTCCGGATCGGAGCCGGCTCCGGCCCCGGATCCGAGCAGGTTCAGCACGGTGTCGCGCACCAAGCCCAGGGGGAACGAGCCGGGTGCTGCGGGTTCGCGCGGGGCGTCCTGGGCCGGGAAGAGATCCGGGCGTGCCTTGCGGGCCGTCTGCTCGCGGCATCCTCGCTCCCGCGTCATGGTGCTGGTGACGCGCACGTATCCCGGTGAACCCCGGTAGGGCCATGGCGGCTCCCAGTCGGGAATGGGGATCGACGTCGAGACGGGAGGCGGGACGCGATCGGTCACGAATCGTCCTCGGCGTCGTCCCGCGCCACTGCATCCACAGCCACGCCATCCCGGCGCGGACGCCACACCAGCTCGGCACTGCGCTCGAGCACGCGGTGACTCTCCTCGCTGCCGGGGACGGGGACGGGGCGATCCGAGCGGGCCGGGCACACCGTTCGGAACGGGCAGTAGGAGCACAAGGGACCCGTGCTGGCCAGCCAGG
>DMPC01000154.1:656-1117 GCA_003456155.1 Actinomycetota bacterium | reverse complement strand
TACATGAGGGCGACCTCGGAGACGTCGAGCCCCTCCTCCTGCAGCATGCGCGCGTACAGGAGCAGTTGGCGCCAGTACGCCTCGGCGTAGCGCACCTTCGCGCCACCGGTCTTGTAGTCGAGCACCCGTGCTCCCCCGACGGCGAACTCGAGTCGATCAACGGATCCGGCGATCGACACCCCGCCGAGATCGGCCCGGACCGCACGCTCGAGGCCATCGGGAACCAGCTCCACCTCGCGTGGATCCTCGAGGGCGAAGAACGAGGCCATCGCGGTGCCGGCGCGGCTCCGCAGATCCTCCTGATCCACGCGCGGGTCCAGCCCGGGAAGCATCTCGGCCGCCTGCACGGCGTAGATCTCCCGAGCACGCTCGCGGGTGCGCTCGGCCGGCTCCAGGGCCAGCAGCTCCTCCAGGACACCATGGACCAGGGTGCCCGCGAGCAGCGCAGCATTGGGCGCCGA
>DMPC01000154.1:0-255 GCA_003456155.1 Actinomycetota bacterium | reverse complement strand
ACGGCACGCCTCACGAGAACGGCAGACGACAGGGAGGCACGAGTGCACCGGGTCAGCGGTTCCAGGCACCGTCTCGCCGTCGCGTCCCTCGTCACGGCAGCCGCCTTCGCCCTCATCCCGGGCCACGCTGCGGCCGCAGCGCCGGCACTGCCCGCGGCAGCCCTCACCTCGCCTTCGGACGTGCGCTCGTTGGCAGCGTCCCGTGATGCCGCCAGCGAGGCGCGCGCGATCGCGGCCGAGGCGCGACTCCTGCGC
>DMPC01000110.1:8599-10203 GCA_003456155.1 Actinomycetota bacterium | reverse complement strand
GCTCGGAGTCGCGGGCGAGGGGGGTGCGGCGAAGGCCGCCTCGGCCCGCATGGCCTGCTGCTCGGCGTCGCGGCCGGCGGGGGTGGCCTCATGGTGGGGTGCGGTGCCGGACTTCTGCTGAACGACGTGGGTGAGCTCGTGCGCGAGAAGGCGACGGGACCGGTCCGTCGTGAGGGGTGCTGTTCCCGGAAGGTGCACGACCCCCTCGGTCGCGTAGGAGTCCGCAGCGATGCGGGCGGCCGTGCGATTGATGAGCGGACCCCGACGCACGGTCACCTCGGCCGGCCGATGGCCCGTCACCGCAGCCACCGCCTCCTGCACGTCGCGCGGAACGCGCACGGAGTGCTCGGTGACCTCGGGGGGCGCAGTGGACGGTGTCGCGCGGGCGACTGCTGGCGTGGCCGTGGCGGAGGCAGCGGAGTTCGGCTCCTTCGCTGCTCCCCGCGCACTCGGTCCGCTTTCCGTGCTCGGTGCCGCATCGACGTCGGGATCGGTTGCCATGGCGGTCGTGGTCGACGCCCGCCGCTGGATGGTCGCCGGCGTGCCGACGGGAGTCGGAGTGCCCGGGGTAGCTGCGGGGTTCACGGGTGCTGACGCGCCCACGTTCGTCGGCGAGCCTACGGACGGCGTGGACGCACCTCGCGCCAGTGGCGGAGTGTCAGACACCAAGGGTGCTTGTGCAGGAGCAGTCGTCGCTGGCGTCCGGGGCGGTGTCGTCGACACGGGGGAAGCCGCCGCGGTCGACGTTCGGCTCAGGTCGCCGGTTGAGGGCTGCGGTGCGGCCGCAGGAATCTCTGCGGCTGGCGGAGGCTGGTCGGGCGTGTGGGTCGCTCGACGCTGGATTGCTGCAGGTGTGCCGCTGCTGGCGCTCAGGGGCGCAGGTGTCGCGCTGGACGGTGGCGGCGGGGCCTGGTTCGACGGGGTGACGGGTCCGGAGGACGACGGTGCGCCCGGGCCTCGGGAGAGATCGTCGGGTCGCAGCAAAGGCGCGGGGGCGGTGCCCGAGTCGACCGAGCTGCTCGGACCCGGTGTCGGTGTGACGGATACCGGGGGCGCCACGTCACCAGGCGCCTGTGTCGGTGCCGTGGGTGCTGCGGCGCGAGGTATCGACGGTGCCGAAGTCGTCGACGGTGCCGTGCGTGTCGTGGTGGTGGCGGGTGGAGTCGGGGTGCCGGTGGCTCGGCGCTGCGTACCGGCAGGGACAGACCCTGATGACCGCTCTGGCGTGGCCGCAGGTGAGGTCATCGCCTGTCCGGTGGGCCCGGAAGGTGCCGACGCAGGGCCGGGCGCTGATGCCGTGACCTCTGGTGGCGGGGGTGCAGTGGTCCCTGAGGGAGTGGGGGTGCCGGTGGGCCGTCGTGGTGCGGCGGGAGAGGCGGCGTCGGATGAAGGCGCGGGTGTCGGTGTGGTGCCAGCCGCGGGTGTGGCAGTGGGCGTGGTGCCAGCCGCGGATGTGGCGGCCGGCGTGGATCCGGCGGAAGCGGAGCTCCTCGGCTCGCGCGCGAGATCGCTGGGGCCGAGGAGAGGAGCGGCGCCGGGATCACCCGCTGCGGCGGTTGCGGGGGCCGAGGTGCTGGGCGCGTCCTCGCGGGATGCGGGTGCGG
>DMPC01000110.1:8038-8322 GCA_003456155.1 Actinomycetota bacterium | reverse complement strand
GCGGATGGAGTCGCGGATGGAGTCGGGGTGCCGGTGGCACGGCGTTGCGTGACGGAAGCGGTGGAGTCGGATGACGGCGGGGCGCTCGGGTTTGCGGCGGGTGATGACGATGCCGCGCTCGGCGTGGCGGCGGGAGTGACGGGGGCGCTCGCGCTGGATCGAGGGGCAGATGTGGAGGGGGGTGACACCGCCGGACCCGGGCCGGGTGACGCGGACGGTGCGGATGGCGTGGTGGACGAACGCGTGAGGTCGCTCGGTGAGAGCAGGGGTGCTGCGGGCGGGGG
>DMPC01000110.1:1452-7837 GCA_003456155.1 Actinomycetota bacterium | reverse complement strand
GGGGGTGTCGACCCCGGGGATGACGCGCTCTCCACCGTCGGTATCCCAGGGCGAGCGGACGGTGTCGGTGGGGGCGTCGGTGTCGCGGTGGGTCGGCGCTGCACGGCGGGCGGTGCGTCCGCCGTAGGGGATGCCGCACCCGAGCTGGCTGCCGCACCCGAGCTGGCTGCCGCACCCGAGCTGGCTGCCGCACCCGAGCTGGCTGCCGGTGCCTCCGCGGACGGGAGCGCGGCCTGGACTGACCTCGTTCGGGTGCTGGGGGTGTAGGGGCCCTTGGGGACGGCGGGCTCGCCACTGTCGGATGCGTCGCCGTTCGGGTCGTCCATCAGCGCACGCTCGGACGCCAGGATCGGCGGAGTGCCCCGATGGCGCGTGCTCAGGTTGCGACGGGAGAGGGGATTGGACGGGGTCCTCGTCGTCGGTGACGTCGGTGCAGAGACCGCTGCAGTGACGGGCGATGACGGTGACGTTGCGGGAGCAGGGGGAGTGGACGGCGCCGGTCCGGCCGCCGGCGGCTGCGAGGAAGGCGGCGCAGCGGGGAGCGCGGCGTTCGCGGTGCGGGCACCGCTCGCAGGGATGACCTGACCACCGCGCATCCGCAGACGAGCGGACTGCCCCGGATCCTCGGTCTCGGCGAGCAGAGCGGGCGGACTCGCCGGCGTCGATGCTGCCGGTGAACCGGGCTTCATCTCGGGAGCGCGAGCGGTGGACGGTGCCCCGGGGCGCCGATCCATGGGGGTGAGAGCGCGGGTGGGCTGCACCCCGCGAGGCGTTGCCGGCTTGGGCCTCTTGGCAGCAGGACGTGGAGTGGGTGTGCGCCTCTGCGGTGCGGAAGCCGGGATCGGCGCGGGCGGTGCCGACGGCAGGGCATCCTGCTCGTCGTCCTCATCCCATGGGTTGGCCGGGATGGAGATGCCCTCTGCTGGTCGATCGTCGACGGGTGCCGCGCCCGGGGGCGCACTGCGTCGCGGCTTGACAACCCTCGGGGCCTTGATCAGCCCGGAGAAGCTCGCGATCCGCCCGTGCGACAGCGGTGCCTGAGCGATACCCGTCGGCCGTCTGGTCACGGCGTAGGCGTCCGCAGGCTCGACGCTCGTGGTGATGTCCGCGAGCAAGGGGCGCAGGGGAGCCATGGACCGGAAGTCACCGCGGTAGGCCCCTCGCCATCCCCGAGTCTCGGGTGCGATGTCGTCAGCCATATGCGTTCCTGTCCCGCGCCAGCGTCCTCGACTGCTCGACGAGACGTTGACGCAATCCGTGCGGCAGGTCCACCAGTTCGTCCAAAGACCAGTTCAGGTGGAACGCGAGGAAGCCGACCTCGTCCCAGAGCGCATCCGCCCCGGCGGTCATGCTTCCCCCAGGCCACCACCTGCCAGATCCACGGCGAAGTTCGACGCACAGTCAGGGCAGGTCACCTCAATGAGGGTGTGACCCTCGGAGTTGATCTGCCGGTAGAGGTCCTGCAGGAATGCAAGGTCGGTGGCCCACAGCCCACCCATGACCTGGTCGTCGATCGTCGGCAGGGTTCCCAGCCGTGTCACGACCCGGGCGAGGAGCACGAGCGAGAGGAAGGCCGAGTTCTCCCGGACCTTGGGATCCAGCAGCGGCATCAACTCATCACGTGCTGTCGCGAGGCGCATGGTGCCCTCACGATGAACGGTGCCGGTGGCGTCGACGTAGCCCCTGGGCAGGACGAAGTCGAAGGAAGTCTGGAAGATCTCGGGGGAAGCGGTCATGACTCGTTCGCTACGACACCTTCAACTCGACGAAGCTGAGCGAGATCGTCATCTGGATCGCGGTGGGCTCGCCGGCTGTCGTGTTGCCGTAGTCGACCTCGCTGACCAGGACGGAGCCGAACTCCATCGTGGTGATGGTGGCGCCGGTGGTGTCCTTGTAGACGAGCTTGGCCGACTTGCGGCCGCTCGTCTGGTTGCCGGAGAGGCCATCCATGATCCACGACGTCACGCTGGAGTCGCCGGTGTTGAGAACCGTGATGGTCATCTCGCCGGACTGCTGCATGCCGTACATCTTCTGGTTGACGTACTGCCCGGTGGGAGTCATCGACTTCGTCTCGATGATCGGGGCAGTCTTCTTGATGCTGTTGACCGCCACCACGTTCGGGATGGTCACGCCGTCCACCGAGAACTCGAACGAAAAAGCGGTTAGGGAGTCGCCGCCTACAAGTGCCATTGCCTAACTCCTTCTTGTTGTTGAGTCTCTAGTCGCTGATGGAGGCGCCGCCGGAGAACTGCGACAGGCGGAAGATGACGAACTCTGCGGGCTTCACCGGTGCCACGCCGATCTCGATGATGACCATGCCGGCATCGATGCTCTCGGCCGTGTTGTTCTCCCCGTCGCACTTGACGAAGAAGGCCTTGTCCGGCTTGTCGCCGAACAGTGCACCCGACCGCCACTCGGTGACGAGGAAGGCGCTGATCGTGCGGCGGATGGTGCCCCAGAGCCGGTCGTCGTTCGGCTCGAAGACTGCCCACTGGGTTCCCTGGAGGATCGACTCCTCGAGGTAGTTGAAGTAGCGGCGCACGTTCACGTAGCGCCACTCGGCATCGCTGGACAGCGTGCGGGCGCCCCAGACGCGGATACCGCGACCGGGGAAGGACTTGATGGAGTTGACACCCTGCGGGTTCAGCATGTCCATCTCACCCCGGGTGACCCCGAGCTCGAGGCCGACTGCGCCCTGGAGGACGTCATTCGCCGGGGCCTTGAATACGCCGCGCGTGCTGTCGTTGCGGCTCCACAGGCCGGCGATGTGGCCTGACGGCGGGAACAGGGTGTCGTGACCTACCGACGGGTCGAAGATCTCGATCCAGGGCCAGTAGAGGACGGCGAACTTGGAATCGAAGTTGGTGGTCTCCATGCGCCAGGTCGAGGCCTGCTGCGCGTTCAGGCCGGCCGGGGTGTCGAGGATGGCCATGCGATTGCCCATGAGCTCGCAGTGGGACACCATCGCGTTCTGAACGGCGACAACACCCTCGGTGTCGATGAGGCCCTGGCGATGCGCCATGACGAGGTCGGGGGCGGCGATCATGGTGATCTCCTCCAGCGCCTCGAACGCGGCGAAGCCGGTGCGCTTGGCGGCGTCACCAACGACATCGGCGGTCGCGACCGACGGGACGACAACCCCGGAGGGGATGCTCAGTGCCACGGTGCCGGTGCTCAGGCCCTGGGCGAGGTCCGCGCCGGTGACGTCGAGCTCCTCGATGGTCACTAGACGCGAGGTGGCGTTGACCACGGTGATGACGTTCTTGGCGCCGGGACCGGCCGTCACGCCGGTGTAGAGCTCCGAGGCGCCGGAGTCGCTGGACACCGTGACGTCGTAGCTGCCTGAGCCGGGCTCGGCACCGGCTGCGTCCTCGACGTCGATCGAGATGGTGCCCGCGTTGGCATCGAGAGCGCGCACCGTGAAGGCCGGCGTGCCGCCCTTGCCGTCGCCGGCCAGCGAGAGCTGAGCCACGGGCAGGCCGGGCGAGGCCGTCGAGCCGTCACCGGGAAGAGGCAGGCGCACGATGTAGGCGCGGCCGCCGCCGTTGTTGAAGAAGCCGTAGACCGCCTTGCCCATGGCGAATTCCTCGACCATGTCACCGAAGGTGGCGGCGTACTGGATCCAGTTGGTGACCAGGGTCGGCTCGTTCACAGGCCCGGTGGGCGCGAAGCCGACGAATCCCGCGATGGCCGTGCCCACGCCCTCAATGGGGCGGGTGCCTGCGGGGACCTCTTCCATGTATACGCCAGGTGACAGGTACGTAGGCATGATGGTTACTCCTCAAGGGTCAGGCTCGCTTCGTGCGGCCCGTCGGGCGCGACGATAGGGCAAAAGGTGACAGGTGTTTCCCGAATTGCCAAATCGTCATCTCGAGGTCTTGTGACCCTCATCATCCTCATGCGTCACGCGGTGTTTGCGATGCCGGTTCGGGAGGTGGCGGAGCGAGGTCGGCGACCGCCTGACAGCAGAGGGGCGAGTGCCTATCATCACGGCTATGCCGGGTCCGGTCGCCGTCTTGGGGACGCCCATGTTCTGCGACATGGGCTTCTTCCCCTCGGTTCTCATCGTGGAGCCGCTCGGGGTCTTCGCCAACGACCTTCCCGTGGGCACCATCATCGACATCATCCCCGAGGTGAACATCCCCTCGTTCGGCCTGTGCCACTCGCCTCTGAATCCCGAGGTGATCGCCCTCACAATCGCCGCGCTGGGTGTTCCCACCCCGGCCCCCTGCATCCCGCTGGTGATCGATCCCTGGATCTCGCCCAGCAACGTCGTCATCGATGGGCTGCCAGTCCTGACCGAGGGCAGTGTCTGTGAGTGCCTGTGGGCGGGCACCATCGTGCTGACCGGCCCGTCGCCCGCTCTGAACGTCGAAGCCATCTAGGCACTACTGTGACGCGACCGAGCCAACAGGAGGTGGGCTGTCCATGGGCCTCCTAGGCAGTGTCGGCAGCGAGATGGGCGCCGCGAGCCAGTTCCAGATGCCGAAGCCTCCTCAGATGCCGAAGCCCCCGCAGGCCCCGAAGATGCCGAAGGCGCCCCAAATGCCCGGTTCACCGAGTTCTTCGGGCGGCAGCGGGTCGGCCGAGCCGGCGCCGGACTCGTCGCTGGAGCCGACCGCTGCGGTGGGCGTGGCGCGCTGGATCAACATCGGTGCGATCCTGCTGGTGATCTTCACGGTGACCATCGCCATCTCCCAGGAGGTGGGCTACGGGATGCCGCCGAGCGAACTGGGGGTCTTCCAGCGCCTCGCCCTGTTCGGAGCGTGCGCGGCGCCGATCCTGAACCTGCTGAGGGGGATGCGCCCGCAGCACTACGGGATTGCGCTCCTGGTCTCCCTGGCGGGCGTCTTCTTCAGCGGCCGGGAGATCATCGACAACGCGACCGGGCAACTCACGATCGACCCCAATGAGGTCGTCCTCGGTCGGCCGATGTTCGAGTGGGCCTTCGCGGCCTTCATCCTGATCATCCTCGGTGTGGGCATCATGCTCATCTGGACGAGCTCGTGGATGGCCATCGACTACGGCCTTGTCCACCATTACGGCCCCTCGCGCACGTGGGCATTCGCCTCGATGATCTGGCTCGGGTGCTACATCCTCTTCACCCTCATCCAGGTGCCGGTGCAGTGTGGCTGGCGTTGTCCGGCGGATCCCACCAGCAGCGGTGGCAAGGGGTGGCAGTTCACTTTCGCGATCACCAACGCGTCGGGAACCGATGCGACCATCTCCATCTCGGCCTTCGTGGCGATCATGCTCGGCATCGGAATGCTCTCGCTCATTGCGGGCTCGGTCATGAATCACAAGATGATCTCCCAGTTGGATGGCAAGCTGTCCTAGTCCGTGGCCTTCAAGCGACACTCTTCGCTGGCCAGAGACCTCCCCGGCGTCCACGTGCGGGTCTATGCTCCCGACATGCCGGGTCCCGATCTGACGCCTGATCAGTTGACGGAGGCGCGCCGGAAGACAGCGGCGAAGAGGACTCCGGAGCAGCAGGCGGTCATGGACTCCTACGTGGCCGACCAGAAGAAGCGGCCTGCCACGACCATGAGCCACGATGAGCAGGTCGCTGACTTCTCGCGGCGCTTCCAGGCATCGCGTTCCAAGCGCATCGTCGAGCTCGCGAAGGCGCGTGAGGCAAAGGCCGCCGCGGACCGCGCGGCCGCTGGCGACGGGGAGTCGGTCGAGCAGACTCCGGCGGGCACCTATTTCAAGGCGAAGGCCCTCAGTGAGGCCGGGGAAGTGGGCCAGGGCGGTCAGGTCGTTCGAGCCGGCGCGAAGAAGGTTCTCGACGTCACCGACACCACCGGGGCCAAAGCCGCCGGAATCGCCACCAAGGTGCTCTCCGGTGGCGACGTCCGCGGAATCGTCCAGAACGCGGCGGTTCTTGGCGACCTTGGCGGCCAGGCGCTGATCTCGCAAGACGCCAAGATCAAGTCCGGCTTCGAGAGCTCCGTGGAGCGTAATGAGGCCTCCAGCGCCGACCTTGCGGGCAAGGTCACCGACTTCCAGTCGGCTGTCAAGGATTCGCCGGAGCGCAGGGCTGCCGCGTTGAACACGTTCCGGTCCGCTGGCACGCGTGCTCGCGACCAGGCAGAACTGGGCGCGTACCAGGACCTCACCATGCGCGTGGGTCCGGATGAGTACTCCAAGGATGAGGTCCTCGGCAAGGCAGCCCCCGATGTCATGGACTACAACGAGGGTGACGTCGTCCGGCATGAGGACTCGATGCACGGCTCGACGTACGGCAAGATCAAGCGAGCCGTGCAGACGGGTGGTTTCAGCACGTCGGGCAAACTGAGCGATCCACAGAAGGCGGACATCGCGAGAATCCAGAAGGAGCTCGACGATGAGAAGGACGCCCGGACGGCAGAGCACGAGGCTCGCG
>DMPC01000110.1:0-1249 GCA_003456155.1 Actinomycetota bacterium | reverse complement strand
CGAGCGGATCACGGCGGCCAAGGGCGTGCATGAAACCAATGCGAAGGCCACCGAGACCCAGCTTCGGGACTCGAAGGAGCAGATCCGCAAGCAGATCGAGGATCTCAAGTCGCAGCAGCCCAAGACGTTCATGACTGCTTCGCGTAAGGCCAGGCATGCTGATCTGCAGAGCCAGATCGACGCGCTTCAGCCTTCCCTGGCCGAGGGCCGTAGGAAGCTCCAGGAGCACCGCGATGCGACCAAGGCCGCCTCGGCAGAGTTCGACGGTCAGATCGGTGACATCCACGCTCGCGCCGATGGCGGCTTCACTCGTGCAGAGACGGCTGCTCGCGAGGCGAAGGAGAAGCAGATCACCGACATCCGCACGGGTGCCACGGCCGCGGAGAACTTCACCAATGAGCATGCCGGAAAGACGATCAACCACTACGGCCGCGTGGGCGGGATGATCGATCGGATGGAAGATCCGGCGAAGATGGAGGCCACCAGGCTCGGCACCATCGCCGACTACGTCAACAAGGGCGGCGAGCACCTCGAGGACTTCGGCAAGATGGCGGGTGGATCCGCCGACGATGCCCGGGATCTGCAGGAGCAGGGCAAGTACGTCAAGTCCACAATCACTGCCGGAGTAGGTGTCGGCGTCGAGTCCGCCAAGCTGGCCGGCGCGGCAATGCCGGGGCTGGGTCATCTCGGGGACGGGACTCAGAAGGTGATCTCGGGCGGGGCGAAGGGGCTCGGCATGATCACCCAGGCCGTGACGGCTGACGCCGCAGCGGAGGAGCGCGAGCGCACGCACTCGCGCGAGGTGGTCAGCGGCGAGCGGCGGGAGAAGTTGAAGAAGTCGAGTTTCCTGACGACCCGCCAACCCTCCAAAGACGGCCCCACCCTCATCGGGGGTCTTGGAGAACTGGGCAAGGCGGCGCTGGGAGCGGACGCCGTCAAGAACGGGATCATGGAAGGCGTCGGACTTGGCGACAAGGAGGAGGCGGCCCCCGCGGGCGGTGACGAGGAGCGCCCTGACGCGCCGGAGGCCAAGAGCGCGGTCACGTCAGGTGATGGCGCTCCCGACATTCCCGGTGGTGATCACGACGGTGCGCCCGATCTGAGTGCTGAGGAGCACGTCGTCGGCCACGGCGTCAACGAGGACGTCGGTGGAGGGCATGTCGGTGGTGGTGATCTCGAGCATCATGCGGCGGAGCATGAGGTGACGACCTCTCCATCGGCTGTGGACGAGCACGCCGGTGGTGGTCCT
>DMPC01000192.1:5263-5828 GCA_003456155.1 Actinomycetota bacterium | reverse complement strand
CGCGGGTAGTTCCATTCGTAGAGGGCCTCCGAGGCATCGATCCCCTCGTAGCACTGCAGGCGGATCAAGGGAGTGTCCAGCACCGAGGCGAGCGCCTTGGCCACCTGGGTCTTGCCGACCCCCGCCTCGCCCTCGAGGAGGAGCGGCTGGGGCAGGCGGGCGGCGCAGAAGATCGCCGTGGCCAGGCCGTCGTCGGCCAGGTAGTCGGCCGCAGCCAGTCGCTCCTGAAGCACCGCGATAGAGGGGATGCCCAGTGCAGCGCCGGAGTCCATCCGCCAAGGGTAGGACGGCGCCGGAGTCTCCGCCTGCGGGTTCGCCCAGCCGTTGCTAGCCTTCCGAGCACAAGGGAAGGGAAAGCCATGAGTGCTGAGACCGACGGCACCGCCGAGAGCCTGCGGACCATCTGGCAGGGGACGCCGGGCGCGATGCAGGAGCTCGACGAGGAGTGCAACCCGAACAAGGCGTGCCGGAACATGAAGGAAGTGAACTTCGACGGCTTCGGCGAAGAGGGTGTTGACGTGGCCACCGCATGGCGCACCAAGACCGAGCGCGAGGGCAAGCGCAC
>DMPC01000192.1:1483-4997 GCA_003456155.1 Actinomycetota bacterium | reverse complement strand
GATGACCTGCGCGATCAGGGGTACATCGCGGACCGGGGGCTCGCCACCACTCTCCTGCTCGCCCTGAAGCTCGGGCGGCCGCTTCTCCTCGAGGGCGAGGTCGGTGTCGGCAAGACCGAACTGGCCCGCACCCTGGCCACCATGCTGGGTCGCGATCTCATCCGCCTGCAGTGCTACGAGGGCATCGACATGCACCACGCCCTGTACGAGTGGGACTACGCCCGGCAGATGCTCTTCGTGCGCTCGCTGAGCCAGTCCGAGGTGGCCACGTCGGACGAGGATCTGTTCGGCGATCGCTTCCTGGTCGAGCGGCCACTGCTCAAGGCAGTCCGCTCCGGTGATCGCTGCGTTCTGCTCATCGACGAGGTCGACCGAGCGGATGACGAGTTCGAGGCCTTCCTGCTAGAGCTGCTCAGCGACTTCCAGGTCACCATTCCCGAGGTCGGCACCATCACGGCGCAGTCGCGTCCGATCGTGATCCTGACCTCCAATCGCACCCGCGAGCTGCACGACGCCCTCAAGCGCCGATGCCTCTACACCTGGATCGGCTTCCCGGATCAGGCCCGCGAGGTCGAGATCGTTCGCTCCCGCGTGCCGCATGTGGCCGAATCCCTTGCCGCGCAGGTCGTCTCCGCCGTGAACAGACTCCGCGCCATGGAGCTTGAGAAGCTGCCCGGCGTCGCTGAGACCATCGACTGGGCCGAGAGCCTGGACGCCCTCGGGGTGCAGGCCCTGACACCGGAGGCCGCCCTGGACACCCTGGGCGCCGTGGTCAAGGACAGGGACGATCTGGAATACACGGCCAAGAGCGTCCAGGATGTCGTCGCCTGACGCGGTCGATGCCCTGTTCGTCGACTTCGGCCATGCGCTGCGCGACGGAGGGCTGTCGATCGGAACCGATGATCTCCTGACGTTCTGCTCCGGTGTCGCGGAGCTGGACGTCACCGACCTGATGGACGTCTATTGGGCAGGTCGGGCAACTCTCGTCCGTCGGCGCGAGCATGTGCCGATCTACAACGAGATCTTCCAGCGCTTCTTCTTCGACAACGGGGCGTCCGGCTCAGAGGAGCTGAAGAAGGTGATGAAGTCATCTTCCAACGCGGGTGCCACGATCGAGATCCCGAACACCGAGGAGGGCCTGCCCGGGGAGATCAGTCCCGACGAGGTCAAGCTCGGCTACGTCGCCAGCACCTCGGAGATCTACCGACACAAGGCCTTCGCCGACTGCTCGGACGCGGAGCTGCGTCAGTTGCGCCGACTCATGTCACGCATGCGCGTCACGCCCCCGAAGCGACGCACCCACCGCATGACCCGATCGCGGAAGCCGGCACTGCTCGACATGCGCCGGATGGTGCGTGAGTCCATGCGGGCCCTCGGCGAGCCTCGCGAACTGGCTTTCAGGAAGCGCAAGGAGAAGCTGCGCCCCCTCGTGCTGATCCTCGATGTCTCCGGCTCCATGGCGGACTACTCGCGCAACCTCCTTCAGTTCGCCTACTCGGCGCGGCGGGCGAACGCCAAGGTCGATGTGTTCTGCTTCGGCACCCGCCTGACCCGGGTCACGCGGTCCCTGGATCGACGCAGCCCGGATGACGCCATGCGCCTGGCTGGGGAGTCCGTGCTGGACTGGGACGGTGGCACCCGAATCGGCGACTCCTTGAAGACGTTCACTCGACAGGCCCGACGCTCACGCCTCGGCCGGGGCGCCATCGTCGTCATCTGCTCCGATGGCCTCGACCGGGGTGACCCTCAAGCCCTGGCCGAGTCGATGGAGAGCCTCTCGCGCATCGCCCACCGGGTCATCTGGGTGAACCCGCACCGCGGTGACGCCGTCGTCTACGTCCCGGCCTCCCTGGGGATGATCGTGGCCGATCCCTTCATCGACGAAGTGCACTCCGGGCACAACCTCGCTAGCCTCGAGCGGCTGGCCGACCGGCTGGCGAAGGTGGGGTGATTCATGAGGTACAGCATTTCCCTCCAGGCTGAAGGGGATCGTGAGATCACCCTCGAGGAGACCGTGGAGCTGGCAGACGCCGTGGCACCGCTCAACGGCATTGCCAGCGGGATGGGCACATTCGGCTACGGCGCCCAGATCGTGGTTGAGGCCGAGAACTCCGACCTCGCCGTCGATCGTGCACTCGAGTTGTTCGCCGAGGCTGTGGCCCAGACGTCACTGCCGGCCTGGCCCGTCGTGCGCGCGGAGTCCCTGAGCGAGGACGAGGACTATGCCGAGCTCGAGGACCTCATTCCGTGATCCGGCTCGGCAGCCTCGCGGGCTATTCCTTCGAGGGCCCACGGGCCCTGGCCGGCTGGACAGCCCCTGCGCAGGCGGCGGTGTACGCCATTCTCGCCAAGTCGAATCCTGAGCGGCCGCAGGAGTTCTCCGTGATCTACGTCGGCCACTCCGACGACCTGACCACCGAGGGCTTTCCGCTGCGCCACCCGCGATCACCCGCCTGGGTCGAGCGCGCAGGCGGCAAGTTCAACCTGCACGTGTGCTGGCTGGACGTGCCCGGCGGGACCCGCGCACATCGCGAGCAGATCACCCAGGAGCTCATCGCCATCTACGACCCGAGCTGCAACCTGAACAAGTTCGACAATGCATGGAAGG
The DNA here is from genome assembly GCA_003456155.1 of Actinomycetota bacterium. Classification (GTDB taxonomy): domain Bacteria; phylum Actinomycetota; class Actinomycetes; order S36-B12; family S36-B12; genus UBA10649. Next base: position 2,389 of record DMPC01000192.1, on the reverse strand, counting down.
ACGAGTGGATCGGCGCCTATGACACCAGTGTCACGGACGCCCTCACCACCGAACGCAGCCCCGACTAGTCGTCGAGGTTGACTCCCACGGCCTCCATGAGCCGCGAGCGCCGCGTGCCCATCGCCGGCTTGTTCACCCCATCGGCCACGTGGTCATCGTGGTTGAAGGTCGCGCCATCCACGATGCCCTCGCCCATGCCGTAGAGCAGGGGCAGCGCGCCGGCCACGACGCGGCCCGTGGTGTTGATGGAGGTCAGTCCCGGAGCGATGGCCTCCGCGTCAGCCTTGACCTGCCAGACGAGATCGGCGGAATCCTGAAGATCCCCGGCCACGCCCCGCAGCTGCTTGCTGACGATGAACAGGTACACCGCGAGCCCCGCGATGAGAGCGGCGACATTGATGACAGTGAAGAGCTGCAGTCCGGTCATGAGCGCACCTTGTCCAGTACTCGTCCGAGGAACAGATGGTGTTCCAGACCCTCCGCCAGCACGAGCTCGACGCCACCGGCAGTGGTGGTGATGAGTGCGGTGTCGGCGGTGTTCTCCTTGATCTTCTCAAGAGTCGCCTTGATGGCCACGACGCGCTTGCGAATGCGGGCCACGAAGATGACCAGCAGGGTCAGCAGCGCTGCGACCACGACCACCACGATGGCCCCGAGGATGTTGGCGATGAGCCAGAGGTTCTCCACCTGAGCATCCATGTCAGCCTCCCAACCGTGTACGGCCACGCTTGAGGCCGGCGATGACTCCGAGAGCGGAATCGATGGTCTCGTTCAGCCCTGCCAGGCCCGCAGTGTTGGTCTCAGCCTGCTGCAGGCGGGTCAGGATGCTTCCGGCCTGGTTTCCGATACGCCAGGCGAGAACCAGGATCGGCACGACCAGCGCGACGACCACCAGCACGACCACCA
>DMPC01000192.1:0-1168 GCA_003456155.1 Actinomycetota bacterium | reverse complement strand
ACGGTGGACGGGACGGTGGAGGTCTTCTCGACGATGACCGCCACGCCGCCATCGAGGGCGCCCAGGGTCTTCGACGTGGCCGAGAGGTGCAGGATCGCACGCAGCAGGCCGAGTGCGGCTGCCGCGATGATCAGTGCCCCCAGCACCAGCGTGACTATTGCTTCGACGGGCATTGCGGTCTCCTAACCGAGAAGCTTCGAGACGGGACCGGCATACCGCACCGCTCCATTGGCCACTTCCTTGATCACGTCATCGGTTGTCGCCAGAAGCTCGGGAGTGGTGTTGAGCTGGCCGATGAGGGCGACGCCGCCCGCGAGTGCATCATCAGATGCGGCCCGGATGCTCTCGAGCGCGCTGAGCAGCATGTTCAGCAGCGCCACCAGCAGGGGCACGACGATGATGAGAAGGATGAGATTCCCTACCATCCACAGACTCATGTCTAGCCTCCAGTTCTAGCGGCTCGGAGCCGGCTCGTAGGGAAGGAAGAACCTCGCGAACACTCGCTTGGCCGCACGCCGGAAGGCGATGAGGCCGATCGCGATGCCGCTGGCCGCTGCTGGGCCTCCGATGGCCATGGGATCGCGCCCCTCGGCCATCGCAGTGATGCGCGCCTTCATCGAGGCTGCGGTCTGATCCACCAGGACACCCGTGACGTCGACGACGAGACCGCGGCCGTACTGGGCAGCAGCGCCGGAGATCGCGAGATCCATGCTGATGTCGACCCGAGTAGAGGCACCCAGCGGCTTCAGGGCGATGGTCATCAGCATGATCGCCGAGCCACGGCCCTTCTTGTCCGCGCCTGCCGCGTCGAGCACGAGGGCCTTGCGCGCCTCGTCGCGCTCCTTGATCTTGACCGCGCCGGTGAACTCGAGCTTGACCGGGCCAGCCGAGATGATGACGTCGCCCTCGTACTGCTCGTCACCCACCTGGTTGGTGAGATCAGCACCCGGGATGCAGGCCGCGACCAGCGGAATGTCGTAGAAGAACTTCCAGACTTGATCGACCGGCTGATCGATGTCGAATGACTGATTGATCAGCATGCAACCTCCCGAGTGATGAACGAAGCGGGGTCTTTCTCGAATGCCTTCCTGCACCCCATGGCGCAGAAATAGTAGGTCGTGCCCTCGAACTCGAAGGGACGATTCGCGACGACAGCCTCCACGGTCAT
>DMPC01000055.1:51477-66981 GCA_003456155.1 Actinomycetota bacterium | reverse complement strand
CATCGGGACGCTAGTCTCGACGGATCAGTGAGAGCCGCAAAGGAGCGCACGTGAGCGAGCAGATCGATGTCCTCCTCCTCGATGCCGAGGAGAAGATGGACAAGGCCATCTCCGTTGCGCGCGAGGATTTCAGCACCATCCGCACGGGGCGTGCCACCTCGGCGATGTTCAACAAGGTGGTTGTCGACTACTACGGGGCCATGACGCCGGTGAATCAGTTGGCATCCATTCAGATCCCCGAGGCCCGGAGCATCATCATCTCCCCCTATGACAAGGGATCGATGACGGCGATCGAGAAGGCCCTGCGGGAGAGCGACCTCGGCATCAACCCGAACAATGACGGCGACATCATCCGCATCAACCTGCCGCAGCTGACGGAGGAGCGTCGCAAGGAGTACATCAAGATCGCCAAGAACAAGGCCGAGGATGCGCGTGTCTCGGTGCGCAACATCCGGCGGCATGCCAAGGACGCACTGGACAAGCTGCAGAAGGATGGCGATGCAGGCGAGGACGATGTGCGTCGCGGGGAGAAGCACCTCGACGAGGTGACCCACAAGCATGTGGAGCACATCGATGAGATCCTCAAGCACAAAGAAGCCGAACTCCTCGAGGTCTGAGGGCGCCTGATGGGTGATTCCTCCCCCGAGTCACCGGCTGCGTCGCGGGCGGGCCGGAACCTTCCCGCCGCCATCGGCTCCGGGGTCGCGCTGGGCGTGATCGTCGTGGTCAGCCTGGCTTTCCTGCCGTGGCTCTTCGTCGTGGTGGTCATCGCCACCATGCTCGTGGCGGTGCGCGAGGTCGTGGACGCCTTCGCGGGGGTGGGGGTGCGGGTGGCCCGCACGCCGGCATACGCGGCCACTCTTGTCGTGCCGGCTGTGGCCTATGTGTGGGGGCCGATGGCCCTCCTCGCGGCCACCGGCGTTGCCATCCTCGCGGCACTCCTGTGGCGTCTTCGGCGCGGGTACGAGGGATACGTCCGCGATGTCACGGCGAGCATCTTCACCATTGCCTACCTGCCGTTCATGGCGGGCTTCCTGAGCCTCACGCTCGCCGCCGATGACGGCCCCGCCCGGGTCGTGGTGTTCATCCTGCTCACCATCGGCAACGACATCGGGGGATATGCCGCCGGGGTGCTCTTCGGCCGGCATCCGATCGCGCCTCAGATCAGCCCCAAGAAGTCCTGGGAGGGCTTCGCGGGGTCGATCGTGGTTCAGGGTGTGATCGGCGCACTCTGCTTCACCCTGATCTTCGATGCACCGTGGTGGCAGGGCGTCGTCGTGGGCCTGATCCTGACGGTTACGGCCACGGCGGGTGACTTCGCGGAGAGCGCGATCAAGCGGGATCTCGGCGTCAAGGACATGGGCTCCTTCCTTCCCGGGCACGGCGGGATGATGGACCGCTTCGACTCGCTCATCCCGAACGCCTTCACGTCATGGGCGCTGTTCACGCTCTTCCTCGGCAGCGGCACGGCATTCTGATCCCATGCCGGAACCTGGAGAGCTCGTCTTCGACGCCCCTCGAAAGGGCAAGCCCCCGGTGCACCTGACCGATCTGGACCCGGGGGCTCGCAAGGCGGCCGTGGTGGATCTGGGCCTGCCGGGGTTCCGTGCGGACCAAGTGTCCCGGCAATGGTTCGGGCGCCTCAGCGATGATCCGAGCGAGTGGACGGACGTCCCTGCCGAGGCTCGGACCGTGATCAGCGATGCGCTCCTGCCGACGCTGTTGACGCCGATCAGGGAGATCTCCTGTGATGACGGCGCCACGGTGAAGTCCGTGTGGCGGCTGCACGACGGTGCTCTGGTCGAGAGCGTTCTCATGCGCTATCCGGAGCGGGTCACCATGTGCGTGTCCTCGCAGGCGGGGTGTGGCATGAACTGCCCCTTCTGCGCCACCGGGCAGGCGGGCCTGACGCGCAATCTCTCCACGGCCGAGATCGTCGAGCAGGTCATCGCGGGCGCCCGAGCGCTCCAACGGGGAGAGATCGAGGGCGGCCCCGGACGCGTGAGCAATGTGGTGTTCATGGGCATGGGGGAGCCGCTGGCCAACTACCGGGCAGTGGTGGCCGCGCTCCATCGGCTCACGGATCCGGCGCCCGGAGGCCTGGGGATGAGCGCGCGCGGGATCACGGTCTCCACGGTCGGTCTGGTTCCCCGCATCCGTGATCTGGCACGCGAGGGACTCCCCGTGACCCTGGCGGTCTCGCTGCACGCACCGGACGACCAGCTTCGCGACACCCTTGTCCCGGTGAATACCCGCTGGAAGGTGGGGGAGGTGCTGGATGCTGCATGGGAGTATGCCGAGCTGACGCATCGGCGCGTGAGCATCGAGTACGCCCTGATCAAGGACATCAACGATCAGCGGTGGCGGGCGGAACTCCTCGGCGACCTCCTCGCCGGGCACCTGGTGCACGTGAACCTGATTCCCCTGAATCCGACGCCGGGCTCGGCCTGGACGGCTTCGCGTCCGCAGGACGAGAGGGCCTTCGTCCGGGCGCTGGAGGAGCGCGGGGTCCAGGTGACGGTGCGGGACACCCGGGGCAGGGAGATCGATGGAGCCTGCGGCCAGCTGGCGGCGACGACGTCCTGAGCCGATGTTCGGCCCCGGCTTCGTGGCACACTCGGGCCATGAGTGATCAGTCCCTGGCGGCGCTGGACTCGGCCCCGGGGCTGTCCCGGCGCTACCTGATCGCTGCGATCGTGGGGACCGTCCTGCGTCTGCTGGGGGTCGCTCTCCTGATCGTCTTCATGCTCTCCCTCGTGCCGGAGACTCCGGATGGGCGCCTGGTGGCCCCGCTTGCTGTCGCGGTCGTGGGGACCGGCCTGTACATCGTGTTCTCGCGACGCCAACTGCGGAAGATCACGCGGGCCCGGTATCCGGAGCTGATGGCGGCCGAGGCGCTGGTGCTGCTGGCCGCGCTCTTCCTCGCGGTCTTTGCGATGATCTACGTCGCGGTCTCGCTGCTCGACCGACGGGCCTTCACCGAGGAGCTGGACGCCTTCTCCTCGTACTACTTCGCGCTGACGGTGCTGGCGACCGTGGGCTTCGGGGACATCACTCCCGTGACGACCCTGGCGCGCAGCGTGACCATGGTCCAGATGGCGCTGGATCTGGTGCTGATCGCGGTGCTGATCCGGGTGGTGAGCACGGCGGCCCGCAAGGCCAAGGAGCGACGGGCTCCGGATGGGTCGGCGCCGCACCCCGATGCGGGGACACCGCCGACGCACTGAGCGCAGGATTGGATACATTCCACGCGATATTGGATACAATCTGCGCATGCCCGGTGCGCTGGACGGTCTCCTGGTCGCGGACTTCTCCCGCGTCCTGGCCGGCCCCTACGCCACGATGCTGCTGGCCGACCTGGGGGCCACGGTGGTCAAGGTCGAGCGTCCGGGCTCGGGGGATGACACCCGGTCCTGGGGTCCGCCATTCGCCGAGGATGGGCAGTCGACCTACTTCCAGTCGGTCAACCGCAACAAGCTCTCGGTTGCCCTGGATCTTCGTGATCCTGACGACGCGGGAATCGCGGCCCGACTGGCGGCCTCGTGCGACGTGCTCATCGAGAACCATCGACCCGGATCCCTCACGCGGTACGGCCTGGACTACCCGGCCGTCGCCGCGGGCAATCCGGGTGTCATCTACTGCTCGATCAGCGGGTTCGGCTCCGCGGCCGGACGCGACCTGCCGGGCTACGACCTGCTCGTCCAGGCGATGGGCGGGCTCATGAGCATCACCGGCACCGAGGAGCCCACCAAGGCCGGAGTCGCCCTGGTCGACGTTCTCACGGGCCTGCAGGCCGCGGTGGGGATCCTTGCAGCGCTGCACCACCGGGACCGGACCGGCGAGGGGCAGTCGCTCGAGATCACCCTGCTGGGCAGCCTGCAGTCGGCACTGGTGAACCAGGCCTCGTCGGTACTGGGCGCCGGCGTGGTGCCCCGCTTCCTGGGCAATGCGCACCCGTCGATCGCTCCGTACGAGGTCTTCCAGGCCGCTGATCGACCTTTCGTGCTGGCGGTCGGGAACGATGCCCAGTTCGTCCGGCTGATGGACGTGCTGGAGAGTCCGCAGACCGCTCGGGACCCCCGCTTCTCGACCAATGCTGCGCGGGTCGAGCACCGGGCGGTCCTGGCCGACCAGGTGAACGCCCTGCTCGCCAGCCGTTCTGCTGACGACTGGCAGGAGCGGATCACGGCGGCGGGTGTTCCCTGCGGGCCGATCAACGATATCGACCAGGGCCTGCGCCTGGCCGATGCGCTGGGTCTTGAGCCGGTGGTCCAGATCCACGACCCTCGGCGTTCGGTGCCGCAGCGACAGGTGGCGCACCCCGTCCGCTATTCGCGGACTCCCGCTGCGTATCGATCGGCACCCCCTGACGTCGATGAGGACCGGGCCGCAGTGCTTGCCCTGCTCGACGGGGTCGACGAGCGGATGGATCGACCATGACGCGGGCGACCGCCCAGGACGCGGTGCTCGCTGCCCTGCGGGAGGACATCCTGACCGGTGTGCTTGCGCCCGGAGATCAGCTCGTCCAGGAGGCCCTGGCGGAGCGCTACGGGGTGTCCCGGGTGCCGCTGCGGGAGGCGCTCAAGATGCTCGAGTCGGAGGGTCAGGTCGTCAATCACCCCCATCGCGGTTACTTCGTCGCCGAGCTCAGCGTTGCCGATCTGCGGGAGGTCTACCACTTGCGTGCTCTTCTGGAGCATGCCGCACTCGCGGCTGCCATCCCCATGCTGGAGGACGACGACGTCACGGAGATCGCATCGCTCTGCGTCGATGTCGACGAGGCGGCGATCGAGGGCGACGTCATCGCGATGGCCGAGGCCAACCGGCGCTTCCACTTCGCCATGTACGACGCAGCGGGGATGCCGCGCCTGTCGCGACTGCTCCGCCAGCTGTGGGATGCCACGGACGCCTATCGAGCCCTCTACTACCAGGGTTCGGGCAATCGATCCAGGGTCCAGTCGGAGCACGCCGCCATGCTGGATGCCCTGCGCAGCCGGGATGCTGAGGCCGTCATCGCCCTGCACGACGATCATCGCGCCCACTCCGTTGCGGCGGTGGAGTCGATGCTCACCGCCTCCGACCGACGGCACATCCGCTGACCTGGCCGACCCACGACACCCGCCTACCACCCACATCACTCACGCAGGAGCAGTCATGACCGCAGCACCGCAGACCCCGACCGAGCTTTTCTCCATCGATCACCTGCTGAGCGAGGAGGAGCGGGCGATCCGAGAGGTGGTGCGTGATTACGTCGATACCCGGATCAGGCCGGAGATCGCCGACTGGTTCGAGTCCGGGGAGATCCCCGCTCGCGAGCTCGCGCGGGAGCTGGGCTCACTGGGGGTCCTTGGCATGCACCTGGACGGGTACGGCTGCCAAGGTACCTCGGCTGTCGCCTATGGGCTGGCCTGCCTGGAGCTGGAGGCCGGCGACTCGGGGATTCGCTCACTGGTCAGCGTCCAGGGATCCCTCGCCATGTTCGCGATCCACGAGTTCGGCTCCGAGGAGCAGAAGCAGCAGTGGCTGCCTCGCATGGCTGCGGGTGAGGCGATCGGCTGCTTCGGCCTGACGGAGGCAGACTTCGGATCGAACCCGTCGGGCATGCGCACGAGTGCCCGACGCGATGGTGATGACTGGGTGCTGGACGGCTCCAAGATGTGGATCACCAACGGCAATGTGGCGGATGTCGCCGTGGTCTGGGCGCGAACGGATGCGGGCATTCGCGGTTTCGTCGTTCCGACGGACACGCCTGGCTTCACCGCGAACCTGATTCACCGGAAGATGTCGCTGCGGGCATCCGTGACGAGCGAACTGGTGCTGGAGGGAGTCCGACTGCCGGCGGATGCCGTGCTCCCGGGCGTTGCGAGCCTGCGGGGCCCGCTCTCGTGCCTGAACGAGGCTCGGTACGGCATCGTCTTCGGCACCCTCGGTGCCGCACGGGACTGCCTGCAGACTGCGATCGACTACTCCATCGATCGCGTTCAGTTCGACAAGCCCATTGCCGGGTATCAGCTCACGCAGAAGAAGCTCGCCGATATGGCCCTCGAGTGGGGCAAGGGAATGCTTCTGGCGCTCCACCTTGGCCGACTGAAGGATCAAGGGCTCATCCGTGCTGAGCAGGTGAGCCTGGGCAAACTGAACAATGCCCGTGAGGCGTTGGCCATTGCACGGGAGTCCCGCAGCATCCTCGGTGGCAATGGGATCACCCTGGAGTACCCGATCATCCGCCACATGAACAACCTCGAGTCGGTGTTCACCTACGAGGGCACGAACGAGATGCACACGCTCGTCGTCGGCGAGGCCCTGACCGGACTGGCGGCCTACCGATGAGCCCGCGCGTGCTGACCTCGGTGGTCGGGGGTGCCGCGATGCCCGGCACCGAGGAGCGGCCTGATGTGAACCCCTCTGACGTGCGCGACGTGGTGGCGCTGGCGAGCGTGGGTGACGCCGGTACCGCGCAGACGGCGCTCGATGCTGCCGCTGCGGCGTTTCCCGCGTGGTCGAGGACTACCCCGTGGGAGCGTTCGAGCATCCTCGACAGGGCTGGTTCGGAGGTTCTGGCACGCGCCGACGAACTGGGCGACCTGCTGGCTCGAGAGGAGGGCAAGACGTTCCCGGAGGCGCGCGGCGAGGTCGTGCGGGCCGGCCAGATCCTGAAGTACTTCGCCGGCACGGTGCTCCAGCCGCACGGTCTTGCGCTGGACTCGGTCCGGCCCGGCATCGAGGTGACGGTGACCCGCGAGCCCGTGGGGGTGGTGAGCGTGATCACCCCATGGAACTTCCCGATCGCGATCCCGGCATGGAAGATTGCCCCGGCCCTTGCCTTCGGCAATACGGTGGTGTTCAAGCCCGCGGATCTCGTCCCGGCCAGCGCCTGGGAGCTCGTCGACATCCTCAACCGTGCCGGTCTGCCGGCTGGCGTCCTCAACCTCGTCCTGGGCCGGGGCTCGGTGGTCGGCCCGGTCCTGACGTCGTCACCGGCCGTGGATGCGATCACCTTCACCGGCTCGGTGTCGACCGGACGAGGAATCCTGATGGAGACCGCCGCGACGGGAGCGAAGGTGCAGCTCGAGCTGGGCGGCAAGAACCCCCTCGTGATCACCGGTCAGGCTGACCTCAACCTTGCCGTCGAGTGCGCGATCCAGGGAGGCTTCGGCTCCACGGGGCAGCGCTGCACGGCATCGTCCGTCCTCGTCGTGACCGAGGCAGTGCACGACTCCTTCGTCGAGGCCATGATCAGGCGGATGGGCAGCTGGCGGGTGGGGGATGCCCGCGTCGAGGGCATCGACATGGGACCGGTCGTCGATCCGGGCCAGCTGGCCCAGGATGAGGACTACCTGGGGATCGCCCGCGCCGAGGGTGCCGAGATCATCGGTGGACACCGCCTCGAGGATGTGGGCGAGGGCCACTTCCTCGCGCCGGCTCTCGCGGTCGGCACGTCGATCGATCATCGGATCAACAAGGAGGAGGTCTTCGGGCCTGTCATGTCGGTGGTCCGGGTGGCGGACTACGAGGAGGCGCTCGCTGCGGCGAATGCCAGCACCATGAACCTGTCGGCAGGGATCGTGACGCGGGATCTCGCGGAGGCGGCCCACTTCCGCCGACACTCGCGTGCAGGCATGGTGATGGTGAACCTCCCGACGGCCGGCGTCGACTTCCACGTCCCGTTCGGTGGCCGGGGAGAGAGCAGCCACGGTCCGAGGGAGCAGGGCACGGCAGCCGTGGAGTTCTTCACGACATCGAAGACGGCGTACACCGCCCCGGGCACTCCCTGATCCAGCGGCCGTAGGGGCTCGTCGGTCTCAGTGGCCCAGCTTTCGCGCGAACAGGGCCGCTGTGCGCGAGCGCCTTCCGGTGCGTGTCTCCTTCTCGTCGGCAGAGGTCATGATCCTCAGTCCGATGTTCGTGCCCAGCCACCGGAATGGCTCTGGCTCCCACGCGCGGGATCGATGGCCGACCCAGGGCAGGCTCACGAGGTCCGACTGCTCACCGACGATGAGGTCCGCGAGTGTTCGTCCGCCGAGGTTGGCGGTGGTGACCCCGTCGCCGACGTAGCCGCCGGACCATGCAAGACCGGTGCTCCGATCCAGACCGCATGACGCCCACCAGTCCCGGGGTACCCCGAGGGGTCCGCCCCACGTGTGAGTCACGGCGGCACTGCTCACTGCCGGGAAGAGATCGACGAGCACCTCCCACAGTGCTGCGTGAACGGCGGCGTTGCGATCCTGATCGGGAGAGATCCTCGAGGCCCAGTGGTAGGGAGCCCCGCGTCCTCCGAAGGCAATGCGTGCGTCACTCGTCCGCTGTCCGTAGATGATCAGGTTGCGCCCATCGGCGAACGTCTCCCGCTCCTTCAGGCCGATCTGCTCCCACGTCCGCTCGGGCAGCGGCTCGGTGGCGAGCATCATGGAGTAGACGGGAGCGAGCGTGCGGGTCTGGCCGGCGAGCGTGCGAGTGTAGCCCTCGGTGGCTCGCACGACGATCTCCGCACGCAGGTCCCCGGCATCGGTGCGGACGACGCCAGGCTCGATCGCCCGGGCCCGCGTGTGCTCGAAGATGGACACGCCGGAGCGGGCGACAGCCCCCGCCAGCTGGCGCACCAGCCGGGCAGGGTCCAGCGCAGCGCAATGAGGGGTATAGGTCGCTCCGAGCACATCCGTGGCACCGATCCGCTGCTCTGCCTCGGCGCGGTCGAGCAGCTGCAGGTCCTCGGGGCCGAAGCCCCAGGAGCGCGCATGCGCCACCTCCTCCTGCGCGCTGCTCCACTGCAGGGGCGTCCGGGCCGCCACGACGGTGCCACCCTTGCTCCACCGGATGTCCCAGCCTTCGAGATCAGCGACCCGCGCGATCTCGTCCACGGAATCGATCATCGTCCGCTTCATGCGGATCGCCTCGGGCCGAGACGATGCTCGTGCCAGGGCATCCAGTGATGCCGGAAAGAGCGCGGACGCCCACCCGCCATTGCGCCCGCTCGCGCCGAAGCCGGCCTCCTCGGCCTCGATGATGCCGATGCGCAGGGAGGGGTCCCGCCGGGAGAGGTAGTAGGCGGTCCACAGTCCGGTGAAGCCTGCGCCGACGATCGCGACGTCGACGGTCCGGTCCCCTGCGAGGGGAGTGCCCACGGGTCGAGTCAGGTCGGCTGGCAGCGAGTCCAACCACAACGACAGGTGTCGCATGTTGGTCGTCATCGGCGCCATGCCCGGACGTACTCGGGGACGGATATGTCATCGGGGCAGTCGGCCGACCGACGGGGCGCGCCGAACTCCTCTCGAAGGGGCACGACACCTGCCCAGATGCGGCCGTAGGTCTCGTCGGTGACGTCTGCCGGCTCGTCATCGGGGTCCCCATCGCTGAGCTTGAGCGACCATTCCTCAATGGGCAGGGACAGCGTCATGGTGGCGGCTCGCTCCTTGGGATTGGGCTGTCGGCACTCCTGCCAGCGCCCTGGCAGCAGGTGCTCGGTGATGGTGCGGAGGGCATCGAGTTCATCGTCGCCGCTGATCCGCGAGGCTGTTCCGAGCAGCATGGCCGATCGGTAGTGCATGCTCGATTCGAAGGCGCTTCGCGCAACGACGAGGCCGTCGAGCAGGGTGACCGTCAGGCAGGTGGGCGCACCCTCGGAGAGGGTGCGAAACAGGCGGGAGCCGGTGGAGCCATGGAAGAGGACCTCATCCCCGCGACGCGCATAGGCCACCGGGATGGCCAGCGGCACGTCATGGTTCATGACGGTGACATGCGCAACGAGTCCGGCGTCGAGCACCCGATCGAGATCGTCCCGATCCGTCGACGCCTTCTCGGGGAGACGACGGATGCGCGTGCGCTCCGTTGTCTCGCTCACAGGCGTGCCCAGGCCTCGGTGAGGACAGCGCGGAGAATCTGCTCGATCTCGTCGAACTCGGTCTGGCCGATGATGAGAGGAGGGCAGATCTGGACGATCGGCTCGCCGCGGTCGTCCGCTCGGCAGTACAGACCATTGTCGAACAGTGCTGTGGAGAGGTAGTTGCGCAGCACGCGTTCGGACTGCTCGGCCGACAGGGTCTCCCGAGTGGCCTTGTCCTGAACCAGTTCGAGGGCGTAGAAGTAGCCGGCTCCGCGCACATCGCCGACGATCGGAAGATCGAGGAGTCTCTCCAGCGTGCGCCGGAACGGCTCCTCGTTCGCCCTGACATGGGCGTGGATGCCCTCGCGCTCGAAGATGTCTAGGTTCGCCAGTGCTGCGGCAGCACCCACAGGATGGCCGCACCACGTGAAGCCATGGAGGAACATCTCGCTGCCATGCCGGAACGGCTCGAAGAGGCGCTCGGAGGCGATCATGGCACCCATGGGGGAATAGCCGGAGGTCATGCCCTTGGCGCACGTGATGATGTCCGGAGTCACGCCGAAACGGCCCATCGCGAAGGTGTCGCCGATGCGCCCGAACGCGGTGATGGTCTCGTCGGCCACCATCAGAACGTCATAGTGGTCGCAGATCTCGCGCACCCGCTCGAGGTAGCCGGGGGGCGGCGGGAAGCACCCTCCGGCATTCTGGACGGGCTCGAGGAACACCGCGGCCACGGTGCCCGGGCCCTCGAACTCGATCGCCTCCGCGATCCTGTCAGCAGCCCACCTCCCGAAGGCCTTCTCGTCATCCTGGAGCGTCTCCGGCGCGCGGTAGGCGTTCGTGTTCGGGACCTTGATCGTGCTGGGCACCAGGGGCTCGAAGGGCTCCTTCGCGCCGGGAATGCCGGTGATCGAGAGGGCTCCCTGGGTGGTGCCGTGATAGGCGATCGATCGTGAGATCACCTTGTGCTTGTTGGGCTGCCCCACGATCTTGTAGTACTGCTTGGCCAGCTTCCATGCGGACTCCACGGCCTCGCCGCCGCCGCTGGTGAAGAAGACGTGATTGAGATCACCCGGGGCAAGGTCGGCCAGCCGCTCGGCCAACTCGATGGCCCGAGGATGGGCATAGGACCAGATGGGGAAGAAGGCCAGTTCTGCGGCCTGGCGAGCCATGGCCTCGGCGATCTCTGTGCGCCCGTGTCCCAGTTGGACCGCATAGAGGCCTGAGAGACCGTCCAGGTAGCGCCGACCGGCCTCGTCCCATACGTAGGCGCCCTCACCGCGCACGATGACCGGGACCTCTCCACCCTCCTCGTAGACGGAGTGGCGCGTGAAGGGCATCCAGAGATGGTCGCGAGCACGTGCCGCGAGCGATGTTGCTCCTGGTCCTGGCGTGGGTGTGGTGGTCACGGTGCCGCCTCTCCGGCCTCTCGGCCTATCTGGTTCCCCAGGTGTAGATCTGCTTGCGCAGCTTCAGGTAGACGAAGGTCTCGGTCGAGCGCACGCCCGGGATTGCCCTGATCTGCCGATTGATGACGTCGAGCAGGTGATCGTCGTCCTCGGCCACGACCTCGGCCAGGATGTCGAACCCGCCTGCACAGACGACGAGATAGTCCACCTCGGGGAGTGACTCCATGGCGTCCGCAACGGCCTCGATGTCACCCTCGACGCGGACCCCGATCATGGCGGATCGCGCGAAGCCGACCTGGACGGGATCGGTGACGGCGACGATCTGCATGACGCCGGCGTCCTGCAGCCGCTGCACGCGCTGGCGTACCGCTGCCTCGGAGAGGCCCACGGCCCGCCCGATGGTGGCGTAGGGGCGTCTTCCGTCCTGCTGCAGCTGCTCGATGATCGCCTTGGACGTCTCGTCCAAGGGGGCGACTCCTCTTTCGCGGCTGGCCACACCCCATACTGGCGTAGAACAGGAGCCCACATCAAGCGCATTTCGTGCATACCTCACGCATACGCGACGGATTCCGCATAGTGTGGGCTCCATTGGATCCAATTTCCGCAGATCGGTCATCGTCTGCGGACCGGCAACACGTGACCTCAGGAGGCGCGACATGGGTGATCGAGTCATCGGCAATGTCATCGGAGGCGAGCGCTCGTCATCGTCCAGCGGGGCCACCAGTGACCTGGTGAACCCCTCGACGGGTGAGGTCTTCGCCTCGGCCGTCATCTCGTCCGAGTCCGATGTCGACCAGGCGTTCCGAGCGGCCCAGGACGCCTTCGTCACCTGGCGGGACAGCACCCCGTCAGAGCGTCAGGCGGCCCTGCTCGCCATCGCCGATGTGCTGGAGTCGCATGCCGAGGAGCTCGTCGCGCTGGAGAGCGAGAACACCGGGAAGCCGGTGGCCGTGACGATGTCGGAGGAGATTCCCCCGATGGTCGACCAGATCCGCTTCTTCGCCGGAGCCGCTCGGGTGCTGGAGGGCCGTGCAGCCGGCGAGTACATGAAGGGATTCACCTCGATCATCCGCCGCGAGCCGGTGGGCGTCATCGGGCAGGTGACGCCGTGGAACTACCCCATGATGATGGCGGTGTGGAAATTCGCGCCTGCCATCGCCGCGGGGAACACCGTCGTGCTCAAGCCGAGTGACACCACGCCGGTGACCACCGTGCGGATGGCCGAGTTGATCGCGGAGTCCGGCGCTCTGCCCGCGGGAGTGCTCAACGTGGTGTGCGGTGATCGTGACACCGGACGCGCCGTCGTCGAGCATCCGATTCCCCAGATGGTGTCCATCACTGGATCAGTCCGGGCCGGCATGCAGGTCGCTGAGTCAGCCGCGCGCGATGTCAAGCGGGTTCACCTCGAGCTCGGTGGCAAGGCTCCCGTGGTGATCTTCGACGATGCCGATCTCGAGGCGGCCGCGGAGTGGCTTGCCGTGGCCGGGTACTTCAATGCCGGTCAGGACTGCACCGCAGCGACGCGGATGATTGTCGGCGAGCGCATCTACGACGACTTCGTTGCTGCGATGGCCGAGCAGGCGAAGGGCACCGGCACGACGTTCGAGGACGGGCCGGGGGGCGAGGCGCTCGTCCCGCCCGTCAACAACGCGCAGCAGTTCGAGCGAGTCCTCGGCTTCATCGAGCGCGCACCCAAGCACGCGGAGATCGTGGCCGGTGGCGTCCGCCAGGGCAGCCACGGCTTCTACATCGAGCCGACGGTCGTGGCAGGGCTCCAGCAGGATGACGAGATGATTCAGAATGAGATCTTCGGGCCGGTTGTCACCATCCAGCGCTTCTCGGATGAGGCGCAGGCGTTGGCCTGGGCGAACGGTGTCAACTACGGGCTCGCGTCCTCCGTCTGGACCCGCGACTTCGGCAGGGCCATGCGCATGGCGAGGAGCCTGGACTTCGGCACGGTGTGGATCAACACACACATCCCCCTCGTTGCCGAGATGCCCCATGGTGGCTTCAAGCACTCGGGATATGGCAAGGACCTGTCCATGTACGGATTCGAGGACTACACGCGCATCAAGCACGTCATGGCGAACCTGGAGTCCTGAGCGTCATATTCATCGTGGCCACGCCACCCCCTCCGTGGGGTGTGCGTGGCCACGATGTCTACTGGCCGTCTCGCAGCAGGCGACGGAGGATCTTGCCCGACGGGGATTTGGGAATGGTGTCGGTCACGACGACGTCGTGGATCACCTTGTAGGTGGCTACATGCTGCACCATGAAGTCGGTGATCTCGGCGTCGGACACCGCTGCCCCCGGGGCGAGGACGACAAAGGCGCGGGGCAGTTCGCCTGACTCCTCGTCGGGTATTCCGACGACGGCTGCATCGACGATTGCCGGATGGGTGAGCAGCAGCGCCTCAAGCTCCGCCGGAGCGACCTGGAAGCCCTTCACCTTGATCAGCTCCTTGAGGCGGTCGACGATCGCCACGAATCCCTCATCGTCGATGGTGGCGATGTCGCCGGTGCGAAGCCAGCCATCGTCATCGAGGGTCGCCGCCGTCGCCTCCGCATTATTGAGGTATCCCTTCATCACCTGAGGGCCTCGGATCCACATCTCTCCGGGCGCGTTCACGCCGAGATCCTGTCCGGTCTCGGGATCGACGATGCGCACCTCGGTGTTGGCAACTGCCACCCCGACGGTGCCGGGCTTGTCGTTCCCGCCGGCCACCACATGACTGACGGGACTCAGCTCTGTCATGCCAAATCCCTGGACGATCTCGCAACCGAGTCGCTGTGCGGCCTGGGTCGCCAGCTCGGCGCTCAGCGGGGCGGCGCCGGAGAACAGCTGCGTGAGGCTGCTGGTGTCGAATTGGTCGATCATCGGGTGCTTCGCGAACGCGAGCACGATCGGGGGTACGACGAAGAAGCGCTCGATGCGCTTGTCCTGGATGACCGTCAGGGCCTGCTCGAGATCGAACCGGGGGAGGGTGTAGATCGTGGCTCCTCGGGACAGGAACTCATTCATCATCACCTGCATCCCATAGATGTGGAAGAAGGGCAGCACGGCGAGGACCACCTCACCGTCCTTGACGTCAAGGGCGCCCTCGCACTGGACGAGATTGGCGACGAGGTTCCGATGGCTCAGCATCACGCCCTTCGGGAATCCGGTCGTCCCGGAGGAGTAGGGCAGGACCACGATGTCCTCATCGAGATTGACGGGCACCTGGGCGATGGGGCTCGTGAGGAGTCCCGTGAGCGGGATGGTCCCGTCCGGGGCATCGCCTATGACGACGATGTCATCGACGCCCGTTCCCTCGATCGCCTCGCGTGCCGTCTCCACGAACATCGCAATGGTCACCAGGAGTGTGGCCCTCGAGTCATTGAGCTGGAAGCGAACCTCCTCGGCGGTGTACGTCGGATTGATCGTTGTGACCGTCACGCCTGCAACTGCAGCGCCATGGAAGACCACGGCGAACTCCGGGATGTTCGGGGACATCAGCGCGATGGTGTCACCGTGCCGGAGTCCGCGGGCGGCGAGTCCTCCGGCGAAGGAGTGGATCATGCTGGAGAGCTGGGCATAGGTGTAGGTGCGGCCGGTCGGTGCGTCCACCAGTGCGGGGCGATCAGGGTAGCCATCTGCACCTTGGAGGACGTAGGCCGTGACGGGCAGATCAGGGACCACGACGTCCGGATGGGGGCTGCGGTAGATGATCACGGTCGCTCCTCTGGCCAGGGTGACCGTGAGTCTGGCATGGAAGGGGGGACCTGACGGGCGGAATGCGGGCAATCTCCCGGGCAGCAGAAGGGGGCGGATCCCACGGATCCGCCCCCTTCTGCTGCCCTATTGCTAGTTGCCGCCCTCGTTGAGGGTGACGGAGATGGGCGCGAAGGCATCGCCCGTGGTGTTCAGGCCCTCGGCAGTGAGTGCCTCATTCGCCGCGACGGCGTACTGATCGGTCCATGCACCCTCAGCAGGAGCGGCGGTCAGGACCGTCGAGCCCTCGAGGTTCTTCGTGCCGAGCGAGATGTCGACGGTCCGGGTCCACGCTTCCGGGTTCATGACACCCACACCTGCGGGTGACGGCCAGATCAGCTTGTTGACCTCGTTCATCATCCACAACTGGTGGCTGGCGCCGAGCTTGGAGCCGTTCGCCGTCACGAGTGTGGCGCACTCCTCAGCGTTGTCGCGGCAGTGGATCCACCCCTGCAGCGATGCCGTGACGAACGCCTGGGTCGTGGCCTGGTAGGCCGCGTCCGAGAGGCGCTCCTCGGAAGCCCA
>DMPC01000055.1:50618-51196 GCA_003456155.1 Actinomycetota bacterium | reverse complement strand
GTCTCGAGCAGCTGGGCGTACTCGTTGTAGGTCATCGCCTCAGCGGCGTCGATCTCGCGGTTGAGCAGACCCTGCATGTCGAACTGCTGCTGCACGAGCTCCACGTCGGCCGCGGGATCGAGGCCCTCCTGGGTGATGGCTGCAAAGACCTCGAACTCGTTGCCGAAGCCCCAGTTGCCGACCTTCTTGCCCTTGAAGTCTGCCGGGGTCTCGATCCCGGAGTCAGCCCACGAGACCTGGAGCGTGCCGGAGCGCTGGAAGACCTGCGCCACATTCACGATGCCCGCGCCCTGCTCGCGCGAGGCGAGAGCCTTGGGCACCCATGCGATGGCGAAGTCGGCGTTGCCCTGAGCAAGAGCCGTCTGGGGAACGATGTCGACACCACCCTCGAGGATGGTGACGTCGAGGCACTGCGCCTCGTAGTAGCCCTTGTCCTTGGCGGCGTAGTAGCCGGCGAACTGGGCCTGTGCGAACCACTGGAGCTGCAGGTTGACGGGCGTCAGCTCCGTGCACTCTCCGCTGGCGGCGGCCTCTTCGGCAGGAGCCTCCTCGACAGGAGCCTCCTCGGCAGGAGCCTC
>DMPC01000055.1:46868-50452 GCA_003456155.1 Actinomycetota bacterium | reverse complement strand
CCTCCTCGGCAGGAGCCTCCTCGGCGGGTGCCGATGCAGCGGGCTCCTCCGTGGAGCCTGAGTCGCTGCTGCAGGCGGTGAGGGCAAGTGCCCCGGCGACGAGCACGCCGGTTGCGGCTACCCATCGACTACGTGCGGTCTTGCGCATGTTTCCTCCTCTAGGTTGTCAGGCCGAACGTGATCGACCCGTCCACGGTGCCGCCCAGCGCTCGACCAACAGGACAATCAGGTAGAACAGCAGTCCTGTGATGATCGCTGCAACGACGTACGCCCACGCTCGGCCGTAGGCGGTATTGGCAGCCGAGGATGCGATCCGGCTGCCAAGTCCCAATTGGGGCCCTCCGAAGTACTCGGCGACGAGGGCTGCGATAACCGCCATGGGTGCCGAGATCTTCATGGCGGTGAAGAAGAAGGGGATGGTGTTGGGGACGCGCAGCAGGCGCAGCACCGTTCGGGGCTGGGCGTTCATGGAGCGCATGAGCTCCAGCTGCACGGGCTGCACCTGCACGAGGCCGCGCGTGACGTTCACGAAGACCGGGAAGAACACGATGATCGCGGTGACGAGTACACGGGGTGTTCGACTGGTGATGTCGAACATGTTGTTGAGGATGGGGGTGAGTGCCACGATGGGGACGGCGGCCAGTCCGGCAGCAAGCGGGGTGACCATGTTGTTCACCACGATGAACCGCTGGGCCAGGAAGGCCGCAATGAGCCCGGCGGCGGTGCCGAAGAGCAGCCCCAGCAGGGCAGTCCAGGCCGTGTAGATCGCCGTCGACCACATGAGGTCGAGGTTGCCGAAGAAGTTCTCCCCGATCAGGGTCGGCGCGGGCAGCAGGTAGGGCTTGATGTCCCGCGACACGACCAGGATCTGCCAGGCGCCCAAGAAGAGCAGGCCCACCAGCAGGGGGGGCCAGATGAGATTGATGCGCCGGGTCACCGTCAGACCTCGCCGACCCTCGCGCGAACGTCGCTTCCGGAGGTGGAGCCACCGTGGCGGCCGCGGAGGGCCTCCCGGACGGCCGTCACCCCGGCGTAGAAGGCCTCGGCCTCGCGGGTGTCCTCGTTCCTGTCGCCGAGGGCGATCGGAACGATGTCGGTGATGCGCCCGGGCCGAGGAGACATCACGACGACGCGATCGGACAGGTACACGGCCTCGGGGATGGAGTGGGTGACGAAGATGATGCTCTTGCCCGTCTCCTGACGGATTCGGAGGAGCTCGTTCTGCATGCGCTCGCGTGTCATCTCATCGAGGGCACCGAAAGGCTCGTCCATGAGGAGGAGCGGCGGATCAACTGCCAGGGAGCGGGCGATGGCCACCCGCTGCTGCATCCCGCCGGAGAGCTCCCAGGGGCGGTGCTGTGCGAAATCGGCGAGCTGGACCATCTCGAGGAGTTCCGCGGCGCGCGCAGCGCGGCGCGCCTTGTCCCAGCCCTGGAGCTCCAGGGGGAGCTCGACGTTCCGCTGCACGGTGCGCCAGTCGAAGAGAGCGGCCTGCTGGAATGCCATTCCGTACTTCTGCTGCTCGCGTGCCTCGGCGG
This sequence comes from Actinomycetota bacterium, assembly GCA_003456155.1. Classification (GTDB taxonomy): domain Bacteria; phylum Actinomycetota; class Actinomycetes; order S36-B12; family S36-B12; genus UBA10649. The sequence continues at coordinate 48,914 of DMPC01000055.1, read as the reverse complement.
CGGAAAGCCCAGCGACCTGGATCTCGCCCCGAGTGGCATGGGTCAGGTCGGCGATGACGCGAAGGAGGGTGCTCTTCCCGCAGCCGGACGGCCCGATGAGGGAGATGAACTCGCCCTCGGCGACGTCGATCGACACGTCCTGCAGAGCCGTGACCTCATTGGCCTGACCCTCGTTGAAGATCTTCCACACTCCTGTTGCGTGGACGGCCGGGTGTCCGGTGGGCGAGGTCACGGTCATGCCGACCCTTCCTTGGGGAGATTGCGGGTGATGTAGGTGTCGAAGAGCGCCACGAGGCCCGCGGCGATCAGTCCCAGGACGATGGCACCGAAGACGGCCACGTAGACCTTCGCGGGCTGGGAGGTGGCCTCGCGGGCGTACTCGATGATGAGGCGCCCGATGCCTCCCCGGACTCCTGTGGAGATCTCCGCCACCACGGTGCCGACGACCGACGCCGCGGCCGAGACCTTGAGTGCGGGGACGAGGTAGGGGACCGAGGCGGGGAAGCGCAGTCTCCAGAGCATCTGGCGCGGGGAAGCGGCATACGAGCGCATGAGCTCGAGCGAGGTTGCCGAGGGGGCCTTCAGACCGCGCAGCGCACCGACGCTCATCGGGAAGAACGCGAGGTAGGCGGCGATGAACATCACGGATTGGGTGGTACCCCACTGGAAGGGCCCGATGCTGATGCGATTGCCGATCCCGACGATGAGCGGCGCGAGGGCGATGAGCGGGACCGTCTGGGATGCGATGACGAAGGGGAGGAGTCCACGCTCCATGTAGGCGAAGCGCTGCATCACGATGGCGAGCAGCAGGCCCACCGAGACGCCGATGATGAAGCCGCCGATGGCGATCATCAGGGAGTAGAGGGTGGCCAGGCCGACGGCCTGGATCACGGTCGTGTCGGAGCCCCGGACCTCCGGCTGCCAGAAGCCACCGACCATCGACCACACGTGCGGCATGGCGGTGTCGTTGGTCCGGAAGGGGAGTTCGATGAGGGTGCCGAGCCACTTGACCAGTTCCCACATCACGATGACCAGGACGATGCCGGCCAGGGCCCAGAGGAGCCCTATGGCGCCCGATCGCGCTCTCCTGCGCAGGGCTCCGGATCCTCGCGCGCGAACGGAGGGAGCGCCAGGCGCGGCCACCTCTGCTGGGTCCATCATCACGAACTCAGAATTCCCTAACGACATTTCGGACCTGTTACGCACACACCAACCGAAACCAACTTGTGACCCAAGGGGTCATCGGGATCGGAGGAGAGGCTACTCCTTGGCCTTCTTCTGCTCCTGCACCGCGGGCATTACCCTCTCGCCGTAGGAGGACAGCGTGTGGTCCTTGTCATCGTGCTGGAGATACACGGCGAACTGATCAACGCCCAGGGCCTTGAGCTCCTCGATTCGACGGATGTGCTCCTCCGGCGGGCCGATGATGCAGAACCGATCGACGATCTCGTCCGGGACGAAGTCGGTGTGCGTGTTCCCCGCCTGCCCATGCTCGTTGTAGTCGTACCCTTGCCGCCCCTTGATGTAGTCCGTGAGTGCCTGGGGCACTGCGCCGCCGTTCTCCCCATAGCGCGCCACGATGTCGGCGACGTGGTTGCCGACCATGCCGCCGAACCAGCGAAGCTGATCCCGTGCGTGGGCGTGGGCCTCGGCGGAGCCATCCGTCACATAGGCGGGGGCTGCGACGCAGATGTAGACGTCATCGGGATTTCGACCAGCAGCTGCAGCGGCCTCACGCACGGCCTTGATGGTCCATTCAGCGATGGACGGATCAGCCAGCTGCAGGATGAAGCCGTCACCCACCTCGCCCGTGACGGCCAGCACCTTGGGGCCGTAGGCGGCGACCCAGACTCCGGTGCGCGAGGAGGCTGCCCAGGGCAGTCGGAGGTTGTTGCCCTTGTACTCGATCGCCTCACCATTGACGAGGCCCTTGATGTCGACCACGGCCTGTCGAAGTTCGGCCACAGTGACCGGCTTGCCGTTCGTCACGCGCACGGCTGAGTCCCCGCGGCCGATCCCGATCACGGTGCGGTTGCCGTACATCTC
>DMPC01000055.1:46534-46693 GCA_003456155.1 Actinomycetota bacterium | reverse complement strand
GGTTGCCGTACATCTCGTTGAGCGTCGCGAAGACCGATGCCGTGACGGTGATGTCCCGCGTGGCCGGATTGGTGACCATGGGGCCAACGACCACTTTGCGAGTCTCGTCGAGGATCTTGCTGTAGATCACGTACGGCTCCTCCCACAGGATGTGGGAGT
>DMPC01000055.1:45315-46345 GCA_003456155.1 Actinomycetota bacterium | reverse complement strand
AAGGTCCACACGTAGGAGAACCCGTAGGTCTCCGCACGCTTGGCCAGGTCGATGACGCGTGCTGCGGGCGGGATGCACTGAAGTACGACGCCGATGTCCATGCGAGGCCTTTCGCTCGATAGTGGGTGAGGGGTCAGCGGGTCCTGGGAAAGCCCAGGTCGACGGACGAGGTGGCGGGATCCGGCCAGCGCGAAGTGACCGTCTTGGAGCGCGTGTAGAAGTCGATGCCCGCCGGTCCGTAGATGTTGCTGTCGCCGAACAGTGAGGCCTTCCAGCCGCCGAAGCTGTAGTAGGCGACGGGAACGGGGATGGGGACGTTGATGCCGACCATGCCCACCTGGATGTCGAACTGGAACTGCCGGGCTGCACCGCCGTCCCGCGTGAAGATGGCTGTGCCGTTGCCGTACTGGTGACGGTTGATCAGGTCGACGGCCTCCTCGTAGGTCTCGACACGAGTCACCGAGAGCACAGGGCCGAAGATCTCGTCGTCGTAGGCGCGCATTCCCGGCTGCACGTTGTCAATGAGGGACGGAGCGAGGAAGAAGCCCTCCGCGGGGAGGTCGTTCTCACGGCCATCGACGACGACGACCGCCCCCTCGCCGGAGGCCCCGGCGATGTAGGAGGCGACCTTGTCGCGGTGCTCCCGGGTGATGAGAGGGCCCATCTCGGCCTGGGGATCGGTCCCGGGCCCGACACGCAGCTGGGGGAGCCGCGACGAGATGGCCTCGACGAGGCGGTCTCCGATGCCGCCGACGGCCACGACGACGGACACCGCCATGCAGCGCTCGCCGGCGGATCCATATCCCGCGCTCACCGCTGCGTCGGCGGCCATGTCGATATCGGCGTCCGGAAGCACGACCATGTGGTTCTTGGCTCCACCGAGAGCCTGCACGCGCTTGCCGTTGGCTGTCCCGGTCGAGTAGATGTAGCGAGCGATCGGAGTGGAGCCCACGAAGCTCACGGCGCTGATGTCGGGGTGCTCGAGAATCCGGTCGACGGCGACCTTGTCGCCCTGGACGACGTTGAAGAC
>DMPC01000055.1:43264-45025 GCA_003456155.1 Actinomycetota bacterium | reverse complement strand
GAACATCCACATGGGCACCATGGCAGGGAAGTTGAAGGGGGTGATCCCGGCCACGACTCCGAGGGGCTGCCGGATCGAGTACACGTCGATCCCGGAGGAGACCTGCTCGCTGAAGCCGCCCTTCATCAACTGCGGGATGCCGCAGGCGAACTCGATGTTCTCGATTCCGCGGGCGAGCTCACCTGCGGCATCGCTCGGCACCTTGCCGTGCTCGGATGAGACGAGCGCCGCGATCTCGTCGCGATGCTGCACCACCAGCTGATGGAATCGGAACATCACCTCGGCCCGCTTGGACAGCGAGGAGGAGCGCCAGGTCCGGAAGGCATCCGCAGCGACGCTCACCGCATGATCGACCTCCTCCAGGCTGGCGAGCCCCACCACGGCCTGCTGCTGCCCGGTTGCGGGGTCGTAGACCGGGCTTGTCCTGCCCGAGGTCGAGGCGACGGTGCCGCCGTTGATCCAGTGGTCGATCGTGCGCACGGGTCCTCCGGGAGTCGAGTCAGGTGAGTGGTGCTGGCGCATAGCCGTCCAGCAGTGGCGGGATCAGATGAGGTACTGGGAGAAGCCGCGCTTGAGGAAGCGGCCGTCACCCTTCTGCCCGAGGTACTGGTTGTCGTCGATGACGACCTTGCCGCGGGACAGCACGGTGTCGACGTGGCCGTTGATCGTGAAGCCCTCCCATGCGGAGTGGTCCATGTTCATGTGGTGCGTCTTCCCCAGCCCGATCTCCGTGCGCCCTGCGGGATCGTAGACGACGATGTCGGCGTCGAAGCCGGGACGAATGTCACCCTTGCGGCCGTAGAGGCCGAACATGCGCGCCGGCGTCGTGGAGCAGAGCTCGACCCAGCGCTCAAGGTTGATGCGACCTTCCACGACGCCCTGGTAGATGAGGTCCATCCGATGCTCGACCGTGCCGATGCCGTTCGGGATCTTCGAGAAGTCACCGAGGCCCATCTCCTTCTGCTCCTTGAAGCAGAAGGGGCAGTGGTCTGTGCTGATGACCGAGAGGTCATTCGTGCGCAGGTACCGCCAGAGCTCGTCCTGATGCTCTTCTGCCTTCGACCGGAGGGGAGTGGAGCACACGTACTTGGCACCCTCGAACCCCGGCTGGGAGAGATGCTCCTCAAGGGACAGGTAGAGGTACTGCGGGCAGGTCTCGCCGAACACGTTCCAGCCCTCGTCACGGTGCTTCTGGAGCACGTCGACCGCCTGCTTGGCGGACATGTGGACGATGTAGAGCGGGGCTCCGGTCATCCGGGACAGCATGATCGCCCGGTTGACCGCCTCGGCTTCCGTCTCCCACGGCCGGGTCAGCGAGTGGTACTTCGGGTCCGTCTTGCCCTCAGCGAGTGCCTGCGCGACGAGGACGTCGATCGCGCTGCCGTTCTCGGCGTGCATCATGATCATGGCGCCGTTTCCTGCGGCCTGCTGCATAGCCTGCAGGATCTGGCCGTCGGAACTGAGGAACACGCCGGGGTAGGCCATGAAGAGCTTGAAGGTCGTCACGCCCTCGTTGACGAGTTCATCCATGGCCTTGAGTGAGTCGCTGTCGACGCCCCCGACCACCTGGTGGAACCCGTAGTCGATGGCGCAGTTGCCGTCGGCCTTGCGGTGCCACTCGGCGAGGCAGTCCTGGACCCGCTCGCCCTGCTTCTGCACGGCGAAGTCGATGATCGTCGTGGTGCCGCCCCAGGCGGCCGCTCGGGTGCCCGTCTCAAAGGTGTCCGAGGCGACGGTGCCGCCGAAGGGCATCTCCATGTG